>JADGBX010000001.1 GCA_015231265.1 Magnetococcales bacterium | reverse complement strand
CAAACGCGATTTCGTCATAATTGAGGACACGCCCTAAGGGGCGAACGATCAGGCTCCTGCTTATGTCCTGGTTGTCGAAAGCACGTTTTCCGAGAGCTGTTCTACCGTCGAGTCGACACAGCTTTCAGAGACGTGCCGGGGCGAGGTAGAGCGGGAGTCCGTTGATGTGGTCTCTGGGGGAGGTGTCTTCTCAACGGAACTCTTCTCTGTTTGAATGTCCTGTCTGTTTCGTTCATCGCCAATGAGATAGGCGGAATCGTCAGAATCCGTTCGGATGTCCGTAAACAGAACGGCATGGGAGAAGAGTGTCCACATCTCCTGCCAACCACTGTCAGGAGCAGTCTTGCGTGTCCCGGGGTGCATGATGGTCAGGGCGCGGGATTGGACCAGACTCATGAACATCTGGGCAGCGGCGGAAGAGGAGACATCTTCGGAGATAGAGCCGCCACTGCGTGCTTCATCCAATACCTCTTTGACATGCACCATAACCCGGCCATTAACATCCACCATTTTTCGGGCCGCCAAGCCGGGAATGATGCCCTCAACGAGAAAGACGCGGCAGAGTCCGGGATTGTCGGTGAAGAATTTGATGTGCGCTTGGAACATCGCCTGAAGGCGCTGCAGGGGTTCCGGAAATCCTACGGACCACACTTCTTCACGGGGGAGAAAGTGCTCTTCAATCCGGTCAACAAGAGCAAGATAGACGCCTTCGCGTCCTTTGAAGTGGCGGTTAAGATGAGATTTGGAAACGTCGGCTTCGTCGACAAGGTCGGAAGTGGAGATTTTGCGTTCGCCCTTTTCGAGCAACCGCATCATCGCCTTCAGAATGCGTTCATGACGTTGTTTGCGCCTGACCGACTTTCCCTTTGTCGCCCTATTGCCCATAACGTTTACTCACTCAACTCATCTGCATCCGGTTGTTTGGTTCCCGTGAATGCAGAGATACCTAGTGCAAAGATGTGCGGCGGTGCGCGTAGAGTCATGTCGTATGCAAAGTGAATGCATCGTTCATGAATACATGTGGGGATTCATGCTCTTTGTGCGGTGCCGAAATAACCGTTTCAAGAGGACGCACCTCTTGCATCAGAGGGGCATCATGCTAATATTCAGGGGAGGGGTTCCAATCCCCCAATCGAAGTTCAACGCAAGTATACAACGCGCCACGGTGGCCTGACCACGATCTTTCCCAAGAAAGAGTATGGACTTGCACACCAAGGCCAGAGATATCCCAAGGAGCGGAAAACGTGAATAGTCCAAATGAGCGTACCCCGAGTGTCTCGGTCTCTCGAGAGCGTCAGGAGATGCGGGATGGCCAATCAATGGCAAGCACTGCAGCCACCATGGCGTCACAGATGAATCGTACCGCCACTGGAGAAGGCACAGCCGCTGGGCAGCAGGCCGTCGGCGATATCACGGCCAATGCCATTACCTATCTGAAACAGGTGTATGCCTATCTGGCCGCCAGCATGGTGATAGCCGTGGCTGCCGGTACCGTCGGCATGGGCATTCCCTTCGTCTACGAACACCCCTTCATCATGATGTTCCTCTTTTTTGGTGGCGCCATGCTGGCCCACTGGAAGCCGGGTCCGCCGACTCTCTTCCTGGCTTCAGGTTTGGCCGGTGCCATGGTTGCTCCCATGATCGCCCTCTTCCTGGGTAACGGGATGTCGCACATCGTTGGTCAGGCAGCCGCCATGACCGGAGGCATCTTCCTGGGACTGACCTTCTATGCCCTGACTACCAAGCGTGATTTCTCGTTCATGGGTGGCATGCTTTTCGCCGGATTGATCGTTCTGATCGTCGGCGGTCTGATCAACATGTTCGTGCAGTCGACCGTAATGGCCATGGCCTTCTCTGCCATGGGAGCCATGATCTTCTCCGGCTTGATTCTCTGGGAGACGCAGACCCTTAAAGAGAATCCCTGGGCTCTGCATCCGGCAGCAGCGGCGTTCTCGATGTTTCTGAACGTCTTCAATCTCTTTATCAACCTGCTGCAGCTCTTGGGGCTCATGGGTGGTGGTGACGATTGATCAACCGTCTCCGAGCGATCGAATAGCGTGACTATCAACCCCTGGATCTTCGTGGATCCGGGGGTTTTTCTTTGAAGAAGAGAGGATGAACGGAATGGATTTCTCTCGTGATACCCTTCGGCGTCAACTCATAGATCATGGTTGGGATGGGGACGAACCGGCCATCGTCGTCACGGGTCAGACGCAACGGCTCCATCTATTACCGGCCGCGGAGAAGAAGGTGTTGAGTTGGCTGATCTCCACTGGATCGGCTGGATTCGGTACCAAGGATGGCAGTGGCATGACACCCACCGGGTTGCATCGCATTGCCGCCCGAATTGGTGAGGGAGAGCCTTTGGGTATGGTTTTCAAGGGGCGTGAGGCTACTGGAGAACAGTTGAAGATCGGGACGCCACCACCTCCCGGTGATTGGATCACAACGCGGATTCTACGACTTGAGGGGTGTCAGCCCGGTCACAATCAGGGGTCGGGATGTGACTCCTTCGAGCGTTACATCTATATTCACGGGACACCCCACACGGGGAGTCTGGGACGCCCGGATTCCCATGGTTGTATCCGCATGGCAGATGAGGATGTGTGTGAACTCTTCGACCGGGTGCATGTAGGGACGCCTGTTCTTGTCCTCGACAGGATTGCCAAGCCAGTCGTGTGATAGATGTCAGGTGAATGCCACTACCAAGCATCCCCCTCCAGTTCAATCACTTCCATGTCTCCATCCACTGGTTCGAACCCCTCTTTGGGTACGCCGCAGTTGGGACACCGCCACGATTCAGGAAGATCGTCGAAGCGGGTGCCTGGAGCAATATCGGCATCCGGCATCCCTTTTTCTTCGTCATAGACGTAGTCGCACGGCAGGCAGCGCCACTGTCGCATCGTGAACTCCCTTTGGAGATATCAATCAGGCGATAAAACCCATGCGAGAGAGAAACTGATTCTTCAACATGGATGAAAAACCGGATAACCGCTCCTTGAACGCGTTCAAACTTTCCGGAATCTCCTGGTTGGTCTGTTCCAGATAGAGATAATACCCTGAGAGAGGCAGAATTACATAGAGCGCCATCTCCAATAACAGTGTGATCAAGCCGATCAGCGAGAGCAGAAGCATGATCAGGACGGCACTCAGGTAGAGCGGGTTGCTGAGTATGGTGTGATAGAGCGTGAAGAGTCTGTTCATGATTCTCCTAGTTCTTTCGTCACGATTCGTCGTCGAGAGTGGCGATGCCCGCTATGAAACGGGCATCCAGCCACAATCAACGAGGGATGTCATTGGCACGGGGTCGGTACTGTAGTTTGAAGATCGCTTCCAGGTAGCGATCCAGTGCCTGTTTCTTGTTAGAAATAAAGGTGCGTCCCAGCGCGTGCAGTCCGGTGAGGGAGAGCGTTTTGTCGGCGTAGAGTGACCAGGTGTAGTTCTCCTCAATGCGTTTAAGAGCGCTTTTGGAAATGGTCTGCCAGTGGTTGGGATCCTTACTACAGGTTTCGAAGAAGCGTACAAGGGTTTCGCTGGCCTGATCACCATCTTGTGGGTCGATGTGGAAACCGGAGGTGCCGTCAACGATCACCTCGAAAGGACCGCCGTTTCGGGTGGCGAAGGTGGGGAGACCGGTGCTCATCGCCTCAACAACCGTCAAACCGAACGCTTCATAGAGTGCAGGTTGAACGAATACCCCCTTGCTGTCGGCGATCACCCGATACACTTCGCCGTTGAAGCGACGGTCGGTACTGGCGGCGTGCCAGCGGACATGTTTGTCCAGATCGTAACGGTCCATGATGTGGTGCATGCTGAGGATCTGTTCCCGCTCCTCTCGGTCGTTGGACTCCTCCACATCCACATAGCCGCCAATGATGAAGAGGTTGGCCTGCTCTTGAAGCTTCTTGTTGCGTCCGTACCACTCGACGAGACCGGTGATGTTCTTGATGCGATCCAGTCGGGCCATGGTGAAGATCAACGGTTTGTCGCGGTTCTCCAGATGCCCGCGACAGCCGTGACGTTGGTCGTCACCGTAGATCCACTCAGTGATTTGACCGTGCAGATCCGTCAGGCGTTGCTCGGTTTGGTCAGCCGGGAAGTAGATGCGTTCATCAACACCGGGTGAGACGATATTGAACTTGGCGTTGCGCACATCGGTTCCGTGCACGACACGACAGAAACCGGGCATGGTGAATGCCTGATGGCTTTCATATTGGCCCACGCGGGTGGTGTCACCGGCGATCTCCTGAAAGGTGCTGGAGATGATGAAGTCCGATGCGTTCATGCCGATCAAGTCAGCGGTAAACTGACAGGAGAAGTGGTAGTCCTTTTCGCTATCCTGCCAATAGAGAGCGGAGTTGAAGTATTTCGTCTGCTCAAGGGCGTGGGCGATCGTGGCCAGGATGGCGCCGGAACGACGGGCCATCAGAGCGGCGACCAGATTGCCGTCGGAGTAGTTGCCGATGATCAGGTCCGGTGAGGCGTTGACCAGATGCATCTTCAGAGCACGCTCCGCATCCAGGGCGTAGCGCTCCACGTAGGGCCAGAGTTCGAAACGGGAGATCCAGCGCCGCACTTTGCGCCCGGAAGGGTGGCGGAAGGGAACGCGAAGAATCACCGCATGTTTGGTGCCGTCCACCGGTTCCAGAGGGACATCACAACCGGTGCCGTGACACTCGGGGATCAGGCGGGTGAGGATGACGATGCGTGGGGTGTCCGATAATCCCTGTTGGTCCAGGCGTCTCTGCATGGCGATCTCCAACGCCCGCACCTGATCAAGGATGTAGACAACCTGACCACCGGTATCCGGCAGACCCAACACCCCTTCTTGGCCGAAAAAGCCGTGGGGTGTCAAGACGGCGACGGTGCGTACCGGTAGACCCTCGGAGAGAAAATCCTGGAGCGTGGCAGCATCACTTCCATTGATGATGCTCTGTACCTGACGCAGACGGGCGAGCGCAATCGCAGGTGTTGCACCCCAACCCTGGGTCAAGCCATGGGTGCCCAGATAGCTGTTCAGTGTGATCAAAGGCGTCGAGTCTTCGAGACGGCCAATGTCATCCACTGCCTGCTTGAGGGCGGTGATCAGCGACGATCCCGTCTTCAGGCTCTCCTTGATCAGAACCCGTTGTTCATGACGGCTGTTCCAGCTTTGCAGGAAGGTAAGTAGGGTGTTGGCTCGGCTCTCCGGTTCATCACCGAGTCGTTCCGACAACTCACGTGCTTGGAACTCTCCACCGTGCCCAATCTCCTCTTGGGAGGGAACGGGTCGATAGAAACGGTTCAACGCCGCAAAATCGAGTTCAAGAATCTCCTGCTCCATGCTCCCTTCAGTCGGAACCAGCGACTCTTTGCGCGCCAGATAGGTTGCGACATCGATCATCTTATAGTGGCCGGATTCCAAGCTGTGGCGGAGATAGCTCCAGCTGCCGATTCCAGGGCGTAGGGCGAGGGAGACATCGTCCGAGCTGATGAGAATCTCCTGAATCGTCGCGGTCAGATAATCCAGAATCGGGGTGGTGTCCGGGTTGGGGGGTGGAAAACGCTCTTTATAGGAAGAGAGGGCTTCAAGGATCTCATCCCTGAGCAGAACATGATCGCCTGTCAAGCAGATTGTATTCAACCAGCGGGTCAGAAAGGCGCGTTCACTGCTGTGGGTGTCGCTCTCCAGCCAATCTTGAGGCTGTTGAATGGGAGCTGCGGAGTTGGTTGTACTGTTCTGGGACATGGTCTCTCTTCCCGTAAGGGTCGTCGAACGCGTCGATGCCCCTTGATCGAAGGATTTTGGGCTGGGGGAGGAAATCTCTCTCCCCGGTTTCACACTTTCGGGCCACTCTTCTTCTGTCGCCACCTATCCGTGATGTCTGAAATAGGGGTGGCCGCATTGTGGTGGATCAAGTTCCGTGCCAGACGCAATATTATGTAAAAACTGTTCTGGTGATCAACAGTTTGCCGTCACAATAGCGTTCAGAAGCATGTGGAGGGTGAAATGGATAAGCAGGCGAAGGGGGGCGCTTTGTCATGGCATTGACGGCCTGGACAAGGGTGGTTGTGGGAGGGGATTGTACGTCTTGAATGAGCAGAACGAAAAAGCCGCCCACAGCAGGGGTTGAGAAGGAGAGTAGAGACCCCGCCATGGACGGCTTGTCCAGGCAACGACGTATGGCACACGTTTCGAGCTAGGGCAGTCTCAAAATGTGTACATCATCGTAAATGTGTCAGAACGTCTATCGCCTGCGGCGGCGTTTCGCTTCAACCCGAATCCGTACCGGTTCCGGCTGGACATGACGTGTCGATTTTAATGCCGAATGAACCGCAAACGAGACAAGCAGCGCCGTTCCACCGACAATAATCAAGAGACTCATGCATACTCCTCCCGTTGCGTGTGTGGAACCTGCCAAAAGCCGCGTCGAAAGAGCGACCGTGAGAGACAGTTTATACTGATTTTTGGCAAAAAGGTCAATAAAAAAATAGATTTAACCATAACAACGTTCAATGAGTGGTTTCGGTAGGAATGAACCGATACTGCCCTCTTCTTCATGCCACCGCATCAGCACTCGGTATGGCTGCCGTCGCACCAAGGCAGTGCGTCACTGCGCCCACACCCACAGATGGTTAAGGTTTCATCCTTCTCCGGTGTAAATTCGAAGGGGTCGGTGTGGTCGGGGTGGGAGCAGTCGCAGAGGGGAGGGGAGTCCGTCTGTCCGCAGATGCAGATCTGAACGGTCTCTTCCTTTTTAACGTCGAGCCGGTAAGGTTGCGTGCGTTTCGGAGTGCTCATGGTGACGGGGTTTCCTGACCGGTGTGAGATGGTTGGGTGTTAAGAGTCCCACCAGTGTACGTTTCATTGGAGAAATGGCAATGGCATTGGAAGGTGCGATGGTCGGAAAATGCGTTGAGAATCGGGAAAGATCAAGTGTTCTGAACGAATATGGTGATTCCTTCTTGATGAAGAGTGTCGTGTAGATCCTGTTCCGCACGAGAGAGAGCCTCGGGATTTCGAGAGCGTAGTCCGAGTTCGATCCTCAGCGGTTGAAGCTGCGGAAGGGAGGAGAAGATCACCTCCGGGTATCTCTCCGTCATCGTTTCAAGGATGGGAAGCAGCACGCTTTCACCAATATCGGACACAATAAGAGAGGTGTCGGATTCACGGCTGTTGCATTGAGGAAGGCGGTGTTCGATCACCCACTCAAGCATTGGCCACGCCAGCTCGGGAAAGCCGGGCAGGAAATAATGATGATCCACGAAAAAAGCTGGAATCCCATTGTATTCGTTCGGAATAGTTCCCGCTTGTGGTGGAAGTTCCGCC
Source organism: Magnetococcales bacterium (assembly GCA_015231265.1). GTDB lineage: Bacteria > Pseudomonadota > Magnetococcia > Magnetococcales > JADGBX01 > JADGBX01. The sequence continues at coordinate 85,800 of JADGBX010000001.1, read as the reverse complement.
ATGAGGATGCGGTGGGGGTAGGCGGTTTCGCCAAACTGTTTTTCAATCTCTCTGACCGCTTCCGGATGTCGGATCAGTGAAACGTTCAGAGCATCGGCCGCCGCCTGACGTGTAATATCGTCCGGTGTGGCACCAATACCACCAAAACAGAAAACGGTCTCTTTATTGGTAAAGGAGCGGCGCAGAAACCGCGCAAGCGCTTGCCGTTCATCTCCGATCATATAAACCCAGGCCACGCGCATGCCCAAGGGGTGGAGTCGATCGATGACATGGGGCATGTGGCGATCCTGTCGCTTACCACCGAGTAGTTCATCTCCGACGATAATGATGCCGACTGTCGTGTGCTGTGCAGGCATGTTTGCAACCCAAACCGGAATGAAAAGCTCAGAACTGTTTGATTCGCGCCATTTCCATTTAAAGATAGTGGAAAAGTATGCCATTATTGACAGAATCTCAATGCCAACTCTTCCGATTGAGCGTACCTCACTGAGAGCTGCCGTTATGAGTCTTATCTTCCCTATTCGTCGAACAGTTCTCGCACGGTCTATGTAACCAAATGAATACCGACACACGACGGCTCTGGGCGTTGGTTACGATCATGGCATTGGTTGCTCTGATCGTTGGAGGCGTTGCTGTCGGAATCCTATATAATACGGCGATTGATGGCGAGCGGAATCGATTGGAGGATCTGGCGCAGGCGCAGGCCCGAATTATTGAGGAGATGATTCGCTCCGACCTCAGAGCCAAACGGGCCAGCCAGGGGGAGAGGATCGACGGAGAAGGGGCAGTTCAGTGGGCCATTGAGAAGGTCGGGCTGCAGATCCGCAGGGCCTATACCAAGTATCGTGGCTTTGGTGATAGTGGTGCATTGTTGGTTGCTCATCGGCATAGCGACAACAGAATCCACCATTTTCTGTTACGCCCCGGGGTCGAGGAGTTTTCGAATTTCGATTCACATCAAAAAAACACCCATTCCAAATGTCCCATGCGTGAGGCTCTATCGGGGAAATCCGGTAGTATGATCCATCACGATGTGAATGGCATTGAGATGCTGTCGGCTTATGCGGGAGTTCCGGCGTTTGGATTCGGTATCGTCGCGAAGATCTCCATGGCTGAAATCCGCAGGCCTTTTCTGCTGGCCACGGTCTCCGTCCTGTTGGTGAGTTTGGTGGTCGTCGGGATTGGGGTCTTTCTGTTCATGCGAACCAGCGACCCGATCATCCAAGCGATCATCGCCAGCCGAAATCGACTGCGCTCCATCATTGATAACAGTTACGCACTCATCCGTCTCAAGGATCTCAAGGGTCACCATCTTCTGGCCAATACCCGGTTTGCCGAGTTGCTGGAGATGCCGATGGATGAGATTCGGGGCAAGTGTGACCGTGATCTGATCCCCAGGGATGGTGCGGCGCGCTCCGAACGCAGTGACAGGAAGGTGATCGAGACCGGTATTCCCATGGTGTACGAGGAGAATCTCCTTCTCAGAGGCGAGCAGCGCAGTTTTATCGTGACCAAATTTCTCATTCGCGATAAAGACGGCAAACCGGAAGGGATCTGTGATATCTCGACGGATGTGACCGATAGAATTCGTGCCGAGGAGGCTTTGGGAGAGGCGAAAAGGACTCTGGAACTCCAGGTTGAGACCGTCAACAGGATTCAAGCACTCTATATCAGCCAAGAAGAGCCGCTCAAACTCTTCGATGCGTTATTAACCGATATTCTGAAACTGACGGATTCGGCCTATGGATTCATCGGCGAGGTGCGCCAGTCGGACAAGAACCGCTCCTATCTGCGCGTCTATGCCATGAGCGCAACCGAAAGAGATGTGGAAATCCATAAGTATGTCGGTCGGTTCTCTCAGAAGACGATGGAGTTTCATGATCTGGATAATCTGTTCGGGACCGTGATCAGGAGTGGTGAGGTGATCTCTACCAATGCACCGGCTGATCACCCGAAAAGCGGTAGTGGTCTGCCGGATGGCCATCCTCAGTTGAGGTCGTTTCTTGGTATTCCCTTGAAGAGAGGGGAGAGAGTCGTCGGTGAGATTGTTCTTGCCAATCGGTCATCGGGGTTCGACCGATCGGTGTTGGCTTTTCTGGAGCCGGTTCTGGCAACCTGCGCATCAATGATTCAGGGCTATCGGAATCTTGAGCGGCGTCGCAATGCCGAAGCAGCCCTCAAAGAGAGCCGTCATCGCCTGGCCGTTGCTTCGGATCTTGCACAGCTCGGAAGTTGGGAGCGTGATCCTGAAACCGACAATGAGACGTGGTCTCCGACGATGTTCAAGATCATGGGACTGGGCAGTAGCATGGAGGCTGAGCAGCTCTCTCTGTTTGATATGGCACATCCGGATGATGCGGTTTCCGTTAAAGGCATGTTGGATGCGCTGATCAGCGGTGATTTGGAGCGTTCGGATCAGGAGTTCCGGATCGTTCGCTTCGATGGCGAGATCCGCATCATTCATACGCGTGCAGAGGCGGTTCTCAATCGCAATGGTGGGGTGCAGCGTCTCTTCGGAACTGCCCAGGATATCACCAAGCTTCGTCAAGCCGAGGAGAAGATCCATCTGCAAGCTGCCGCTCTGGAAGCAGCGGCCAATGCCATTATCATCACCGATGCCCATGGTCGAATCGAGTGGTTTAACTCCGCTTTTCTCCGTCTGTCGGGGTACGACTATGATGAGGTGGTTGGCCAAACGCCGAAACTGCTTCGCTCCGGTATGCATGGAGATGCCTTCTACAAGACGTTGTGGGATATCATTCTTGATGGTGGTGTCTGGCAGGGTGAGATGGTCAACCGTCGCAAAGACGGCACCCTCTATCATCAGGAATCCATCATCACACCGGTGCGGGGCGAGAGTGGCCGTATTGAACACTTTATCGCCATTCAGCAGGATATTTCCGAACGAAAACGCAGTGAGGCGGAGTTGAAGAAGTTTTTCCTGGCTGTGCAACAGAGCCCGGTGACGACCGTCATTACTGATGTTGATGGTAAGATCGAGTACGTCAATCCGCGCTTTTCCGAGGTGACCGGATACACCATGAAGGAGGCGTTGGGCCAAAATCCGCGCATCCTGAAGACCGAGACGACATCCCAGATCGTCTATGAAGAGATGTGGCAGGATATCAGTTCTGGTCGTACTTGGCGTGGTGAACTGCTGAACCGACGCAAGGATGGCTCTCTGTTCTGGGAATCCACGCTCATCAGCCCGATTCACGATGATGACGGCAATATCAGTAACTATCTGGCTGTCAAAGAGGACATAACTGCGCGGAAACAAGCGGAACAGGCGCTGAAGGAAGCAAAGCAGGAGGCGGAGCGGGCCAATCTTGCAAAAAGTGCCTTTCTTGCCACCATGAGCCACGAAATTCGCACTCCGATCAACGCCATTCTCGGTATGGGAGAGCTGCTGCTTGAAGCGCCGATTTCCAATGAACAGCGCACTTGGTTGGAGACCATCAATCAGGCTGGCGAAACGCTGTTGGCGCTGATCAATGAGATCTTGGATCTCTCGAAAATCGAAGCTGGACAGCTCCAACTGAATCCGCGGCCAATGGATAGTAGTGAATTGGCGGGTGGTGTCGTGGGGATTCTCGATCTTCTGGCCCAGGAGAAAGGGATCTCCCTTGTTCTTGAAGTGGAGAGAGATGTCTCGCACCCAGTCATTGGCGATCCGGATAGAATCCGTCAAGTGTTGATGAATCTGGTGGGCAACGCCATCAAGTTCACCGAGCAGGGATCGGTTACCGTTGGCATTGAACGGTGGGATGGCGATCTCTACCGGTTTTCCGTGCAGGACAGTGGTGTAGGCATCTCCAAAGAGAAGTTGGCAACGGTGTTCGACCCCTTTACGCAGGCAGATGCTTCGGTATCAAGACAGTTTGGTGGGACGGGACTCGGTCTGACCATCTGCCGTCGGCTTGTGGAGCTGATGGGGGGAGGTATTCATGTGGAGAGTCATCTGGGGGAGGGGAGTCTCTTCTCCTTCACGCTGCCCCTGCCGGCTGTGGAGAGTGGTGCTCAGTCCAGAGAGCTGTCGGACACTCCCCGGACTGTAGAGACTGTTGATGAGACCCCTGGTATCAATGATCTTCACTCCTCCGAGGCATCGACACTTCCGGCCAAGAGTGATGATGTTGAATCTGAACACAACTCTGAAGACAATTCTGAAGACAACACCGAGACGATAACGATTCTGCTTGTCGATGATTCCCCGGACAACCGTCTCTTGGTTCAAGCGTTTCTCAAGCGGACCTCACACCATGTTTTAGAAGCAGAGAACGGATTGCAGGCGCTCACCATCTTCGAGAAGGGTGGTGTTGATCTGGTCTTGATGGATGTGCAGATGCCGGTGATGGATGGGTATACTGCCACACGGAATTTGCGTGAACTGGAACAAACAAAGAGCTGGAGGCGGGCACGCGTGGTGGCATTGACGGCTCATGCCATGCGTGAAGCTGAGGAGGAGGCGCTGGCAGCCGGGTGTGATCTCTACCTTTCTAAACCCGTGCGTAAAAAAGCGTTGCTTGCAGCAATTGACGAGCAGATCTCTGCTCTGGAGTGAACCGGGTAGCGGTCTGATTGCCGGAGATGTGGATCAGAGACGATAGGCGCGGGTATTCCGGACATGCGGCGAGAGGCCAGTGGTCAGGAGTGTTCCCGATTCGAGAATTTCCGAAGCAGTGCGGCTGTTCTGTCCGAGAGCTGTTCCAGTCCATCGCCAACGCCAGCTTGAACGCTGTTTTGCGCGCTCATGAGCGCGGCATTCTGATTCGAAAGTTGTTGCAGTCGATCGTCGGTGCTCTCTTTGAGCCGATGATACTGACGTTGGAGGGCAGCATTGCGATCCGAGAGCTGTTCCAACTGTGCCTCCGCCTCCACCTTCCAGTGGCTCAAAGCACGGACTTGAGATTCCAGCTCCTGGAGAGCTGTGCATATTTCGTTGATATCCAGGGATTTTTTCATTGCGTTCCAAGCACCTCTCTTGACGGCACGATCACGACGCCCACACCTGAGTATGGCACGGCTGTTTTTCAATCTCTACATCTTATGCATCCTCCCTAACTGATCCATCAATAGCGACGGACTTCCCCCTATGCATGCTAAAGTCGTTGACTCTTGATGACATTTTGTTGAATTAACCTTCAAGTATGAGTTGTTGACCGCGAAATATTGTTTCGTAAGTTATTGATAGTTTAAGTGAAATATTGTGGTTGAGAGAGGGGTGTGTTCAGAAGAGTATCTGACGCAAAATCCCCTTCGTGGTGCAGCGTCAGGCATGAAAAATGCATGGTTAACGCCTAGGAATGTTGCCTGTTATCAGGAATGTTGACACCCTCTTCTCGGGAGAATCCTCATGCAGAAACGTATTGATATAAGTACCGATGACACCCTCATTGATACCCCTGCCGGTAAGACTAGTCAGCGCTGGCCGGTGGTTGCCCTCACCCTGGCTGCTCTGGTGTTATCGGGGTAAAAGGCTGTCTATTTCTGAGGTAGTTCAGGAGAGTACCATGATTCAGAAAGAGTACGAGCAGGAGCAGAGCGTCAACAGTTCGTCGGAGAGCATCCAGTGGATCTGGGGTGGGTTGATTGTCGCAATGGTCATTCTCTTCATCTGAAGCGGTGGCATGCCATTACGTCGGCATCAACCAGGAGAGCACTACCGGTGATGAAGGGAAGTACCAGTGGATGTAAGAGGCTCGAATATTCCCGTGCAGAATGCCTCCGTCTCCACGATCCGGTTCGAACGCAGCCGGAAGAGGTGAGGTGTCACGAACGGAGTGATGGAATTCGTGACCACGCACACCGGAAGCGTCGTGCCGATAGCCCAGACCAGCCAGTTTCGGAGTCATTCGGGTCTCAATAGGGAGAACCCCGGCCATGGGCCAGCGTCGGCCTTGATGATCGGTGAGTGCGTCACCCAGCGCCATCATACCGCCGCACTCCGCAAGAATATATCCACCGGTATCAGGATCGTTCTCGTCAAGATAGGCGTGGAGGGTCTGCCAGGTTGCAGAACAAGAAAGCGCTTCAGCGTGGAGTTCCGGATATCCTCCCGGTAGCCAGATGCCATCCACACCGGCAGGAACCGCTTCGCCGGCCACCGGTGAAAAGGTACGAATCGTGATGCCCTGCGCCTTCAACCATGCCAGATTGGCCGGATAGATGAATCGGAAGGCAGCATCTTTCGCCACGGCAATAGAGCGCCCTTTCGGTAGACGGACTGGTGGTGCAACCGAGGCGGGCGTCTCATCAATACGGGATGGCGGCTGCCAGGGTCCGATGACATTCAGGAGCGCCTTGGTGTCCAGTGTCAGAGCGTCCTGAATCGAGTTGCTGTTCAGAGGGGTGTGATCGTCGGGTAGTACCAGACCCAGATGGCGTTCATTGAGTGTACTCTCCGGGCTGCGAGCCATCCAACCGATCAGGGGAGGGAGGTCGTGCTCCGAGAGCAGCGTTCTGAGCTGTTCGGCGTGACGTGGGCTGCCAACTTGATTGGCGATGATGCCTGCGATGCGGAATCCAGTTGCGTGTTGACAAAATCCATCCACCAGCGGGACAAGAGATCCTGCCATTCCCCGAGCATGGACCACCAGTATCACCGGGAGATTGAGCGCTCGGGCCAGATCGGCTGTGGAGCCGCTCTTCCCGACACCCGCTCGACCATCAAAGAGCCCCATCACCCCTTCGACGATACCGATAGGATGATCAGCAGTCGAAGCGTGTTGTAACTGTGTATGGAAACGGTTCAACGACTCTTCACGCCCCACCATCATGGTGTCCAAGGCGTAGGATGGCCGTCCGGTGATCAGAGTGTGCCACTCAGGATCAATGAAGTCCGGCCCTGCTTTGAAAGGGTGGACATCAAAGCCCTGGGCGACCATCCGAGCCATCAGGGCCAGTGTAATCGTGGTTTTGCCACTGCGAGAGGCGGTTCCCGCAATCATGAATCCCTGCATGACGACTCTCACTAAAAAACTGTTCTGTTCGGTAATGGTCGTGTTTTGAATCAATGGGTGATCTGATTCTTTATACTTCTAGAATAGCATCGAACCTGCCATCTGTCTGGAGAGCGTACGCTCTCTTTCCAGTCACATACTCTCCGCCCAGTTGTGAAAACAGGTCCAGATAGGGGCGAGCGGTCAGCGCAACGAGAGGAGAGGTTGTGGTTGGTTCCTGGATTGGTGCCAAGAGTGTTACAGCGTGCCCGGTTCCAGCAAGACCGACAGCAAGGCGGACGCCCTCGGTGGCATGCCTGGAGGTAGTCTTACGATCCAGGATGATGGCCAGCCGTTTGTGAGATGTCGGGCTATGAAATGGTCTTGCCTCTCCGCACGTGTTGGGGAGTGTCAGACAATAATCGCTTGCGGAGATCATGGTTCCGAGATTCATCAAACCTCCGACAGTGACTGTTGGGCATGACACCTGATCGTGATGTTCGTTACCTGTCATCTGCCGACGGCTGTAGTCGCAGAGGGTCTTCTGCACCACGGGCAGATCCCGTAAAGGGGTGTTCACCATCATCACACCGTCATGGAGAAAGAACAGGTGCACGCCATGCTCCTGTGAGGGCAGAGCAGACCGGACAGCACCATAGAGTCGGTGGGGATCAAACCGTCTGGTCACAATCACCGTGAGGAGGGGAGAGTTGTTGTGATGTGTGTGCATTCTCAGAGTGGCCAGGGCAACAAAAAAGCGCTTTCCGGAAAAAAGGAAAACGCTTTTGATAATACTGAATCGGTGCGATTTAGTTCGCAGCGTCTTTGACAGCTTCAACGGCATCTTCAGCAGCCTCAACCACCTCTTCGATGGTCTCTTCAGCAGTCTCAACAACGCTTTCGGCAGCAGCGGCAGCTTCAGCGGCAAGACGGGCGGCGGCTTCTTCTTTCTGAATGCGCTTCATTTTCGACGCTTTCATCTTTTTGGAGCCGTATTTCTTGGCCATCTTCTTGTCTTTGACTTTAACTTTCTTTCCCATGATAGTGCCCTCCGAGCATATTTGGTGAGTGAAAAAAGCAGTGAAGTTTAGCACTGCTTCAGGTGATTTTTCAACGATCATCAGGTGCTGAGCGTCTCAATTGGGTGGAGATCCCTCGGTCTCAAAGAGCGGTGTCGAGAGATATTTGTCCCCGCGATCCGGCAGGATGACGACAATGATGCCCGGTTCCTGACGGTCCGACAACTTCTGCGCCAGACGGACAGCAGCAGCCACGGCGCCGCCTGCAGAATGTCCGGCAAAGATCCCTTCCTCTCTGGCCAGTCGGCGGGTGAAGTCGCGCGCCTCATCTTCCGAGACGTCGGCAACGCGATCCACATGTTTGGGGTCGAAGATCTTAGGCAGATACTCCATCGGCCAGCGGCGGATGCCGGGAATGCTTGAAGAATCATCAGGCTGAACACCAACGATCTGCACGGCTCGATTCCTCTCTTTGAGTGCACGAGAGACACCCATGATCGTCCCTGTTGTGCCCATGGCACTGACGAAATGGGTTATCCGTCCTTTTGTCTGGTCCCAGATTTCCGGGCCAGTCGTTCGGTAGTGGGCGCGCCAGTTGTCGGGATTGGAGAACTGATCGAACATGTGTCCTTGGCCATCCGCTACCATGGCGTGGGCACGATCGATGGCCCCTTCCATACCCGCAGCGGCTGGTGTCAACTCCATGTCGGCCCCATAGGCTGCCATGACGGCGCGCCGTTCCACGGTCATGCTCTCCGGCATGACCAGAGTCAGCGGATAGCCCCGTCGGGCTGCAATCATCGCCAAGGCGATACCGGTGTTGCCGCTGGTTGGTTCGATAATCCGGGTTCCCGGTTTCAGTTCACCTCGGGATTCGGCACCCATGAACATGCCAAGTGCGGCGCGATCCTTGACTGATCCGCCAGGGTTGTTGCCTTCCAGCTTGGCCAGGACCCGAACGCCGGTCAGGTCGGAGGTCAGCCGGGAGAGATCAACCACTGGTGTGTTGCCGACGCACGATTCCAAAGTGGCCATGGAGATATCTCCTTCCAATACTGCTTGATTACAACTACCAGAACTGCTTGATTACAATAGAGGCTGAGTCACTAAATGCACGGGTGTATTGACATTCAGCACTGAACCCAGGGAAGTCCGCGAAAACGCCATCCATTGAGGCTGGAGCGGTGGTGGTTCTCATCCCGATCACCCTCGAAACCTTCCAGAACGTGGTGCACATTGGTGAAGCCTGCCTCAATCAGAGCATTGCCTGCATCAATGGAGCGGTGGCCGGAACGGCAGATCAGAACGATGGGTTGATCGCTCTTTGCCACCTGTTTTACCTCTTTGAGAAAGTCGGGGTTGTTCTCGAAATCGGGATAGTCCTGCCAGGCGATGTTGATCACCCGTGCTGGATGACCAACAAAGAAGTGTTCCAGTTCCATTCTGATATCGATGAAGACGGCGCTGTTTTTCTCGATGAAATCGAGAGCCTCTTCCGGGGAAAGGTGTCCCAGATCAGGGTGGGCATGGCTGTGGGGCGCAGAGGCGATCATTGTGGTGTGTCCAGTTGATGAGAGGATGCAACGGCAGTGAGCGATATCGCAACCAATACGAGTTTATGGTCAGTCTGCATCCAGAACGATGTCATCGTATTCGCGCTCAAGGATATTTTTCTGCTTCAACTCTTCACGTGCCAGCCAAGTGAATGTTTTGTAGCCGACGGCGCCCATGGGCAGATTGGCCAGATCTTCGTAGAGATTGACACGACTCTGTTCCATTTTGATTGAGAGGATCAAAGCGTCCTGATAGGTGAGGTTGCCATCACCGGAGGGGAGAGTGGTCAGGAAGTCGGCAATGCGCAAGTCGGCATTGGGAATGGTCCGTCCGCCGGGGTTCTCCTCGGGAAGATGGTGGTCAGAGAGCACTTTCGACAGCAGCTTGATCTGCTGTTTCTCTTCGGCTGCATGGCGTTCCATGAGATCTCTGCCATCTTTGCTGTCCACCCGCTTGGCAAGTTTCAGATAGAAGGTGTGCTCCAACTCTTCCTGGTCGATGGCAAAGCGAATAATCTCATCAAATGTATCGGAACAGGCGAGCTCTTCACAGCTCTCCAGGTCGAGGGACTCATCCAGGAGTTTATCAAGATTGTCCATGGTATGTTTTGGTCCTTCCTCGTGCTAACATTTATACAGGGTCCGAAATGGACGGCTTCTGTTCCGGTTGAATGCCGGGAGGGGGATGTTCGGATTACCCTGTCATCCTGATGCCATTCTAGCACAGCATGGAGGAGAGCGTGGACCCTCTTCCGACACGGAATGACGCGAGAAGGGTGTTCCTTCGATATAGGATACCGTCAACTGTTGATACCTGATGAAATTTGAGGATATTGAAACAGGTGAGCGTGTCGCTTTTGTACGGCGCACTACGGGATTGCGGCCAGTGAAGGTGCAAGTAACTGGCCGTCAAGCGGGATGGGGATCGTATGAGAAACAGATTTGGTGATCGACGCTCTGGGCGTGCCGGATCCGGAGGTTACTCCAAGCGCTCCGGTATCCGTTCCCGTTTGCTCGGCAAACAGAAGGTGCAGCGTCGTCGTGTCCGGCAGCCCCCGCAACGTAGCGCCAGCGGCGGCCCACGCCGTCGCCAGGAGGTTGAGCGCCGGAGTGGCCGTGGATCGATCGGTTTCAGTTGGCTCGGCCGTTTGCCGGTTTTTTTTCTTGAATGGTTCTTTTTTCTTGTGGCAGGGTTGGTCGTTGCGTTACGGGCAATCGTACGGACTCTGCTCGCCTGGTCACTCTTCAATCCCGATCCGAAACCGAAGCAATCTGAAGAAGAGACGTTGGATGAAGAGTGGGACTATGTGGAGGAAGATGAGTCGTTCAGAGAACAGAGTGGTGATGAGGAACAGTGTGCTGATGAAGACGAGGCAAAGCACGATGCGCATGATTGGTCGGAGCCCGTCACGTCCGATGAGAGGATAGAGCCCTCCCTGGATGGCCCGGTTTCCACCAGTGTCCGTACTTCTCAAGAGGCGCTCCCAGCATCCGATGCGATTCATTCGACCAGGGAACAGTTGGATCACGTGGAAGAGTCGGCTAACATATCCAAGAATGCGTCGGAAGATGGGGCAGAACGATCTTCATTACCTGTTCCCTATGTTGAACGAAAAGCGCGTGAGCCTTTGGAGTCTGCTAAAATTGCTTCTCTCACGGATGAGGAGGATGGATTGCCCGATGATGAGCTGATCGATCAGGCAGCAGCGCTCAGAGCCGTATTCGAAGAACCGCCTTCCGGAGGCTCCAAACAAGAGCCCTCCAATGGGGAGATGAAGCCGACCGTTGGTTAAGAGAGTACCTGTGAAGTACAGAAAAGGTGTGATTGATCAGAAAGTGGAATGCACGCATCATGACAAGGCGTGCGTTAAGAGACGAAGCTGCAGAGCGTGCAGTTAGTGGCAGCGGTAGGCAGAACTACCGCACGGCGATCACCTGGATCCATTCTTCGTAATGGATGCGTATGAATCGGCAGTGAGACTGAATGAGCTCGAAGAAATATCTTCATGCGCTTCCTCCGGGGACGACACTGCTCTGGTACGAGATTCTCAAGATTCTCGGCAAGGGTGGTTTCGGTATCACTTATCTGGCCCGTGATACGAATCTGGATCAGTTGGTGGCGATCAAGGAGTATCTTCCTGCAGGCTTTGCCAACAGGGAGGAAGGTAGAACCGTTCGCCCCAACTCCCCTGATGATGAAGAGACCTACCAATGGGGGCTCGATCGCTTCCTCATTGAAGCGCAGACGCTTGCCCGTTTCAAACACCCTACCATTGTCCGTGTTCAGAGTTTTTTCCGTGATCGTAATACTGCGTATATGGTCATGGAGTATGAAGAGGGTGTTGGACTTGACCTGATTCTCAAACGGCGGAAAATTCTTCCCGAACGCCAGTTGCGCGCTCTCATTCCACCCCTGCTGGACGGAATGGAGGTGCTGCACAATGCTGACTATATCCATCGGGATATTAAGCCACCCAATATATTGATTCGTAAGAGAAATGGTAGTCCTGTCATTCTGGACTTCGGCTCCGCACGTCAGGCGATTGCCGGTCAGGCCAATCAGATGACCAGTCTGCTGAGTCTGGGCTACTCTCCGTTTGAACAGTACGACTCTTCTGGCTCCAACCAGGGGCCATGGTCCGATATCTATGCCTTTGGTGGCGTTCTCTATCGTGCGATCACCGGTCAGAAGCCGGTGGATGCAGCGGTTCGCATCGCCTCGAAGGTCCGCAGCGCTCCGGATCCGATGCAGTCGTCCTCTGAACTGGGCAAAGGTCGCTATCACTCCGGGTTTTTGAAGGCCGTGGATAAGGGATTAATGGTACTGGAGAGCGAGCGGCCACAGAGTATAGCCGCCTGGCGTCCCATGTTGATGGTCGGCGCTGACAAGCCGCCGGTCAAAGCGGGCAATAAAGAAGCTGTTACCAAGAGTCAGGTAGAGAAGACCCCCACAAGTAGTACCAAGCCGGCTGAAATCAAGAAGCCGGTTTCTCCAGTCAAAGAAGCTGCTCAGAGACAACCGCAACGCAAGAAGAAGAACAGTTGGCGTAGCTTCATCTCTTCTCTTAATGAGTTCGGTGCGACGGCTCTGCCAAAAAAACCGGTCAAGAAGGGGGGAGCAACACAGCTGATGCGCCCATCTTCCTCGGCGTCACTCTCCGAAGATGCCAAGGATAATACCGGGCTGGCCAGTGGTTCATTGCGCAACAGTTTGTCCGGGTCAGAAACACCGAAATTGGAGGATCGCAAAGCAGGGGATGTATGGACTGAACCGCTGACAAAAATGGACTTTATCTGGGTTCCCCCCGGGAGTTTCACCATGGGGAGTCCCAAGAAGGAGAAAGGCAGGCGTCCAGACGAAGGGCCGGAACATGAGGTGCAGTTGGATGGTTTCTGGATGGGAAGATACCCGGTCACCTGGAAAGTCTGGAAGCGCGTCATGACTCAGCACCCCAGAGGCGGGACCTTCTCTCCTGATCTGGAGGATCACCCCGTTGAACAGGTGCTGTGGGAAGATACCCAGAAATTTTTGAGGCGCTTCATCCGTATGATCGGGACCCGGTTCAGTCTGAGATTACCAACGGAAGCCGAGTGGGAGTATGCAGCGAGAGCCGGAACCTCCACCGCCTATTACAACAGTGCAGATCCTACTCTTCTGGGACGGATTGCTTGGCATGAAGGAAATTCCAACAACTCCACGCAGGCGGTTGGTAAAAAGGAGCCTAACGCCTGGGGATTGCACGATATGCTCGGCAATGTTTGGGAGTGGACGGAAGATTGGTATAACGAGACCTACTATGCTCGGAGTCCGGCATGCAATCCGAGAGGGGCCTCATTTGGTGAGTATCGTGTCAGACGTGGGGGAAGTTGGCGCAGTAGCCCACAGTATTGTCGGGTCGCGCATCGTAATCGCGTCAGCGAGAACTCAACAAGCAATGCTTTGGGATTTCGACTGATTCGGCAGGATGAAGGCCCAGGTATGATCAAATAGGAGAGTGAATTTAGGGCGAGTCCTCAATGAGCTCGGAACCGCGCTGGCGTGCTGCCAGCCCTTCGGGTTTGGCCTGAAAATGCACCATGCTGTGTTGTTCGTTGCTCATTTGGCCGTGCCAAACCGCGTTCCTCACGCCTTGCCTGCTGCATTTTCAGTCACAAACGCGATTTCGTTCTAATTGAGGACACGCCCTAACGGAAGTGGTGGATCTTTGTGGTCCACTTCTGGTCGTCAGTCGCTTTTTTCTTTTCAGAGGGGTTCATTAACGACGTGCATCACTCTTCGTCATCTGCTTCAGGATCCCGGGTCTCGTAATCACGGATCAGGGCTTCCGGGTCGATATCACCCGCCATGCCACCAAAGTTACCTTCTTCCTCTTCTTCAACAACCTCTTCTTCAGAAATCTCCTCATCAAAATCCAAACCGAGTCCTTCGTGCGTTACCCGAACGACGGTACATGGGAAGGACATGGTATAAGTGTTCTCCTCCTCTTTGACCATCACACCAACAACACCTCGATCTCCTGATTGAATCTCTTCTGGCGGTCCGCCTTCAATTTGCATGAAAGCACCACTGAGGCTGACGTCCGTCGTTTGTCCTTCCATTGCCAGACCAGTATCCATTGAGAGACTGAGCCCGGTAACAAAGCGGATACGCTTGTCCATGCGTACGGGCTCAGAGGCCGCAGTTGTACCTGTCTGCTTATTGGACGCGTCGTCTGGTCTACTCATTTCACCAACTCCACCCATTCTGGAACAGCATATATAGATTCATAATTATGGTAACCGATTTTGGACACGATGAGAAAGGCGATGTATGCGACAGATCGAACGTTCACTGTACTCTCCTCTGTCGGAAGCATCGCGTTTCGGACTGAATTGATCGGAATCAGTGAAATTACGAAGGGAGTGATTTGGTCACGATTTCCAAGACATCTTTTGACAGGTGTGCCGTTTTAAGAATACGTTCCAAAGCAGTACACATCATTTCTGCACGTTCCGAATCAAATTTACGCCAATGACAGAGAGGCGTTGTCAAGCGAGCAGCAAGTTGCGGATTTCTGGTATCCAAAAAGATAATCTGATCCGCTAAAAAACGATAACCCGCACCATCTTTTGCATGGAAACAGGCAGGATTTCCAGAAGAAAAACTGCCAAGCAGAGCACGGACTCTATTAGGATTGGAAAAAGAGAAGTCCGTTGATTGTAGGAGTGTTCTGACTTTCCTTAACGTTGCCGGGTTTGGTGACATCGCCTGGACGGCAAACCATTTATCCATAACCAGTGGAGTGTTCTTCCACTTATCATGAAACCTTTTCAGAACCTGCTTGCGTTCAGGGCGGTCAAAATGAACCAATGCAGTAAGTGCTGAGAGGGCATCTGTCATATTGTCTGCAGTGTTGAACTGGTTGAAAGCCAGTTTATCGAATTCCGGGTCCTTCAATTGCACGAGATGGGAAAGTGAAGCATTTTTCAGGTGCCTGAGAGCAGCCTGATCAGCAGTAAAAGCGTACTCACCGAAACTTCTCAACTGCTCAGTCAAAATATGGTAGTGATCTCGTAATCTTGTGCGGAGACCTGTTGCGATATTAACGCGAAGTTGTGCACGAATCTTATAGAGAAGGGAAGGGTTCGGCTGATGTACACGTTCCATCAGATAGGTGACAGAGGGAGGCTCGATACACATCGCTTTTATGGATGCGCCCAACCCATCTTCATCAAGAGTCGACTTACACGCTTCCAGCAATAGGTCAGAGGCAATTGAGCCGTTGCTCTGGACCACATTGCTGTCATAGTGTTCGAGAATCTGCCTGCTCATGAAACGCTGAGATGCATGCCACCTGTTGTACCCATTCGTATCATGTGCCCAGGAAAAAAGGAGGGCAGCATCATCGTCCATGCCTTTTAGATGCACGGGCGCTGAGAAATCACGCAGGAGAGATACTTGTGGTCGCTCGGTGATCCCTGAAAAATCAAAACTCTGTGAAGTTGATGTAATCTCAAGAAGAGTTTCTGAAAAGTGATTGCCGGAATCAGGATAACCAGCAAGATCCACACTTGAACCTTTTTCGTCAAAAAAGGCAATTTTGACAGGAATGTGATATGGGCGTTTAACCGGTTGTCCTGGTGAGGAGTCTGAGCTCTGTTCAAAAGTGAGCGTATAGACTTCTCGGTCTGGATCAAAGTGGTCCGTACACGACAACGTGGGGGTCCCCGCTTGGGTATACCAGAGTTTGAACTGATCAAGGTTGCGTCCGGTTGCGTCCTGCATGCAGGTAAGGAAGTCTTCAATGGTTACAGCTTGACCATCGTGCCTGTCAAAATAGAGGTCCATGCCTGCATGGAACCCATCAGCGCCAAGAAGAGTGTGGAGCATGCGGACGACTTCAGCGCCTTTGTTATAGACAGTGAGCGTGTAGAAATTGTTTATTTCGTAGTAGGATTGAGGCTGAACAGGGTGGGCCGTCGGACCAGAATCTTCTACGAATTGATAGGTCTTGAGTATCTGTACATCCTGGATTCTCTTCACTGTTCTTGATTGCATATCAGAAGAGAATTCTTGATCCCGAAAGACGGTCAGACCTTCTTTAAGACTGAGTTGAAACCAATCCCGGCACGTAATGCGGTTTCCCGTCCAGTTGTGGAAGTACTCATGTGCGATCACATTCTCAATATGGGCATAGTCCTGATCTGTTGCTGATGCCGGGTCTGCAAGAATATATTTGTCATTGAAAATATTGAGGCCTTTATTCTCCATAGCCCCCATATTGAAGTCACGAACAGCCACGATCATGTAGATGTCTAAATCGTATTCACGACCATAGACTTCCTCATCCCACACCATTGATTTTTTGAGAGAATCAATCGCATGGCGACAATGGTTGATGTCATTGTGGTCCGCATAGATCTCAAGGGTGACTGTACGACCACTCGGTGTGGTATGCGTATCACTCAGAAGGGCAAGATCCCCGGCAACAAGAGCAAAAAGATAGCTGGGTTTTGGAAAAGGATCCTCCCAAACGACATAGTGCCGCCCGTTGGCTAACTCGCCAGAGTCGGTGCGATTCCCATTAGAGAGAAGCACAGGGTAGCGACTCTTATCGGCTTCAATGCGCGTTGTGAACGAGGTCAGAATATCGGGTCTGTCCAGAAAAAAGGTGATTTTCCGAAATCCTTCCGCTTCACATTGCGTGCAGAAGAGTCCATCTGTCTTATAGAGCCCTTCAAGCGCAGTGTTCTTTTCAGGATAGATTGTTGTGCTGAATTCAAGTGTAAAAGGGGAAGATGGAGGGTGGAGCAGAGTAAACGTTCCTGCAGATTCTGATACGGAGAATGCTTGTTCAGACAGTGCGTCTCCATCGAGTTGACAGCTATTAATTTCCAGATCTATTCCATTTAGGACCAGAGGGATAGAGGCAGCTTCATGCAACTGCTGCCTCTTATGATTACGGCAGTAGCGTGCGCGGCTGAACACCACTGTCCTGTCTTCATCAAGTTCAAAATGGAGCTCCAAAGAGGTGACCAGATAGTCCGGTTGTGCATACTCTTTGAGAAGCGTCGGCTGTTTTGTTTTCGACATAGTTTGAAACCGTTAAAGGATGATTTCCTGAATACCCTGTTCCTGAATCTCAGGAATAATGGTCTCCTGCCACTTCTCACCAAACAGGCGACGCGCAACTTCCAATATTAGGAAATCAGAGTGGACGCCAGTACTTTTTCTGTAACGATAAAGACCCTGAACGCAAGATGGGCACGCTGTGTATATCTGAACTTTACTGCTATCTGATGGATCTTTGGGCAAAAGCTCCTGGACTCCGTGTTTGATCTCCAACTCTTTTCTATATCGTGCTTGAGTCGCTATATCAGGGCGGGATACTGAGAAGGTGCCTGCTTCTCCACAGCAACGGTCTGAGAGGTGCGCCTTTCCACTAAGCAGAGTCTCTGCAACTGTCAGAGGGTTATGATGCTTTGAAGGAGAGTGACAGGGGTCATGGTAGAGGAAGTTCTGTTTTGAGTGATCATTAGGTAGTGTAAGCCCCTTTTCCATCAGATACTCATGAATATCCATAAGACGACAGCCGGGGAAGATCGACTTGAACCGGTAAGTAGTCAACTGATCAAGGCAGGTCCCGCACGAGACGAGGACAGTCTTGATGTTCATATGTTTGACTGCAGCAGCAATTCGATGGAACAGAACCCTGTTGTGGGTGATGATACTACGTCCCTGTTTACTGTCTCCTGACGCACGCTGGGGGAAACCACAGCAGAGATAGCCTGGTGGGATGACCGTCGAAGTGCCGAGATGATACAAAGCCGCAAGAACTGCCATGGAAATATCGCTGTAGAGGCGTTCGCAACCACAGCCTGGAAAGTAGAAAACTGCATCGCTGCTGTCGTCTGTCTTGGCTGTATTGCGGATGATTGGTAGAGAGTTGGAATTCTCCAATCCCAGCTGTGAACGCATGGTGTTTTTTGCCAACGGCCATGGGAGTGGGGTGGCGAGAAGGTGCTTCACTTGGGCAGCAAGCGACGGTTTTCTATTCGTTGGAGCTGGAAGATGTTTTATGCTCTCTTCTTCAGATTTTTGACTATGGGAGGGGTTTAGAAAACGACGTGCAAGTGAATGAGCCAGACGTTGGCCAGCATAGCCGGGTTTCAGTATTAGTGAACGGGATAGATTGATCCGAGCAGGATGCGTTGTAGTTAGGAAATGTAAAGCGCCTTTTCCAGCAAAGCTACTAACACGTTTTTGATGCTCAGTTAATATTTCACGCATTCGGATGGTAACTTTACCAAAGTCGATATTGACAGGGCAGGGAGTCACACAGCGGTGGCAAATGGTGCAATGATCTGCCAATTCATTGAACTCCAGAGTGTGGTGAAGATCAAGTCCAGTGCGTGTTTGTTCAGCAAAAAGGAACGCCTCAATTATTAAACCCGCTGTCAGTATTTTGTTTCGAGGAGAGTAGAGTAAAGAGGCTTGTGGTACATGTGTGGTGCATACTGGTTTGCATTTCCCACATCTCAGACAGTTGCGGATATCATCATTCAGTGCCCCGAGCTCACTTTCATGGAGAAGAAGTGCTTCCTGCTGTACCAGACGCAGCGAGGGTGTGTAAGCATTAGCTAGGCCTGAACCCGGCATAAGCTTACCTTTATTGAAGTGTTCGTCTGGATCGATTCTCCGTTTATAGTCGGCAAAAGCCTCAATTATCTTCGGGTCCAAATAGTGTTGTTTTGTCAGGCCTGTGCCATGCTCACCTGAGATAGCACCACCAAGGTCCTTTGCAAGTTGCATCACTTTGTGGACAATGTGCTCGGCTTTCTGCAGCATCGTATAGTCATTTGAATTAACAGGGATGTTTGTGTGGATATTGCCATCCCCAGCGTGCATATGTAGCGCAACAAATAGACGTCCAGAACGAATCGTTGCATGCATCTCATCAAGTTTACGACGCACCTCACGCCAAGTGTCCCCATTGAAGATCTCTTCTATCAAACTGTTCCTCACCTCCTTTTTATAGGAGATGACGAGATCCCGTCTCAACATCAGGTTCATCAAGGTATCAGAGGGGCGTAAAGCCGTAGCTGAATCTCCTAAGAGTAGATCAGAATGGTCCTCTGCTATGGAGTCAGACTGTTCAAGATAGAGTTTCCAGCGATCCCTTGTTGTATTCAGAAGGTTCAAGGCGGCAACTATCTTGTCATTGACGATGTTATGTCCTTCATCACTGGCTGGATAATTCTGCGGTAGGTAAGCGCGAAACTGGTCCTTCTCGAAAAAGATGGTCAGACGGTCCAAAATCTCGATTTTGTTTTGAATCGAGTGTTCGATATTGATCCGTTCTATCTCCTCGCTATATTTAGCAAGTTGATCAAGGGGTATCACTACATCTTCGTTAATTTTGAAGGCGTTTGTGTGTGCGGCAATTGCTGCTGTGCGTGTACGGTCTTTCCAGAATCTGTTGCGAGCTTCTGGTGTTATGGCAACAAATGCCTCACCGTTACGTTCCTGGGCTAGATTCTGAATGTGGGTACACGCCTTCTCCAATGCCTGCTCATCATCACTGATAACGTCAGCAAGAAGCACCATTTTAGGAAGGGATCGTCTAGGATTCTTTGACCCATAGCCAACAGCTTTTACATACCGTTCGTCGAGATGCTCAAGCCCTGCACAGCCAACAGTCGGGTGTTTGTCTAGAAACTCTTTTGTTTCAACAATTGCAGGGACAGCTTCAGAGAGATCCGTTCCGAAGAATTCTAAACAGAGGGTCCGTATGTGATTCGGCATACGGTGGACCACAAGGATGGCACTGGTGACGATGCCATCGCATCCTTCCTTCTGTACACCGGGCAGACCTCCAAGAAACTTATTGGTGACATCCTTTCCAAGCCCTGGTTTCCTGATTTGATTAGCTGGAATCCTTAGTTCAGTAGGTTCGCCAAGTTGCTTCCGGCCGGAGATGTCAAAGCGAGTAATCTTGAACGTTGCTTCGGCTATATCGTGAATTTTTCCAAGATTGTGGTTTGTACGTTCGACTTCGATCCATTCTGCCTGGGGGGTAACCATTCGCCAGGAGATGAGATTATCCAAGCACGTTCCCCACTGAACAGCCTTCTTACCACCAGCATTCATGGCAACATTGCCACCAATGGTACAGGCATTCTGAGAGGTCGGATCAACGGCGAAGACGTAGTCTCCGGACTGCGTTGTTTTTACTCGGTCAGAAACATGGCGGGTAACGGCACCGGCTTCTGCTTTGATGCTGGCGACTTTTTGTTTGTAGCCTGTAATGGAGCGATATTCAACGTCACTTATCGCTGTCAGTTTTTCGGTGTTGATGATGGCTGTATTGGGGTGCAGTGGTATTGCTGACCCGGTATAACCTGTCCCTCCACCTCTGGGAATGATTGAAAGTCCAAGGGCAATACAGTCACGTACAATATAGGAAACTTCCTCCTCCCGGTCAGGTGAGATTACGACAAATGGATACTCAACACGCCAGTCTGTCGCATCCGTCACGTGGGAAACTCGACCTGTTACACTGAAATCAATGTTGTCTTGTCGAGTCACACGTGAAAGAACTGCCAGCGCTTTTTCCCGGAGTGTTCGCTGTTCTGTAAACTGCGCCTTGAAAGAACGCGTCATGGCCTGACACTCTTCAAGGAGTTCAAGCACAAGAGGGTTCCGTTCGGATCTTGCATCAATTAATAAGAGACGTTTATTGATACGATCCATAAAGCTGTCCAACCGCTTGGGATTCTCCATGAGCTCATCATGAAGAATGGGATTGCGGTTGATAATCCAGATGTCGCCCAGCACTTCCATTAGCATGCGCGCAGAGACACCGGTCCTTCGTTGGGAGCGTAGCGCCTCAAGTACATTCCACATCCGTTCTCCAAGGAAACGAACAACGATCTCCTTGTCGGAGAAGGAGGTGTAATTGTAGGGTATCTCCCTGATTAACATTGGCTTTTCCAAGATGGGCGGTGCTCTATTCAACGTTAGATAAGGTGATTGCTCTCTGAATTGGAAAGGATGCGTCTTGATATTAGGGAGTGACGCACTTTCCACCAGACAGTCAAGGCTAGAGTTTGCTGGGCACGTAGGCAAGGCACTACGGTGATCAGAGGTGGAGATCGAACGTCAAAATCCGGCCCATGAGCTCAGAACAAACAATGAGACCACAATGGTCCGCTTCCGCTAGGCCAGATTGCCTTAACTCTTTTCTGTCAATATTTTCTGGACTATTGGTGACCGTAATCTATGTGTCTGGGGCATTTCTGAACCAAGCAGAGGTGTCAAATAGTGTCTGAATGCATCAGTAATGTTGTTACCGGCCTCATTGATGAATCTGTCATCCATCGTTTTGGTCTTGGCTGCAACGGCTTCCAATGGGTTGAGTTGATAATCAACGGCGTAATGACCTGTTCGGTGAATGGTCACTGTCCCGTTTCGTTGATGCCAAAGGGCAAACTGAGCAGCTTTCTCACCCACTTCGCGTGCTTCTCGTTGATCAATGTCAGAAACCACACCCAAAAAGGAGCGCTGTAGATATCCGAATGTGTCTCCTCGCACACGTTTGATATTCAATTTCGATTTAATGGCATTGGTCAGGAGATCGGCTAAAGCCCCAGTACCTGAGAGCTGCACATTTCCGTGTGCATCTTTCTCAACATGCTCCTGTAGTTTTGTAACGATAGGAGCGCCTTCGGCATCATGGATGCCTTCAGAAACAGCAATGACACAGCGTCCAAGACGATCATGGACCTCTTTGACATCAGACAGAAAGGAATCAATATCAAATACTCTTTCTGGTAAATACACCAGATGTGGTCCATCATCACGAAAACGCTGTCCTAATCCTGCTGCGGCTGTAAGAAATCCAGCATGACGGCCCATCACAACACCGACATAAACACCAGGAATTGCTCTGTTGTCCTGATTAACACCGGCAAAGGCTGAGGCAACAAAGCGTGCTGCAGAAGGGTATCCAGGGCAGTGATCATTGAGAACAAGATCGTTGTCGATGGTCTTCGGTATGTGCACAGTTGTGATCGGATAGTGCTCCTTTTCTGCAAAATTTGATACCAGACGCAGGGTATCGGAAGAGTCGTTGCCTCCTATGTAGAAGAAGTAACGGATATCATGAGCCATCAAGACTTTTACGATTTCCTGGCAGTACTTATTGTTGGGTTTGTCTCGTGTGGAGCCCAGTGCAGCTCCTGGTGTTTCTGCAATCAGATTAAGATTAGTACTGGTTTCCTGACTCAAATCGACAAACTGTTCATCGACTATGCCGGAAACCCCGTGCCGGGCTCCATATATACGCGTCACTTGAGGAAAGCGGCGTGACTCAAGAATGGCGCCGACCAGCGATTGATTGATCACCGCTGTTGGTCCGCCTCCTTGGGCGATAAGAACCTTTCCGCGTTGCATCTGTTCTCTCCTCATGTGTGAGACTCTGTGTGTTAAACCTGATTGACGGGTTGAATAGGGATCACGGTGCGCTTCTTGAAAAGCTGCGCAATCAGCTCCCTTCCTTCATCTTTTCTATAGGCTTCCCAAGCCTCATCTAGGCTATTCTCAGTGTCTGCTTCATTTAGCTGGAGTGCTGACGCAATGGATTTAAAGGTATCATAGCCCTCATCGGCATCTTCATGACCGATAGCATCATCAAGCCTGTAGCAGACACCTACAAGGAGTAAAGCAGCGTTCAGATCTCCACCTTCTTTAGCAATACGACCTAGTTGAAGAAACGCATTGGCCTGACCAGCATGGTCTTTGATGGATCGTTTGATATCCAGAGAGTTGAGTGTCTTTTCTCGTGCATCATCAAGATTACCGTCTTGGAGATCAATGCTGGCAAGTTGGTGCAGAATAAATGCCCGTGAATGATCTGGAATCAACTCTTCTGAAAGATTCAAAGCAGACTCAAAATGGTGTCGTGAACCAGTGTGGTCCTCTTGGATTAGAAGGATGTTGCCGATCAGTGGAAAGGTGATCGCTTGTCCTTCTCTGTTACCGGTTTCCAAATCAATTTTCAATGCCTCTTTTAGGGCAGCTAAAGCTTGTGCGCGGCGTTGTACGTCAAGACAGTGCTGGCCGATAAGTCGTTGGATCTCCGCTTCAGCTGTCCGGTTGGCACTCTGCTTGGCAATGCCAAGAGCCATTTCCAGTGACTTCTGTTTATCTTCCGGGATGTCCCGCTTCTCGTCGATCTCCGCAATCTGTAGCCAGAGAGAGAGGACAGCATCCAGGTTGCCACTAGAGCGTTGGAAGTCCAACACCTTCAGGAGACGTTCCCTGGCGTCATCATAATGGTCGGATTGCAGATCGATTAGAGCGAGCCCATGTTGAGAGATACTCTTTTCCGCTGAGTGATGCCGTTCAGACTGTTCCAGGGCGCGATAGTAGGTGTTTGCAGCTTGCTCCAGTCTACCAGAATGAAAATGGGCAGCGGCCATCCAATTGGTAAAAGCCGGGTGTGGGATGTCTGTATCCAACAGTGCGTTGAGGCGACCGACGGTAGGATGGAATCCAGCGTGGAATAGCTGCTCACTCAATTGGTTGGAAACCTCCAGAGCCGGCTCAAAATCACCACTCTCAATAAAGAGTGCCCGTCCTTCCAGAAGAAGGGCGCAGGCTCTAGTTCGTTTTGAGATATTCATTCCTTCTGCAGGAGTCTCAAGCAAAACTCTGGCAGAATTGGAAAGATAATGGGCCGTAGACCTGAGCAGGCTGTTGCGCCGCCCTTGTTTGAAGCGGTCGTTACGGAGCAACCACGACTGGCCAATAGCGTTAATACGGTAATAATAGTGCTTCTCTCTATCTTCAAATCGTTCGATCCATCCAGCATCTACAAGCCATTCGATTTCATCGGAGATGTCCTCAAATGGTTTATCAGCAAGTGTACTGATGTCTGATGGAACCACTGTGGTTGACAAGGGGGCTAGTCGTTCTAGAAGATCTTGCGTTTCAAGTGGATAGTTGTCGAAGATTCTTGAGAGAAAGAGCGCCTCAAAGCTATTCGTGTGCTGGGTTGTCGGTTGACTCGACTCTTCTTCCTCATGAGCCACAGAGATCTCTTTCATCCTCTGTTGAAGATCATGCGTATCGATGTCTCGTAAGACTGTTCGTACCGCTTTTAGATAGCCGGGTTGTGTGCCGAATGCATGATAGAGTTCTGAGAGCAACGGTCTACTCAGTTCATCCTCTTGAATGCGCTCCTTAACATACCGGTCCTCCATGAGAAAGCGGAGAAAAGAGTCTTCAGGATAGATGGGAATCTCAAAATGCTCCACAGCGCAATCTGAAGGAATGATAGCGTGGACCACGGCGGTTCTTCGGGTTGTAAGCAGTATGGTGGAGGGTGGTTTCAAAGCTGATAATAAATAGCTTAATACCCCTGACAACTCTGGATGAATGTTCTCTTCATCAGTTGGTGTTGAGGCTCCGATTCCATCAAGGAGAACCGTCATCGGTTGCCGTTGGTTCAGTATCTGCGGCAGCAGTCCCATGCGGTCTGCAAGTGGAATGGTCGGATCTCCTAGAACTTCGGCCTCTTCAGTGCATCCGCAGTTCTGGAGTGTTACACGAAGAGTATCCAGGAAGTGGGCAGAAGTGAGAGGTCTGTTCTCAAGATCGATGCAGATGGCACAGGGGATGTTGTTCTCTCTCTCCAGGTGCCCTGCGACCGTTGCTGCAAAGACGCTTTTTCCAGAACCGGGTGCTCCGCTCACGACCAGTGCTGTCTTTTTTGAGTGCAGAAGAGCATCAATACAGTGGTCGATTGAGGATGCAAATCCGGGATCCTCAGGGTTTGAAATCAGTGTTTCATCCGAGAAACCGGACAGTATCAATGGTTCCGGATAATATGGGATCGTCGGGGTTGAAGTGCTCATATTGAACAAATGGGTCCGATTGCTGGTGGAAAAGAGTACGGGTAGTGTCCAGTCAAAGGTAGCTTCTGCATTCTTTGATGTGGCAACCATATTTCGTGCTGCCGTCAGCGCTCGATCAATGCTACGCCCATCCAGCAGGGTTTTAAAGAGTGTACTGAAGGCACGGTGATTAAGAGGTGATCCAATGGTGATCGGCCAGGAAATTGCTAAAGGAATCCCCATTTTTGCCAATTTATCAGCAAGGGCGTGAGAGGATGCAACGGGAGGTGGTTTTCCATTAGGGCTTCCTGTAACGATGACGGAAGCTACGGCAGAACAGTCGAAAAGATCACGGAAGATTTCATTGGCCGCACGAGGATCTGAGGCGTTATGTTCGTTGAAAAGAAAGAAGCTGTTGTCGCTACGGACCGCTGTGGTTCCTGACAGAATAACACAGTGTGGTTGAAACTGTTGGATCTGTTTCTTGAGAGCGTCAAAGGTTTCGGTATCACAGATCTCAACATGAAGGTCGCGGTGGGTGCGTATCAGTGCAAGGGCGAGATCTGCACGTTGTGATGGTGCTGTCATTGTCGAATCAACGCTCTGCCCGTCAGGTTCTCCTGAATCCATTGAAGTAGCAAAGAGAAGGATGCGTAATGGTTTTGAAGCGGGAATGATGCAGCGTCGAGCGGAATCATCCGCACTATCCGGGAGGCGCCTAACAGCAAATTCGGGAGATAGTCCCACAGTGGTTCCGTCTGGAAGCCGTAACATTTCCCATGGCAGATTGATCATTTCCTGATCGGTGGATCGAATGGAAAGCATCAGAGGCCGGTCATCGGAAAGGTGTGCTGAGAGGGGTTCCCAGATACTGGATAAGGCATAATTGAACAGCTCAATGCCCACAGTAGTAGCGGTGTCTGCAACGAGATCCGGAGGTGCACCGTCTCTTAATATCTGACGATATCCATCAACACAGGTGCGCAATACGGAAAGCGTTTCCGCACCAACCGTGTGGTCGGGAGCAATAGAATCTCCTTCAATTCGGATACGGATAATATGAGAGTGCGGGTGCGACGAACTGGGTATAAGCTCCAGTGTCGCTTGCGTTTCCATATGGATCATTGTGGACGTGTTCCGAGAAACTGAGACGACTGTGTTTTCTCTATCATAACGATCCCATTGGTTGGGTGCACGTCAAACTCGGTGTTTCATTGGGATGTCATGGAAGAGGACTCACTCTCTCTGTTCGTTGTGCACGATCGAGGTTGTTTGTTCCGGAAAGAAGCGACGCATGGCGTAGAGCATCAGAAGTCCGGGGATAGCTGCAACTGTGGTGAGCAGGAAGAAGGTCGCCCAATCGGTGGAGTCGGCCAGTACGCCGCCACCCGACGAGAGAAGGGTTCGGCCAAAAGCCATGAATGAGGAGAGCAGGGCGTATTGGGTAGCGGTATAGGCCACATCGCATAAGCTTGAGAGGTAAGCGACGAAAGCAGCGGTTCCCATGCCACCGCTGAGGTTTTCCAGAGCGATGGTGACGGTTAGGACACCGGTATCTGCCCCGGCCTTGGCCAACACGACAAACATCAGATTGGAGAGCATCTGCAACACACCACAGATCACCAATGCACGAAAAATTCCCAATCGACTGACGACAATACCGCCGATAACGCTGCCGATGATGGTGGCCGTGAGCCCAAACGCTTTGCTGATACTGGCGATCTCCGTTTTGCTGAATCCAAGTTCAACATAGAAAGGGCCGCTCATCACGCCGGCCAGAGCATCTCCGAATTTGTAAAGCAAAATGAACAGCAGCACCCAGATCCAGCCGGTTCGGGTCATGAACTCGGCAAACGGCTCCACGACTGCGCCATGAATCCAGGCTAATGATTTTGAGAGTGCTTGAGGATACTCGGGGTGTTTTTCAAGGAAGGCTGAAATTCTGGCTTCCTGCTTTTTCGAGCGCTTGGATGGACGGCGTTCCGGTTCCGGTGAGAGAAGAACGGTCACTACGCCTACAAGCATCAGCAAGCCCATAATCAGGTAGGTCTGAAACCATCCGGCGCTATCGGCCAGAAAGAGAGCACCGGCCCCGGAAACCAACATGCCGATTCTATAGCCGAGCACAACCATGGCAGCGCCTGCGCCGTACTGTGACTCATCAAGTATTTCAACACGGTAAGCGTCAATAGCGATGTCTTGGCTGGCTGACCAGAAGGTTGTGGCCAGTGCAAAGAGAGCAGTGACCACCGGATCGACTCCTGGGTGGGAGTTGCCGAGACCGATGATGGAGAGTATCAATGCTCCCTGCGTTGCCAGCATCCACCCCCTTCGCTGTCCGAAGAGTCTGGTCAGAGGTGGAATCGGCATGCGATCGACCAGAGGAGACCAGAGGAATTTGAAGGTGTATGGGGCACCGGCCAGTGCAAATAGGCCGATGGTGCTTTTACTTACACCCGCTTCCGCCATCCAGACAGAGAGGGTGCCGAAGGTGAGCGCTAGGGGTAGACCGCTGGAAAACCCCAGAAACAGAATGATCAGAACGCGGCGCTCTCCATAGACACGCAGCCAGTGGGCCATCTTTTCCATCATGATCGATTTCCCGTTCTGTGGGTGTCATTTTACCCACGTTCTATTCAGTTATTTCCAGGATTCCACTGTCTTCTTAACCGCTTCTGCTCTGTCGGTCATGCCCTGTTCAAGAAGCAGGGTGAGATAGGTGTGCAGAAGATCACCAAGAATGGCGATACTGCCCTTGTCCGACTCGTTATTCGCCAGTTCAAAGGCGTGCTCCAGATGGTGTAACGCCTCCTTGCTCTGGCCCGTGTGGCTGAGATTCATACCCAGTTTGTGGTGCCCGAAGAGCGTGTTGGGATCCTGTTCTACCCAGCGTTTGAGAATCCGGATATTGCGTTCCATCTTACCTTTGGTATCGCCACTGCTGTATCCGTGGTGACGAAGACGCAGTGGTTCCTTTGGAATTTCAACGGTCGGCCAGCTCTCATAGACCGCGTCGCAGACGTTCTCATGGATCGGTTTGTCGAAGCGAATTCTCGTATCGTTACGAAACAGACGCATCGATTCCTGGGGGATGATCCGGCGGTCGCGGGTTATGTTCTCGATCGTGATGATTGCGGCGGGGATATCGACACGCTCCGTATGCTCTTTGAGGAATGTGGCGGTGTGCGGTTCGATCAGAAGCTCTTCATCGCAGTCAACATTGAGAACCCAGCGGTAATGAGCCTGTTGCAGGGCAAGATTTTTGGGGGCGGAGAAGTCGTCGTCCCACGGGCGTTCCAGGACGGTGGCACCA
Source organism: Magnetococcales bacterium (assembly GCA_015231265.1). Taxonomy (GTDB): domain Bacteria; phylum Pseudomonadota; class Magnetococcia; order Magnetococcales; family JADGBX01; genus JADGBX01. Next base: position 57,596 of record JADGBX010000001.1, on the reverse strand, counting down.
GCATCTGCCGCCAGAAGGGGTGTCCGGTCGCTGGAGCCGGTATCGACGAAAATAATCTCGTCGGCTGCCTGTTGCAGGGGAGGGAGTGTTCGAGTGAGAAAACTCTCTTCATCACGACCGATCATGATGACGGAGAGGCCGGGCGGCGGCTGGGACGTCGCATTCATGGTGTCTCCTGAAGAGCTGTGCTGTTTCAGACAGAACCGTCCCGGGCACGGTTTCCGTGATTTTCCATTCATCCGTCAAAGGAGAGGAATCTCACTGGACAGTGTGAGATTCCTCTCCTGAATGTCACTCATGCATCGTCGAGAATCGCGATGCCCGGGAGCTCCTTGCCTTCTAGCAGTTCCAAGAAAGCGCCACCACCTGTGGAGATGTAGGAAACATCTTCGGCCACGCCCGCCTGCTTGACGGCGGCACCGGTATCACCCCCACCGATGACGGAGAGGGCCTGACTGGCGGCGACCGCTTTGGCCAGGGCGATGGTGCCGACGGCAAAGGGAGCGGTTTCGAAGACGCCCATGGGGCCGTTCCAGACCACTGTTGCTGCATCTGAAAGAGCTGCGCTGAAACGTTCAACCGTTTTCGGGCCGACGTCCAGACCCATCCAGCCGTCGGGAATTTCGGTTGCGTTGACGGTTTTGATCTCTGCATCAGCGTCGATGGTCTTAGCGATGGTAGCATCCACCGGCAGCAGGATCTCAACGTTGTTGGCCGTGGCTTTGTGCAGAGCAGAGGTGGCAATATCCAACATCTCCTCTTCCACCAGGGAGTTGCCGGTGGCGTGCCCCATGGCGCGGAAGAAAGTAAAGGCCATGCCGCCGCCGATGATGATCCGATCCACCTTGTCGAGCAGCGCTTCGATGACGTTGATCTTGCCGGAGACCTTGGAGCCACCCAGAATGGCGACAACCGGTCGTTTGGGTTCGCGGATGGCGCGGTTGAAATAGTCGATTTCGTCGGCCATCAGCAATCCGGCAACAGCGGGTTTGACCCGAGAGGCGACACCAACATTGGAGGCATGGGCTCGATGTGCGGTTCCAAAGGCATCATTGACGGCGATGTCGGCGTGGGCGGCGAGCTGTTGGGCGAAGCTGTCGTCGTTGCTGGTCTCACCGGCGTGGTAGCGGACGTTCTCAAGGAGTAGAACCTCCCCTCCCTTCAACGCCGACACCATCTTCTCCGTTTCCGGTCCGATGCAGTCAGGTGCCAGAGCAACCGGTTGTCCGAGAAGCTCTGCCAGTCGTTCGGCTGCCGGTTTCAGGGACATCTCCGGAACTACAGCGCCTTTGGGCCGTCCCAGATGGGAAGCCAGAATCACTTTGGCACCCTTCTCCACGGCGAGGCGAATCGTCGGTAATGCGCCTTGAATCCGGGTGTCGTCCCGGACCGTTCTCTCAGGTGTTAGAGGGACGTTGAAGTCCACCCGGATCAGAACCCGTTTATTGGCAATCTCGATCTGTTCAATGGTCGTTTTGTTCATGGTGCACCGAAGTGTGTAAGTGTGTTCGCAGAGTATCGTTTCTATTCTCTAAATGGGTAGCTCAGCCGGGAGGCAGTATGGAGAGCGTCGCCTGTCGAATGGTTTCAAGTTCGCCGATCAACTGGTCGATGCGTGGGTCGCTGTTGTCTTCATCTTCCGGAATGGTCAGGATATTGCGACCGATGGCACGGCGAAGAGCAGCCTGGTCATCGGTTTCCCACGCTTTCAGATAGGCGTTGCGGCGACCGGTTCCGCTGGTGAAGAGGCGTTGCATGCGGGCAGCCATGCGGATGTCGTTGACGCCCTGTTCCCGCAGGCTGTGATCGAGCCCTTCGAAAAAGAGATCCCAGAGCGCCTGGGACCACTCCTGATTATGAGGGCTTTTATCGAATTTTAGAGTTAAGAGAGCCTGGGCGGTGAGGAAGGTCATCACTTCGAACCGGAGCATGAAGGTATTCTCTATGCCCAAGGCGTCGCTGTCGGTGAGACGTTTGGTGGTCTCGACCAAGAGATCGTGCAGTGGCAGAACGTGCAGACGCCGTTTTTTGGTGCGACGCTTTGCCATGAATTGCTTGAAGAGTGTCATCGATACTTTGCTCCTGCCGAATTCCCGACATATGATAACGGAATCGAGTGTGTGGATATACTGGTCATCCGTAAGGTGCTGATGTCGGATTGCCGTCATCCATATTATCCAGACTGTGAAAAGTCTCCGTGTTCCTGGTTTCAGATCAGAAGATATCGAATCCCATGAGACGCTGTCACCATCCGTTCCGAATTTCCGTGCTTCTTAGCCTGCTTCTGCTGCTGACCGCGTGTCAGGCAGCGATGCATGAGAAGGGGAGTATCCTCGATCCCGACAAAGTGGACAAAGTGAAAGTGGGTGTTACGACACGCACTGAAGTGAAGTCCCTTTTGGGGCACCCGACCTTTGTGAACTCATTTCGAGATGAGCGCTGGCTCTATGTGCATGATCGAGCGTACCGTGACCTTCAATACACCTACTCCCGCGCGTTCAATCGGGTTGAGGTTACCTTTGATGACGCAGGGGTCGTCAAGGATCTGAAGAAGAATTTCGATGAAGCTCTTCTCGATCCCACCAAGATGCCGGAGGCGCAACGGGGGGATGTGGGGTGGTGGCATCGCTTCTCCGAGGAGGATCCCGAGATGGTCCGCATTCGAGAGCAGCGACGTGCGGAGCGTGAGGAGAGTGCCGGTACGGGACCGATGACCAATAAGGATCGCTATCTGTTCGGTCCCAATCCGCATCTGGATCCGCCCACAGTGCGCAAAATGCGCGAGGAGCGGGAGGCGCTGGAGAAGGCCGAAGCGGAACGTAGAGGGGATAAGGGCGTCTGGCAACGAGTGAAGGATCGCGTTCTTCGCCGACGGGCCGAGCAGCAAAAGGAGTTGGAGAACGTGTCGGTGATCGACCCCGATAGTGCGGCTACCCCCGAGGAGGAGGGGTGGTGGGATGAGATGTTCGAGGGCGACCCTACTTCAAAAAAGACAAAGTCCAACTCTGCCGGTTCCGAGGATGTGGAGCTTCCCTGGTAGTCGGCGCAGAGAAGGTATTTTGTTGAAGATATGTTCATAGACATCTCATTGTGGATCAGACATGCACTCTGCTATCAAGACGGCTCTGATCGGCGGCACCAGTCTTCTGGAGTCCAGCCGTTTCAAAGAGGCCCAGCGTATCTCCGTGGAGACCTCTTTTGGGGAGGTTCCATTGTTGGAGACGGCCGGTGGACTGCTCTTTCTCCAGCGGCATGGATTGGAGAGCTACACCCAACCTCACCGCATCAATCACCATGCCAATATCGAAGCATTACAGCGGTCTGGTGTTGAGCGGATTCTCTCAGTCGGCTCCGTGGGCAGTCTGAAGCGAAAAATTATTCCGGGTAGTTTCGTGGTTCCCGACGATTTCTACGCCCCCAGCGTCAATCCCAGCTATTACGAGGATGAACGAGGGCATCGCGTTGCAGAGTTTCATCCTGTGTGGCGGCGGCAGATTCTTCAACTCTGGGAGGAGACGGGTCGTCCCATGCCTCGGGATGGCGGCGTCTATTGGCAGACTCGAGGGCCCCGCTTTGAGACTCGGGCTGAGATCAAGGCTCACCGTCCCTTCGCCCATATCGTCGGCATGACCATCGCCTCGGAGTGTATTCTCGCCTCCGAGAAGGAGATTCCCTATGCAGCGATCTGCATGGCGGACAACTACGCCAACGGTATCAGTCCGCAACGGCTCTCCTATGACGCTTTTCGGACCCAGGTGAGAGATAACCAGTCGGGTCTTGTGGCCACTCTGGAGGATCTTCTCACGGCGATGATGGATGATGGTATGGGACAGGGAGGGTACTGATGGCACTCTTGATTCAAAAGGGTTGGCTCCATGACCATGGAGTCGTGGATATTCTGATCCGAGATGGACGGATTGCCGAGATTGGTCCCGATCTTGTGTTGGATGATGAGACCGATCCGGAGCGTCTGGATGCCTCGGGTCTGGCAGTGGTTCCGGGCTTGGTCAACGGTCATACACATGCGGCCATGACGCTGTTTCGCGGCTACGGCGATGATATGCATCTGCTGGAGTGGCTGGAGAAGCGTATCTGGCCGGCTGAGGCCAAATTGACGGAAGAGGATGTCTACTGGGGGACCAAGCTTGCCTGTCTGGAGATGATTCGTTCCGGTACGGTCTCCTTTCAGGATATGTACTGGCATTTCCACGGAATGGCGAGAGCAGTGGAGGAGATGGGCGTCCGGGCCGGTGTCGGTGCGGTGATGATCGATGTGGCGGGTCCCGATCAAGCGGAGCAGTGCAAAAGGGACGCCGAGCAGATGCTTGAAGAGAGCAGTCGCTACTCCGATCGTGTCCGCTTTGTTCTGACGCCCCACGCCATCTATACGGTGAGTCCCGAGAGTCTGCGCTGGGTAGCCGAGTTCTCGGAAAAGAATGATCTTCTGACCCATATTCATCTTTCCGAGACCCCGACCGAGGTTTCTCAGTGTCTGGAGCAGCACGGTGTGCGCCCGGCACTTCATCTGGACAACTGCGGGTTGCTGACCCCCCGTGCTCTGTTGGCGCACGGTGTCCATCTTGAAGAGGATGAATTGGATCTTATCGCCAAGCGGGGTTCTACCATCGTCACCAATCCGGTTTCCAATATGAAACTGGCGGTGGGTGGCGTGTTTCCCTACAGCAAGGCGGCGGAGCGGGGCATCCCCATGGCATTGGGAACCGATGGCGCAGCTTCCAACAACAGTCTCGATCTCTTTCAGGATCTCAAAGTGTTTGCCTTGATCCAGAAACATGCGGATCAGGATCCCACCGCCCTGCCTGCGACCGATGCATGGCCTGTTGTTACCGGTGCGAAAGCGCCACTGTTGGGGCAGTCCGGTGTTGTGGCCGAAGGGGAGAAGGCCGATCTTCTACTGATTCGTCGTGAAGAGATCGAAGTGACTCCCCAGCACGATTTCGTCTCCAACATGGTGTATGTGGCCACCGGGCAGGTGGTGGACAGCACCATTGTCGATGGTAAAATCCTCATGCGTCACCGGGAGATTGCCGGTGAAGAGGAGATCCGCCGCGAAGCTTCCGAGCGAGCTCGCGTGATCTGTGGTGGTTGATACTACCGTGACCTACTGTGTGTGACTCTCTATGACCGCAAGATCTTCTTCAGCTCAGGATCAAACGCAGGCCGTGATCAATCGCCTGCTCCAGCAGTCGCTGGATCCTCTCTCTCTGGATGAGCATCTGGAGGAGGCGCTGTTTCTGATTCTCTCCATTCCCTGGATCCCTCTGGAGCCGAAGGGGGCGATCTTTCTGATCGATCAGAAGAGTGGCCATCTGATTCTCCAGACGGAACAGGGTGTCGAAGAGTCTATCCGCACCGCTTGCAGACGCATTGATGCCGGAAACTGCACCTGTGGTCACGCCGTGGCTTCGGGTGATGTTCTGTTGAACACACTCGCCGAGCACCCAGAGTTGTGTCCCCACGGAGAGGAGCAGGAGGGAAAGCATCTGGTTCTGCCGATTCTCTTCGGTGACACCAGTCTTGGAATTCTCAGCCTCTATGTGGAATCGGAGTACGAGCGCACTGCTGCCGATGATGCTTTTTTCCGAGCGATCACCAGTACTCTGGCCGGATTGGTCATCCGCTGTCAGCAGGAGGAGGAGATCCGCTATCATCGAGATAAACTGCTGGAAGAGCGGGAGTTTATCGAAGATATCATCAGCAGGATGCGGACCAGTAAGCGGTTTATCGATACCCATCTGCGCTATCTGTTGGCGCCCATGGAGAAGACGGCGGGTGATATTCTGCTGTCGGCCTTCCGTCCGGATGGGACCCAGCATGTCGTTATGGGGGATTTTACCGGTCACGGTTTGCCGGCAGCTATCGGTGGGCCCATGATCTCCGATATCTTCTACACCATGACCAACAAGGGTCTTCCTGCAGAAGAGATTCTAGCGGAAATCAACAGCAAGCTTCATCATAAAACACCAGCCAACATGTTTATGGCGGTCGGATTTCTCTCCATCAATCCCACTCGGGATCGTGTGACGGTTTGGAACGGTTCACTGCCGCCGATTCTCCTCTTCCGGGAAGGGGTGATCATTGAGAGAGTGGAGTCCGACAACTTTGCCTGTGGCATGGTTGAGACATTGAATGATGCGTCCACGTCTCTGAGGGTTTCGGTCGGTGACTCTCTTTTTGTCTATACCGATGGTTATGTTGAAGAGAAGAGCGATTCGGGGGAGTTGTTTGGTCAGGAGAGGTTTGAGAATTATCTCTCTAGAATTGTCTCCCAAGGCGAGCCTCTGGAGCATTTGCAGGAGGTTCTTGCCGACTATCGTTCCAGTGTCGAGCAGAACGACGACATGACCTTAGTCGAAATCAGCTGTTGAATCCCCATGCGCTAATCACTACTCTGAAGTGTGAGGGGAACACGCTGGATAGAATAAGCTGATAGCCATGAAAAAACGCATTGCCGTCGATCATCTTGAGTCGGGCATGTATGTAGAGTCGCTCGCTGTTGATTGGAGTGACCCGTTGATCCGTGACCGGGACACCGGTGCTATACAGGAGCAGTGTGTCCTGTCTTCGCAGCACGAGGTGGATGCGATCATCGCCTTTGGGGTTACCGAGGTGATCATCGATACCGACAAAGGGAAAGACGTCACGGTTTCCCCCACTGCAGGTGTTGCTGAGAGTTTAGCAGCACAGTTGGAGGAGTTGGGTGTTCCCCAGATCGCCGGTAACAGTTCGGCTGCCCGGAATGAGCGCTCTCCTTTGATCCGAGCTGCGACGATCAAGGATCATGCACGGGAGGTGATCGGGGAGAGCCTGGAGGCTGCTCGTCTCGGCAAACCCACTCAGCTCACACCCGTGCGCGATAGCGTCAAGCAGATCACCGACTCCCTCTTCGAAGACCCGGATGCCCTGCTCAGCTTCAGCATGTTGAAACGGAGGGATGACTACACCTTTATGCACTCTCTGAACGTGGGGGTGCTGATGGTCGCTTTCTGTCAGGCTGAAGGGGTAAGCGAGGATAAGCTTATTGATGCCGGTGTGGGAGGCATGTTGCATGATATCGGCAAGATGCGGCTTCCCCAGTCACTGCTGACGGTCCAGGGACGGTTGAGTGAGGAGCAGACGGCGAAGATCCGCCAGCATGTCGTTCTAGGGCGACGCCATCTTGAACGTTCTCCAGGAATCTCTGAAACAACACTACAGATCGTCTCCGAACACCACGAACGCTTGGATGGATCGGGCTATCCAAACGGTCTGAAGGGCGATGCAATTTCCCCTCTTGGGCAGATGACCGCTATCGTTGATGTCTACGATGCCATCACCTCCGATACCACCTACCATCAGGCTCAAGCGCCCAATCAGGCTCTTCAGAGAATGATGGCCCTGAGTAAACAGGAACTGAACGGAACGTTGTTCCAGCGTTTCGTGCGGACAGTTGGTATCTATCCTCTTGGATCTCTGGTCCAACTGGAAAACGGTTTGATCGGTGTGGTCATTGCTGCCAACAGAGAGAGTCTGTTGCATCCGGTGATTACCGTCGTGAAAGACTCTACCACACGGAAAAATGTGGAACCCAGACGCATCGATCTGATGGAGTATAAAGGGAAGGAAGAGGGGCGTTATGAGATTCAAGGCCAGGTAAGTTCACGCAAGTGGGGCATTGATCCTCGGCAATACATGCCCATGCCAGCGCTTTTTGCATGACCGACAGATGAAAAACGGCTGCTCTGTCGTTCAGGAGAGCAGCCGTTTATATATGCGGTAAGAAGCGCAGTATAATAACGTCTATTTCTTGATTTTTTTCACTTTCTTACGCAACTTCGGCGTATTGTCCTCCACCTTTGGCAGAGTCGGTGCCGGGTTTTTCATCGCTTTCTGTTTTTTGATCATTTTGATTACGTTGGCGTTGCCAGATTTGCGTGCTTCGCCCATGGGGGTTTCACCCTTGAGGTTGGCAATGCGACAGTCTGCGCCGGCTTTCACCAACATGGCGACGATATCCTCATACCCCTTTTTCGCCGCTTCATGCAGGGGAGAGACGTTCTTGACGTCGACACACTTGGCATTGGCGCCACTCTTCAGCAGCAGTTTGACCACTTTCGGATGGCCTTTTTTTGAGGCTTCATGCAGAGGGGATTCGCCCTTTTCAGTACCTTCATCCGGTGAGACGCCCTCGGCCAACAACTCCTTGACGCGTTTGATATCGCCAACCTTGGAGGCTTGACGGATATCCATGGGAGGAGGCGGAGCGTCGGCTTCAGGAGTCTCGACAGCGGTGGATGTGGTCTCTTCCATTTCTACTTCCCCTTTCGTGGATCAATTTTGATAATTCACAATACATACATTTGATAGCACGGAATTGTGCTTTGTCAAGAAGAGGTTCTGCAAGGTATCGGTTTTTCGTCTTCTGAAGACCTCAGGCTTTGCGGCGGTCGACGGTGATCACGGAAATAAAGAGGGTGTGCTGATCCTGGGGAGGGGCATGGGGAGTGGTTCATTGCGCCTCTCTATAAGAAATCATTTCTAATCCATCAGCACGATTCATGGAAAATGTCGGACAGCAGACCTTTGTTGCCGAAGAGAGTCGTCGTATCCTGAAGCGATTTCGTCGGTTCATATCGTATTGAAATGAACGGATGCCATGCGAAAAGCGGTCTCTCCGGTCAAACGGGTTGGACGATAAGGAAGGGTAACTCAGGATATGGATATGGAGAGCGGGTTCTTCGAGAAACTGGGCAGCGAACCGGTTGAGGCCCTCAAGCTGACGGTGGAGACCTACCGCCATCGTGAGACAGGGGCGATGCACCTGCATCTGGCCTCCGATGATTCACACAAGGGTTTTCTGGCTGCTTTCAAGACCGTGCCCGAAGACTCCACCGGTGTGGCGCATGTTCTTGAGCACACGGTGCTGTGCGGTAGTGAACGCTATCCCGTGCGTGACCCGTTTTTCATGATGCTGCGTCGGTCGCTCTCCACTTTCATGAACGCTTTTACCTCCAGCGACTGGACCGCCTACCCCTTTGCCACCCTGTCGGAGAAGGACTACTTCAATCTGCTGGATGTCTATCTGGACGCTGCTTTCTTTCCCAGGCTGCACGAGTTGGATTTCGCCCAGGAGGGGATTCGGGTGGAGTTCTCGACACCGGATGATCCCGAGACTCCGCTGGAGTACAAAGGGGTTGTCTTCAATGAGATGAAGGGGGCGATGAGTTCACCGATACGCGTGTTGTGGGAGTTGCTTGAACGGACCGTCTTCCCCACCATCACCTATCGTCACAACAGCGGTGGAAGTCCGGAGCGGATTCCCGATCTCACCTGGGAGCAGTTGCGCGCCTTTCACAGCCGACACTACCACCCCTCCAACGCCATCTTCATGACCTATGGAAATCTTGATTTGGAGAAGGTTCAGGGGGTGATGCAGGATCGGGTGTTGAGCCGTTTCCAGCGCATGGAGGCATCAGGATTGGTGTCGGTGCCCGATGAGAGGCGCTTCAGCGAACCTCGCAAGGCGGAATCATGTTATGCCGCCGACGGAATGGGGGAGATCAGTAACAAGACCCACATCGTCTTGGGGTGGCTGCTGGATAAGAGTACTGATCTGGAAACGCTCCTTCAGGCCCATCTGTTGAATGGTGTTCTGCTGGATAACAGTTCCTCGCCCCTGTTGCATGCCCTGGAGACGACCGATCTGGGGACATCCCCCTCTTCGGTGACCGGTCTGGATGATTCTCTGCGCGAGATGGGATTCGCCTGTGGGGTGGAGGGGTCCGAGCCTGAGAAAGCTGATGACGTCGAGGCGTTGATTCTCGGCGTTCTGGAGCAGGTAGCCCGTGACGGTGTTCCGTTGGAGAAGGTGGAAGCTGTTCTCCATCAACTGGAGCTCTCCCGGCGTGAAGTGTCCGGTGATGGACTGCCCTATGGTTTGAAGTTGATGCTTACCGCCCTCTCTCCGGCGCTGCATGGCGGTGATCCCACGGCGATTCTCGCACTGGACGGGGCGCTGGAGACGCTGCGGCAGCAGATTCAGGATCCGGAGTTCATCAAGGGTCTGGTACGAAAACTCTTGCTGGATAATCCCCACCGGGTACGGGTGGTGCTGAAGCCTGATCCCGACTTGGCGGCAACGCGGGCAAAGGAGGAGGAAGAACGGCTGGAGTTGATTCGCACTGCGCTCAACGATGAACAGAAACGTCTGATTATCGAACAGACCAAGCGTTTGGACGCCCGGCAGAAGAGTGTGGATGATCCCGGCATTCTGCCCAAGGTCACTCTTAAGGATGTGCCGCCGACGCTCTCCATTGCCGAGGGAACGATCAAACCGGTGGGTAAAATGCCGGTGCACTGGTATGACCAGCCCACCAACGGTCTCTCCTATATGCAGATGGTGATGGAAGTTCCGGATCTGGAACCTGAACTGCTGGATCTGATGCCCACCTATGCGGCCTGTTTGACTGAAGTGGGATGCGGTAAACGGGACTACATGGAGACCCAGGCGTGGCAGTCGGCCATCTCGGGGGGGATCGCCTCTCGGGCGAGTGTGCGTAGCCATGCGGATGATCTTGGTAAAAGCCGTGTGATCTTCACCCTTTCCAGCAAGGCGTTGGTGCGCAACCATGTCGAGATGATCTCTCTGATGCGGGAGAGTTTTCACGAGGTGCACTTCGATGAGCTGCCTCGCTTGCGTGAACTGATCGCCCAGATGCGTGCCTCCTCGGAGATGCGCATCACCGATAATGGTCACGCCTTGGCTGTTTCAGCCGCCTGTGGCGGTTTGACCTCCTCGAGTGCTCTCTCGGATCGTTGGAGTGGCATGCAGGGGCTCAAACGGTTCAAAACACTAGATGACTCTCTGAATGAAGAGACTGGATTGCACGCTCTAGCAGAGAAACTGACCGCCCTTCAACAGCGTCTTTCCACAGCTTCAATGATCGGTATGTCGGTTGGGGAGCAGGAGTATTTCGACGCTTTTGCAAAGGATATTGAACAGCGCTGGCCCACCGACCGTTCCGTATCCAGCCCGGCACTGTTGGTTGCTCCCGCTGCAGGTGGTCAGGTGCGGCAGGGGTGGATGACGGCGACACAAGTGAACTTCTGTGCAAAAGTGTTCCCGGCTGTTCCAATTACACATCCCGATGCTCCGGTTCTCATGGTTTTGGGGGCATTTCTCAAGAACTCGTTTCTGCATCGGGCCATCCGGGAACAGGGTGGGGCGTATGGGGCGATGTGTGGCTATGATTCCGACTCTGGATCGCTGCGCTTCTTCTCCTATCGTGATCCGCGAATTGTCGGGACACTGGAAGACTTTGACCGCTCTCTGGAGTGGTTGCAGCGGGATGATCATCCTGAGCACCAGCTTGAGGAGTCGGTACTCAGCATCGTCAGCAGTATCGATCGTCCTGCTTCGCCGTCCGGTGAAGCGCGACGGGCATTTCACAATGCGCTTCATGGGCGGACACCGGAGCTACGTCGGGCATTGCGCCAACAGGTGTTGAACGTCACCATGAGCGATCTGCAGCGTGTTGGGAACCGTTATCTCGCAACAGATCAAACCGGTATCGCTGTTGTCGGAAGCCGAGAGGCGCTGGAAAGTGTCCCGGAATTGAAGCTGGAGTTGAAAGAGTTCTGAGTGCCGTCCTGATCGATAGTAGGTTGCGTTGAAAGTCAGGATAGGTTGGTATGTGTCTCAGTATTTACGGTCGGCACGGCGTGTTCATTTGACCAGATCCGATGGAGTTGGTGGGTGCCTGCTTGAGTCTGGTATGAATAGTATCAGACCTCATTAGCCACGCTCACCAGCATCGAAGCTGGAGTCGGTGTTACTGTTCAAGCCAATGGGGGAGTGTTGTCGCCATGAAGGCACTCATGGAAAGAATCGATAATATTTCGATTCGTTTTAAACTGATTATATTAACGGGCTTCTCAATTGTTCTAGGAGCAGTAACCTTCTGGCAGGGGTACACCATCCAGAAGCAGAGCGACCAGATGCGTGTACTGGCTCTGACCAGCGAGGCAACGGTGGCGACCCAGGAGGCGGCAACGCTCTTTGGCCGACAGATCCAGGAGTGGAAGAATACGCTGCTTCGTGGCTATAAGCACACCGGTTCGATCAATGATTTCAAGTATTATAAACGGTTCCAGGAGCGGCATGATGATGTGCAGAGCCGCCTTGTCACCGCCCGATCCCTCATGCAGCAGATGGGTATGAGTGTGATGGGTGTCGATCGTCTGATCCACGATCACTCGGAACTGATCGTCAGTTACAAGGCAGCTGTTGCCACCCATTTCAGGGCTGGGGATATCTCCAGTATTCCTCGCATCGACAAGGCCGTAAAGGGTAAGGACCGACCCTCGGCCAAAGGGATGGATCAACTGACACAGGAGATTCTTAGAATCTCCGCAGAAACAAGCAATAATGCCGCAGCTCTGGCTGAAAACGAGCAGAAGGTTGCCTTTTATCTCTTCATTGCCAATGGGGTTCTGGTCGGATTTGCGGTGATTATCAGTCTGATCTTCTTCAATTCCATCAGCCGGATGCTTGCTCACATCGATGAGATGGTCGATTACATGTCTCGGGGTGATATGACCAAGCGGATCTCGATTCAGGGTGGGACGGCTCTGGCACGGATCGCTGGTAGCATCAATGTGATGGCAGATCAGATCGTCCACGTGATTCGAACGTTGACGCTGCAATCTGAGACGGTTCAAGCCGTGGTGGCCGAGCAGCTTGATCTGAAAAAGCTGCTCAATAAAGATTCCGACGACACGCTCTCCTTCGCGAAAAAAGTGGTCGCAGAGAACGACCAGCTCGACAATCAGACCAAAGATCTCTCCATGAATATCGAATCGGCTGTGGAGAGTATCGAGATCGTCTCCGATGCGGCGGTTCAGCTTTCCGAGAATGTCAATGCGATTGCCGCAGCATCGGAGGAGGCGAGCTACAACGTCAACACCATGGCGTCCGCAGCCGAACAGATGACCGGCAACATCACCCAGGTCAATCAGAGTCTGGAACGGGTGAATGAGTCGGTACGGACTGTCGGCTCGGCGGTTGGCGAGATGACCAACTCCCTGGGGGATATCCGGGATCGTTGTCGGGAAGCGGATCAGAAATCGTCGACGGCGACTGCAAATGCCGGCGAGACTCTGAAGGTTATGGATGACCTTGCTGTTTCCGCAGCGGAGATCGGCAAGGTGGTGGGAGCGATCAAGACCATTGCCGATCAGACCAATATGCTGGCACTCAATGCCTCCATCGAGGCGGCAGGTGCCGGTGAGGCGGGCAAAGGGTTTGCCGTGGTGGCCAACGAAGTGAAGGAGTTGGCGCAGCAGACTGCTGAAGCGACCCAGATGATTGAACGTAAGACGGCGGAAATTCAGGGCAAAACCCGTGATGCTGCCGATGCAACCCACTCCATCACCGACATTATTTCCCAGATTGAAGAGACCAACCGCAGCATCACCGATGCGGTGGATGGGCAGACCCAGTCGGTGGGTGAGATCACCGCCTCCATGGGTGAGGTGACCGCAGCGGCTGAAGAGGTGACGCGTAACGCGTCCGAGTTGGAGAGTGCCTCGACGGAGGTGGCGCGTGCGGCGCTTGAGGCGGCTACCGGGACATCGGAGATCGCCCGTTCGGCGTCCGAGGTGGCAGCCAATGCCAACAGGGTGGCAGAACAGAGTTCTTCAGCCAACAACAATGCAGGGAATGTTCAGAAGGCTGCTAATGAGATCTTCGCCGCGTCAGCCGTGGTTCAGAAGATGATGTTCCAATCCATGGAGTTGATCCACTTCTTCGGTGGTTCCGTGGAGTACTCCGGTATGCTGACCGATGTGGTGAGCGAAACCAGTGATGCATTGATTCAGACCAAGCGGGGTTTGAAAATTCCGGGTGAGACCTTCAAGGTGCATGATATCAAACAGGCGCATCTGCAGTGGTTGGGACGATTGGAGCAGGTGATTCGTGGACGTGCCCAGTTGAAGCCGGAAGAGGTGGCCAGCGGACGGGAGTGTGCGTTCGGGAAATGGTACTACTCCGAAGGGACGGAAAAGTTCGGTCATCTGGAGCTTTACCGTGAACTGGGAGAAACCCATCTCAAAGTGCATGAACAGGCCCGGCATATCGTTGGATTGTGCAGCGATATGAAACACGAAGAAGCCCGGGAAGGCATGAAGAAGTTCAACGGTATTCGTCGTCTGATGTTCGACTATCTGGATCAGCTCTACCTTGTTTCCGAGGGTGATCAGGATCGCGATCTGATGCCGTGGACCAATCAGTTGAAGCTCAATATCAAGGCGGTGGACAGGGACCATCGCAAGCTGGTGGATCTGATCAATACACTCTACAAGGCGATGAACGCCGGTAAGGGTCGAAGCGCTCTGGGAGCGATCCTGGATGAGTTGATCAACTACACTGCCGGGCACTTTGCTCTTGAAGAGGAGATGTTCGACAAATATGGTTATCCAGAGACCAATGAGCACAAGGAGCTGCATCGGAAACTGGTGGCGCAGGTGACGGAGTTCCAGCGGGCATTCCATGAAGAGGGCGCAGCGCTCAATATGGATCTGATGAACTTCCTCAAGGAGTGGTTGGTGGATCACATCATCGGAGAAGACAAAAAGTACGCACCCTACCTCAGGAAGAAGGGGGTTCGATAAGGCGTAGTTCCCGGTAACGGTTCACAACCGCCATTGCTTCCTGAAGTCGGGGTAGAGCGAGTTCTCCGGTGATAGTGGGTGAAAGAGTATCCAGACCTTGGCTCTCGATGTGATCGAGGGCCATTTTCATCGCTGTTTCCAAAGAGTGTTGAGCAAAGTGTCGGCCGCAGTATCGAAGCAGATATCCGATGGCTGCCAATTGGCCCCGATCCACAAGTTGTGAAACTCGGCTGGCATCGATCTCACTGCCATGAAAAAGCAGGCGCTTTGCATTCAATGGGCGGATACGGCGTTTGCGATGGCAGTCGGGCGGTGTCAGAGATGCGCTGTCCAGCAGTCGTGGTTGGTAGGGGTGTGGAATGAGAGGGGTGGATCTGCGCTCTGCGCCGGGGGCGGGTGTGCATGGAGGGCAGAGACTGCGCGCCTTCTGCGTAACATCGTGGGGGTGATACTCCACCATTGAGAGTACGGTGTCAGCATGATCGAAGAAGGCGCTTGAACCCCCCATGACCAGAATAGTAGAGACACAATCCGCCGTGTAGAGTCTCCGAATCTGTTGTGAAAACGGGATGATCGGCTCCTGATCAGGATGAATCAGCGCTTGCATGCGTGCATCGCGTATCATGAAGTTGGTTGCAGCCGTATCCTCGTCAACCAGTAGGAGAGTGGCACCACTGCGTACCGCTTCTACAGTGTTGGCAGCCTGAGAGGTGCTACCGCTGGCGTTGCTGCTGCTGAAATGGGTCGTGCCGCGATTGCCGGGCAGGGTTTTGATGAATGGTGAGATGTCCACGCCGGTCATGGCACGGCCATCTTCGGCCCGAATGGTGACGGCTGTAGATGTGGTGACGACCCTCTCCCGGCCATCACCGGGAATATGATCGTAGACACCCTGTTCCAGGGCTTTGAGCAGTGTCGACTTGCCGTGGAATCCGCCGCCGACGATCAGTGTAATACCAAGTGGAATCGCCAGTCCACGGAGCGTTCCGGCATGGGGGAGGGTTACGGTTCTGGCTAGACTCTCCGGGGCTCGGAAAGGAACGGCATTCGTTGTGAGAGGAGAGTCGTCGATACCGGAAGCGCGAGGCAGCGTGGATCCGTCTGCAACAAAGGCGGCCAGTTTCTTCTCCTTGATCCAGTGGCGCAGGTAGTGCTGATCTTCGATGCAGGCTACGTGAGATGTCATCTCTTTACGACGTTCTGAGGCGATACGGAGAAGCGCTTTCTCCACCACCAGAGGCAGCTCTTCCAGCAGCATGATGCGGGCGTGTCTTGCGGCAATACGGCGACCGTTGGCCGGAAGTCCGACACGGATGCGTGCTTCAATGGAGCCGTCGTCAAGGATCAACACCGCATTGCGTTTCAGAACCGTCTGCCCATGGGGGACAACAGCGATGACCCCGCTCTTTCCACTGCCTCTGTTACCCCGAACGGTCGTGGAGATGGCGGTTGCCAGTTGCCGAAGCAGAAAATCTTCCAAGGCACGGCGCCCTGTTTCCGTGTCGTAGAGTTCCGGAGGCAGCCGGGCTTTCCCGTGTTCGGTCCTTACTCTTATGCGTGAAGGGTCGGCAAAGGGATCGCCCTGAATATGGTCGATCAGCAGGATGAATCCCGGCAGTTGATACACCCCTTTGACGGTGTGGTAGGCTTTGTAGCCTTTGCCGTCAATCATATCGAGTCGGCTTTCAAGTCTGGAAGAATCGGTGATCTCGGTGGACATGGCGGTGATTCCGGAAGACAATTCACGGTTTGTTAAAGGGCTCAACGGGAGCGTGCATCAGGTTTAATGGCCATGAAAAGGGAAAAAGGGTGTAACGGCTCTGCGAGTGTTGGGAGCGTTGAACCTCCATCCACGCTGGAAAAACATCTCTACCTCAGGGTGTTTCGTGATGCCTCCCTGGTGTTCATATTGCCGGATGAGGTCTTTCCGCGAGATCTGGAAGAGGCAGAGGTGATAGTGTCGGGGTTGGTGGAGGTGCTGTCTGAGCTCACTCAAGCCGGGGCGCGTATTCTGTTGCTTGTGCAGGTTCCGGAGCGGTATGGTTCGCATCTCAGGGAGATCATGGGGCAGAGCATGGCTGCCATGCGCACCCGTTTTCTGCCGGTGACGGGGTGGCAATCTTTGTTGATGAACCACTGCCGCGCATCCGATGCGGTGCTGGTAGGACTCTGTTCCGATGCGACTGAAGAGGCTTTTCACAGCCGATTGGTCGAGTATGCAGGTGTTCTGGGGTTCTCTCGGATGATCGTTCTGAACGCTTTGGGGCGGATTCAGAGGCAGGACGGCAAACCCATCAGTTTCGTTTTGGCGGATGGCATACGTAAATTGCTGATCGATCTACCGGAGATGCCTGAGGAGACGCTCCGAACACTCTCTCTGGTGGAGTCGCTGTTGCAGCAAGGTGTTGAATCGGTCAGTCTCTGTAGAATTCGTGATCTACCCCAGGAGTTGTTCACCTATCAGGGACATGGGACCTTTTTCTCTCGTCGCCACCAGTGCGATCTCCGGCGATTGGTCTGGCGGGACTATCCCCAAGCCGTGAGCATCATCGGTCAGGGAGAGCGGGAGGGGTTTCTGCTGCCACGTTCGGAACACGATCTGGCACCGATTTTAGCGGAAGGGTATGGGGCGTTTGTCTCCGGAAGCGTTATGGCAGGAGTGTGTGGACTACTGACCTCTCCCTATCTTGATGAAAATCTGGGTGAGATTGTCTCTCTCTACACCGTTACTCGGTTCAAGGGCGAGGGCGTGGGAAGACGCATGATCCAGGGGCTGAAACAGGAGGCGGCGCGGCAAGAGTTGAACGGACTCTTTGCCTGCACAACCCATGAGAGGGTAGTCGCTTTCTTTCAGAGGGAAGGTTTCCGGATCGTGTCACATGATCGCATTCCGCAGGCCAAGTGGACGCACTATGATGAGGCGCGCAAACGGAGTGTGGTTGGACTGGTTTGGTCGATTAACGCGTAGAAACTCTTCGTGAGTCTCATAGATAATTCAGGAATGTACTGCAATGGAACATGTTGTCATCGTCGGTGCTGGAGTCATGGGGTGTGCTTCAGCCATGCGGCTTCTGCAAGCAGGGTACACGGTCACGGTACTTGAGCGGGCACTGCCCGGTGCAGAATCTTCCGCCGCGGCTGCGGGTATTCTGGGCGCGCAGTCCGAAGTGTCTGACGCCGGGCCCTTCTTCGAACTCTGTCTTGAGAGCAGAAATCGATTCCGAGCCTTCAGCGATGAGCTTGAAGAGATCAGCGGTGTTTCTATCGAGTATGAGGATTCCGGTGTTCTGGAAGTGGCCATGGACCCCTCAGAAGGGCGGTTGGCAGTTGGGCGGGCCGAGTGGATGCTGGAGCGAGGATTGCGGGTGGAAGTGCTGGATCGTGACGAGGCCCGCAAGCTGGAACCGGCACTTTCGGAACGCATTATCGGGGCTAACTTCTATCCCGATGATCATCAGGTGGACTCCATCAAACTTGGCCGTGCTCTGGCTGCTGCCGTGGCCCGGTTAGGCGGAACCTTCCGCTCCGGTGAACGGGTGGTCGGCATCGCTTCCGAGGGGAATCGAGTGACAGGGGTCCGTACGGAATCGGGTGTGATCGACGCCGATCATGTGGTAATCGCCGGAGGAGCCTGGAGCACCCGCTTGCATGGTTTGCCCCCTCTACGCACCGATGTACGGCCCATGTCGGGTCAGATTATTCAACTGGAGATGCGACCACCGGCGTTTCGGCGGGTCGTGTACGGTTTTCAAGGCTATGTTGTGCCACGTGCTGACGGTCGGGTTCTTCTCGGTTCAACTCTGGAGGACCGTGGTTTCGACAAGGCGGTCACTGCTGAGGGGATGCATCGCATCACCGGTATGGCCATGAATATGGTTCCTGTCTTGGGTGCTGGTCGCATCACCGACAGTTGGGCCGGGTTACGCCCATCAACCGGGGATGGAAAACCGTTGTTGGGTGCTACCACCATGAAGGGATTGACCATGGCCACCGGCCACTTCCGCAATGGGATTCTACTCACGGCGATCACGGCCGATGTGATTCGTGATCTGGTGATGGGGAACAGTCCCGATCTGGATCTGGCACCGTTCGCGCCAGTGGTCGAAGAACTCTGACCATGCTTCACAAATGAGGCGGTTATGACGTCGGAATCTCAAACGCTCCCCTTTGCCACTCTGCGCCGAATCTTTTTGGTCGCACTGTTGGTGCGCCTGCTGTTTCTCGCATTTTCTGCCACTGATCTGGAGTGGTTGACACTTTCAGACTCGAAAAAGTACCTCAGAATTGCTGATGCGATTCTGGTTGACGGAGACTGGCATAATCCTGCCCGTTTGCCGCTTTACCCTATGTTTTTGAGTCTCTTTTTTCAGTGGTTGCCGGATTTCTTCGTGCCTCCTCTGATCGGTCAGGCGTTGATGGACTCGGTCACATGTCTCCTGATCGCCTTATTGGGACGTGAAGTGTCGGAGAAGCTGTTTCTCCCTGCCGCCTGGTTGGCTGTTCTCAATTTGAATATGATCGGGCATGCCTCGATCATCCTTACTGACACACTGTTTCTGTTGCTTTTTTCCTGGCACCTTTTGATGGCGGTGCGTTATCTGAAGGTTCCGACATGGGGGCGGGCAATCGCTTTGGGGATCGCTTTGGGCCTCTCCCTGCTTACCCGACCGGTGATGATGTATTTTCTGCCGGTGGTGATTCTGCTCTTTCTGTTTGTTCTCGTTGTCCGGCGAACGGCATGGCATTCGGCTTTGATGCAGGGTGTGGTCTGTCTCGGCTTGGCAATGGCGTTGATCTCTCCGGTTCTGATCCACAATAAACAGACGTATGGTGTCGCCTCTCTCAGCAGTCAATCGGGTGGGACGGTGCTGATTTGGTACGTCCCTCTCACCATGAACTATGTGGATGGTGTCCCGTGGGAGAGTGGTGTCAGTCAGATGAAGGAGAAGGCTCGCCAACGTCGGTTGGAGCAGGGCTACGAAGAGGTTCCGGAGAATCCTTTTACCTGGAGTCGCATTCAGATTGAGACTGCCAAAGAAGCATTCCAGAACTTGGGTGTTTGGAAGATGGTGTATGGTTGGAGTGTCGGTGGAGGTATCAATATCATGAGTCCCAGCATCTCCTCTCTTCCCGCCGTTATCGGTATGGAAAGGCCCCGCTTTTACACAACTGAGGGCTCCCACTTTGGCACCAAGATCTGGAATTTTCTCACCCATCCGGATAACCGGCTCTATCTTGCGCTGATGATTCCTGCCATCCTCCTGACACTTTTACTGCGGCTGCTGGCGCTGATGGGAGCCATCGCCTGGTTGCGAGGGCGTGGTTTTGACCGCTGGAGTCTGTGGTATCTTGTACCGGCCTTCGGGTATATTCTTGCTGTGACCGGTCCTGTGGTCAACGCGTCCCGTTATCGCTTGCCGTTGGAACCGACGCTGATTGTAATGACCGCAATAGGTGTATTGGTCGTGCAGGAGTGGTATATACGGCGGCGGGAAAGAGGGCAGACACGGTAGTGGTCCGTTATTGCCGGATGTTATCCCAATTGGAGCGGTGTGATGGGGGGTGGGGAGTGTATGGATAACGATAAAGAAAGTGCGGCCGACACCACACGACTCTCTGATCCGGTGACCGGCAGTGGAAGTGGTTTAAAGAATATCCTCGGGTTTGTTATCAAGGCAGCAATATCCATTGGTTTGATCGCTTGGCTCTTTCCTGCCAATGATCTTGAAAAGACCGGTGAGCAACTCGGTTCTGCCGATCCCCTGTTTCTGCTGGCAGCTTTTGTGACCGCACTGTTCTGCATCTTTCTGGTGGTATTTCGCTGGATGGCGGTTCTTGAGACCATGAAGGTCTCCGTCAGTTATCTCTACGGATTGCAGTTGGTACTCATCGGGATCTTCTTTAATCAGGCGTTGCCTTCAACAGTGGGCGGGGATGCAGTGCGCGCATGGCGGCTCTATCGGGATGGTTATCCCGGTGGCCTGTCGGTGCGCAGTGTGGTGATGGATCGTATTATTGCTCTGATCGGTCTGACGCTGTTGGTGATTCTCTGTCTGCCACTGCTCTTTTTCCAGTTGGGGAACACTCTCTCATTCTGGATGATCTTGGCCCTGATTCTTGCCGCTGCCGTGGCTGTCGTCATCCTGCTAATGCTCAAGCGTCTCCCGGAACGTTTTCGAGGCAACCGCATTGTTCGCGGATTCATCACCCTCTCTTCCGATGCCTGGGCTATCCTTCGCCATGATCGAGCGGCGCGAGTCACTCTGGGCATCTCCATGTTCGTCCATGCTTCCAATCCATTTGTGGTCTATTGTTTGGCCTTGGCGGTGGGTGTCGATGTCTCCTATCTGGCGTGTCTGGTGTTGGTTCCACCTGTCGTGCTGGTTTCAGTGGTTCCTATCTCCCTGGCCGGGTGGGGAGTACGTGAAGGGGCGATGATCGCTGCCTTCGGTTTTATCGGGGTGCCGGCTCAAGAGGCATTCGTCCTCTCCGTTGGATTCGGATTGGTGATTCTAGCGACCGGGCTGCCAGGAGGGCCGGTCTGGCTCTTTACGCGCCGGAAGGGGGGTCGGGCTGAGATGGAGAAGAAGAACCGTGCCTTATCATAATGGTTGAATATCCCTTGCTTAACCCGCTTTCCCATTAACAATAGATGCTCCTGCTCGGATGCAGGAGAAGATGATGTTCAATATGATTGACAGGATTCGGAAATGACCCAGACTGCCCACGATGACACCGGGAACGAGACACCAAAGCCCCCGATGATCGGTCGAAATCTACCCCAGCCCAGCCGCAAGAAGGCGATTGTCGATCTTGCCAACGATCTGGCTCCGGAGAGGGATGCCTGGATCGAAAAGAACCGCTATTTTCATTCAGAAGATGATCGCTACTTCTCCTTTCTCATTTCAGAAGGGCAGAAAATCCTGCAACTGGGGTGTGGCAATGGCCGTCTGCTCAAGACGCTGAAACCCTCGTACGGTGTGGGGGTGGATCTCAGTGCCGGTATGATCGAACAGGCACAAGCCAATGTTCCGGAGTGTACATTCATTGTCGGTGACATGGAGGACCCGGAGTTGATCGACAGCCTGGAAGGGCCGTTCGATGTGATCATCATCTCCGACACCATCGGTTATCTGGATGATTGCGAAGCCACCTTCGCCAGTCTCCATTCGCTCTGTAACCGGGATACTCGTCTGGTCGTTGCTTACTACTCGTGGCTCTGGTCGCCGGTTTTGAAAATGGCTGAGGCGATCGGTCAGCATGTTCCCCAGGTGGAGATGAACTGGTTCTCGACGGATGACATCACCGGATTGTTGGAGTTGGCCGATTTTGAGCCGGTGAAGATGGAGTGGCGGCAACTGGTGCCGATCCATCTCTTAGGGCTCGGGCCGTTGATCAACCGATTTATCGGAACGCTGCCGGGTATTCGCAACCTCTGTCTGCGCAACTACATCGTCGCGCGTCCCATGCGTGATGCAGCGGAACCGGGTCTCTCCTGCTCCGTGTTGATCCCCTGTCGCAATGAAAAAGGCAACATCGAACCGGCAGTACAGCGGTTGCCCAGATTCTGTGATGATATTGAGATCCTCTATGTGGAAGGGGGGAGCCAGGACGGAACATTCGAGGAGTGTGAACGGGTTCGGGACGCCTATCCCCAGTACGACATCAAGGTGTTCAAGCAGGATGGTATCGGTAAAGGGGATGCGGTGCGCAAAGGGTTTGGTGAGGCGCGAGGCGATATTCTTATGATCCTGGATGCCGATCTTACCGTACCACCGGAGACGTTGCCCAAGTTCTACAAGGCACTTGCGGAGGGTAAGGGGGAGTATATCAACGGCACCAGGTTGATCTATCCCATGGAACGGGAAGCGATGCGTTTTCTGAACTTCTGGGCCAATCGCACCTTCTCCTGGCTCTTTAGTTGGCTGCTCAATCAGAAGTTCACCGATACCCTGTGCGGTACCAAGGTGATGCGTCGTCGTCACTATGAACGACTGGCAGCCAATCGTGCCTATTTCGGGGATTTCGATCCCTTTGGGGATTTTGATCTGATTTTCGGTTCCGCAAAGATGAATCTCAAGATCGTCGAAGTGCCGATTCGCTATGCTGCACGACGTTACGGAGAGACGCAGATCTCTCGCTTTCGGCATGGCTGGTTGCTGTTGCAGATGGTGGTGTTTGCCTTCAAGAAGCTCAAAGCATTCTAGAACAGGGCTCTCCCCGTCATGTCCACGACCCCTCCCACGGATCACCGCCTGGATGCGCAGAATCTTCAGTGGCAGCGCAAACCGGTGTTGCGCGCCATCTATAACGATCTCTATCGCATCATGGCCGAGGCGTGTGTCGATGGTTCAACGCTGGAGATCGGTGGAGGTTCAGGGAATTTTAAATCCTTCGCTCCCAATGTGATCTCCACCGACATCCTGCCCGCGCCCTGGCTCGATCTGCTTGCAGATGCCCAGAGGCTGCCCATTGCTGAGTCTCGTTTCGACAATGTGGTGCTGTTTGATGTTCTACACCACATTCAGTGGCCCATGCGCTTTCTCAGAGAGGCGGAGCGGATATTGAAACCGGGAGGTCGTGTGGTGCTGGTGGAGCCATACATCTCACCGATCAGCCGGATCTTCTATACCTGGTTCCATCCTGAAGACGTGATCATGTCCGCCGACCCCATGCAGGAGGGGGAGATCGATCCGGAGTTGGATGCCTTTGAAGCCAACCAGGCGATTCCAACCTTGCTGTTCAGCCGTATGAAGGCGCAGTTCGAAGCGGAGATTCCAGGATTGAGCGTTCTTGAGGTGAGACGGCACAGCCTCTTTGCCTATCCCTTATCGGGAGGGTTCAGACCGTGGAGCCTGATCCCATCGGCGATTGTTCCCACTGTTTTGGCGCTGGAGTCGAGAGTGATGCCATTGCTGGGACGTCTGATGGCCTTTCGCATGGTGATCATTCTGGAGAAACAGGCGTTCTAAAACGAAAATCGACGCCGTGCTTGAGGGCAGGGCGCCGATGGTTCCGAACTGTTTCGAAGGGCCTCAGGTCTTGCGCAGGGCCTCATCCAGAATGTGGGAGAACTCATCCTGTTCGTTCTTGCGGCGATCGGTCTGCATCTGGACATCCTGCCCAGGTGAACGCCAGCCGCTCTTCTGCCCCGCCGAGACGCTCAGTCCGTTCCGGACGCCGCCCGACTGCAGAATCATATGAAAGGGTCCAAGGTCGCTTAACATGCTCATTAGTCCGATTCCGAAGATCATTGTTTCGCACCGTATCTCTTGATTACCTTATCGGCAGATGCCGAAGGAACTTGAATTCGAACGGTTATTTTTATTTAATGCATGATACATGCCATGCTCAAATATCAACTCTCTCTTCAGAGTGAACATCGTCATTGATCAAGCGGTTGCGCACTGAATCAACTTTTTAGTTTTTTTAGTTTTTTTTCCTTGATTTATTTTCAAACCGGAAAAATCTTACGGATTTTGACACCTCTCTGACGCATTGATGACAGTGATATGGTTCTCTTTGAGCTGTTCCTCCTCTCTCTCTTAGCCGCAACGATCCTTCCTCTCTCCTCTGAAATCCTTCTGCTTGCCTTACTGAGCGATGCGCAGCAAACAGCCGCCGCTTTATGGTTTGCTGCAACTCTCGGTAATGTGTTGGGCGCCTGTCTCAATTGGGGGCTTGGTTTCTGGGGTATCTCTTTTCTGGAGCGGCGGTGGTTTCCGGTGAATCGTCAAGAGATCCGGAAGGCGGAAGAGCGGTTTCAACGCTATGGCGCGTGGTCACTGCTGCTGGCGTGGGTTCCGGTGATCGGTGATCCGTTGACGGTAATTGCCGGAGTACTCAGGTACTCTTTTTGGCGTTTTCTGATCTTGGTCACTCTCGGAAAGGGGGGAAGATACGCCGTAATCGTCTATTTACTCGAGCGAAATATATAAGATCTGATTGACATTAAAAAAAATTTATAGAGAATGTGAATATTTGCTTATCCATTGCTGACTGCTTTCTTGGGGAAGGGAACGATGAAGGCACAACGTTCCAAAGTGTATAAAAACATTTTGCTTGTGATGATTGCGATTCCAGCTATCACTCTCTCTTTTAATTACGCCCAGTCGACCATTGCTATCGAGAGCATGGCGTTCAATCGTCTGGCATCCCTTCGTGCAGAGCAGAAAGAGCGCCTTGAGTCGTTCTTCCACAGACAGCGGGCACGTGCCGAAGAGGTGCGCACCAATGAGCAGTTGGAGCGTCTGTTTCTGGCCATGCTTCGCATACGTCGGGCCGGTGAAGGAGGATCAGTCGCAGGGCAGAGGGTCCAGAAAGGGTTGGATGTTCTGTTCGTCAATGAACTGGGCATGTTCTATGACATGTTGTTCGTCGATCTTCAGGGCAAGTTCTTTCATACGGTTCGGAAAGAGGATGATTTTTTACAGAATCTAAATGATCATAAGTTCTCCGACTCTCTCCTGGCGCGCGCTTTTAAGCAGACGCCAAAACAGGTCACATTCGTTGATTTTGAGTACTATCACCCATCGCAGGAAGCCGCAGCGTTTTTCATTGTGCCTGTTACCCATGAGAATCGATTGAATGGGTATATAGTGTTGCAATTGGCTCTGAATGGTATCAACGACATACTGATCAATTATGGCCGCCCCGGCCGCAGCGGTGAAACCTATCTGGTGAATGCCCATAGCCGGTTGCTGACGGAGTCCCGTTTTCTGGAGGATGACAAGCTGCAACAGCGGGTGACGACCGAGGCGGTAGATCAGGCGCTTCGTTCCGGCCAAGAAGGAACACGACTGCTGCGTGACTACAGAAACAAGCGGGTGTTCAGTGCGTTTGAAACATTCACCTTTATGGAGAGCAGATGGGTTCTGATCGCAGAACAGGATCTGGACGAGGTTGTCACGGAGACGCTTCTTGAAGAGATGGATAGGCTCTTTCCCCGCATCATCGAGCGGTTGCAGAGCCACAGATACCATCCACTGGCTGTTTCCGACCGCCTGTTTCGTTCAACCAATGGGGAGAGTGTCAAGCGGGTCGATGTCGGTGAGTTTAAGAGAGCGTCTGGTGAAAAGGTGTTGATCACACAGGGGGTATCAACCTGTACCGGAGTGACGGCGCACATCCCCGGGCAGTTTGGATATATGGCCCATGTCACACCCACCGATTACGTCTATGGTCACGATTTTTGGACCCGATGGTTTCTCGGTGATCATGGGAGCAATCGTGTCGAAGAGCTGGTGAAGCGGATCACCTGGAATGATATCCCTCCGGCGCAACGGGGACGCATTCGATTTACGGTGCACGCGACGCACATGCACAGTTTGCAGGGGGTGGTGGCCCAACTATTGAAACAGGGGATCGATCTTTCACAGATCGATGTAGTCATTCGCCAAGAGAAGCAGTCCGTGTCACTGTTGATGGATCATCGCAAGAATCGCATTCTCTCCTTATGGCGTGATACCACAGGTCAAATGGAGCAGGTAGAGATGGCTCAATTTGCCAACCTGGGGACGCTTGCTGAAGAGGTGTTGGGGGTGCGGTAGAAGAGGGGATCAGCCTCGGAGTGTCTCTTGGTTTTCCAGAAACCACTGATAGGTGGTGCGCACCCCTTCCTGAAGAGTGATCTTGGCCTGCCAACCCAGAGCGTGCAGGCGGCTGCTGTCCAGTAGTTTTTTCATGGTGCCGTCGGGACGAGTAGTGTCGAATCGCAGGGCTCCTTCAAACCCCACTACCTTTTGGACGGTCTCTGCCAACTCACGAATCGTTACATCCGATCCTGTTCCGATATTGAGCATCTTGGTAGTCGTGTTCTGCTTCATGATGAAGAGACAGGCGTCTGCCATATCATCCACATGCAGAAACTCTCTTCGGGGTTTGCCGGTTCCCCAGATCTCCACCGATGGGGCTCCACTCAGCTTGGCATCGTGGAACTTACGGATCAGAGCGGGCAGAACGTGGGCGTTCTCCAGATGGAAATTATCGTTGGGTCCGTAGAGATTATTGGGCATCACGGTTTGGAACCGGGTGCCGTGCTGTCGGTTGTGAGAGTCACAGAGCGAGATGCCGGCGATCTTTGCCAGGGCATAAGGCTCATTAGTGGGCTCAAGAGGAGCAGTCAGGAGATACTCCTCTTTGATGGGCTGTTGACACTCTTTGGGATAGACACAGGCGCTGCCGAGAAAGAGAAGCTTCTCAACACCATTGCGCCAAGCAGCATCGATAATGTTTGACTGAATCATCAAGTTGATACCGATAAAATCAGCTGGATAGGTGTTGTTGGCGTGAATTCCGCCGACTTTGGCAGCAGAGAGGACGACATACTCCGGTCTCTCTTCAGTAAAAAAGCGCTCCACATCCACCTGTCGAGTAAGATCCAGTTCGCTGTGGGTCCGGGTGATGATGGTGTTGAACCCTTCTGCCCTGAAACGTCGAACAATGGCGGATCCCACCAGACCGCGATGGCCGGCGACGTAAATGCGTGCATTTGAGTCCATCTTTCCCCTCACTTCCGTTCCTGTTATGGAATGCTATTCGTGGAAGTTGAATGCTTTGAATCCCTTGTCCAGACACAACACATCCCGTTCCACATTCTCCAGATCGGAGCGGATCATGTCAGCCACCATCTGTTGGAAGCTGATGCGTGGTTTCCAGCCAAGAAATTTATGCGCTTTGGTGGCATCTCCCAGAAGAGTCGTCACCTCGGTTGGCCGGAAGTAACGAGGATCTACCCGCACGATCACCGACCCTTTACGAACTACATCGTCCTCGGAGTGGGCCACCACACCGACTTCTTCAACACCCTTGCCCTGCCAGCGAATGGAGATGCCCAGTTCGCGGGCGGAAACGTTGACGAAATCTCGTACAGTATGTTGCTCACCGGTAGCGATCACATAGTCGTCAGCGCTCTCCTGCTGGAGCATCAACCACATCATCTCCACATAGTCCCGAGCGTGTCCCCAGTCGCGTTTGGCGTCGAGATTGCCCAGGTGCAGAGTGTCTTGAAGACCAAGTTTGATTCTGGAGAGGGCGCGTGTGATCTTGCGGGTGACGAACGTCTCTCCGCGTAGAGGCGATTCGTGATTGAACAGGATGCCATTGCAGGCATAGAGATCATACGCCTCGCGATAATTAACGGTGATCCAGTAGGAGTAAAGCTTCGCCACGGCATAAGGAGAGCGGGGGTAGAAGGGGGTCGCCTCGGTCTGCGGGGTTTCCAGAACCTTGCCGTAAAGCTCGGATGTGGAGGCTTGATAGAAACGGACCTTCTTCTCCATACCGAGGATGCGGATCGCTTCAAGCAGTCGCAAGGTGCCCATGCCAACGGCATTGGCGGTGTATTCCGGCATTTCGAACGAGACCGCTACGTGACTCTGGGCTGCCAGATTGTAAATCTCATCCGGTTTGACCTGCTGGACGATCCGCGTCAAATTGGTGCCATCGGTCATGTCGCCATAGTGGAGAATGAAACGCCGATCCTGCTCATGGGGCCCCTGATAGAGGTGATCGATACGGTCGGTATTGAAGAGAGACGAGCGCCGTTTGACGCCATGCACTTCATACCCTTTCTCCAAGAGAAACTCAGTAAGATAGGCGCCATCCTGGCCGGTGATTCCGGTGATCAGAGCCCGTTTGGTCATGGTGTTTGGTTCCCGTGGGGGGTGTCTGTCCATCAAACGATTGTTTCAGTGGACCTTCGAACAAAAAACAAGCAACCTAGCACGCCCAATGTGGGTGCGGCAAGCTGATCTCTCTTTCACAGGAATGGGTATGACCGACTACGACTCCCTTCTGATCGCTTCGGATCAGGACCATATAGACAGAGAGCGGCAGAAAGCCAAGACGTTGAAACGCTCTCCATGGTGGAAGAACCGAAAAGGTCGCGGAAGCTGTCACTATTGTAAAGGTCGCTTTCACCCC
Source organism: Magnetococcales bacterium (assembly GCA_015231265.1). Classification (GTDB taxonomy): domain Bacteria; phylum Pseudomonadota; class Magnetococcia; order Magnetococcales; family JADGBX01; genus JADGBX01. Next base: position 29,003 of record JADGBX010000001.1, on the reverse strand, counting down.
TCGGAATTGACACTGGACCATGTGCAACCGTTGGTGCGCGGCGGGAAAACCTCCAAGTCCAATTGTGTTCCCGCCTGTAGGGAGTGCAATACAATGAAGAGGAATCTCCCTGCTGAAGATTGGAAGGCGTTGTTAGAGAGGAGATTGGAAGAGAAAGAGCAGGGCACGGATTCGTAAGGGTGTGTGGATAGAAAGGTGTTGACGAGAAAGTGCGGCCTCATTTATTATTGAATGAACGTTCAATCAATAACGATGGAAAGTGCCTTGTGATGGTGACGAATCGAAAGGAAAAAGAGCAGCGTCGTGAGGAGATCCTTGCAGCGGCACTGGATCGATTTGCAGCAAAAGGGTTGCACGCAACAACCATTACCGAGATTGCGCGCACGGCTGGTATCTCACAAGGATTGCTCTACCACTACTTTCGCTCCAAGGAGGAGCTGTTCACGGCGTTGATCGGGGATGCCTTGGTAAAAATGAATCAGGCCGCCTCCGGGTTGGAATCACTCCCTGTTCCCCCGGATGAGAAGATTCGGATCGCCATCGTTGAACTTCTCAAGACTCTGCATGAAGAGACCTTCTCCCGTACCGTGATGCTGATCGCCCAGGCCAATCTTTCCGAAGGGACGCCGGAGGAGGCGAAGGAGGTGTTGCGTCGCGAGAGTGGCGAACCCTACGCGGTGATTGCCAGGATCATGGCAGCAGGTCAGAAGGAGGGGAGCATTTTCGATCAGGAGTCGCCCGATGTGCTCTCCATGCTCTTTTGGACCACGATCAAAGGGCTGGCCATGCAGAGGGTGACCAACAGGGAGAGTTTCAAGGTGCCACATCCGGAGAGTCTGTTGCGACTGTTCATCCGAAGATGAGGGTCACGATAGAGGGATGACAAGCCGCAGTGATGACCATGATGAGAGGGTGAAAGATGTCTGAGTATAGTGTGAAAATCGCTGAGACCATTCGTGGTCCTGTCGAATATGGTGCGTTCGGGGAAGGTCCGGTGGTGCTCTCTCTGCATGGAGCCATGGGTGGCCATGACCAGAGCCGTCTCTTGGCGCAGACCATCGGTGTCGAGGGATTCCGCACTATTGCGGTTTCTCGACCTGGATATCTGGGTACACCCTTGGGGACCGGTCGTACGGCAAGCAGTCAGGCGGATTTGTGCGCTCTGCTGCTGGATACGTTGAAGATCGAATCTGTTCTGGTGATGGCGGTGTCGGGAGGAGGCCCTGCCGCCCTGGAGTTTGCCATTCGTTATCCGGAGAGATGTCGGGGTCTTGTTCTGGCGTCGGCCTGTACCGATGTGATGGACACCCCGATTCCCTTCGCGTTTACCGTCATGAAGACTCTGGCCTATATTCCGTGGTTCGTCAGCTTTATGCGTCGGATGGCGGAGAAGGATATCGACAAGGTGGCACAGCGCTCTATTCCTGATGCCCAACTGCGCGCGCAGACACTCTCCGATCCGGAGGCGGGGCCGCTCTTCAAGGCGTTGCTGCTCAGTGCCTACGATCGCATGGGACAACGGCTCTCCGGCACCACCAACGACATCGAGATCACCCGTTCAACCGCGTATGGGTTGGAGCAGATCTCTGCCCCGGTACTGTCGATCCACGGAACGGATGACTCCGTGGTGCCCTATATACAGCACGCAGCCCCTCTTGCGGAGCGCATTCCCCATGCAGAGCATCTGACCATCGAAGGGGGGGAGCATGTGGTGATCTTTACCCACCTGAAAGAGGTGCGGGAGAGGGTGGGGCGGTTCCTCACCAAGCACGCCCACATCGCGTCATGACACTTCCTGTTTGCGGGCACAGCGGATGCACGTGGGTAAACTGGGATCCAGTGCCAGTCGTTTATCGGCGATGGCTTCGTCACAGACGATACAGTAGCCGTACTCCTCTTCTTCGATGCGCGCCAGTGCTGCGGTGATGCGATTGAGCTCCGCCTGACGCTGGCGCTCGTTCTCCTGCGACATCGCCTGCATCTGTAGAGCATCCATCCGGGAGAGGCGTCCGACACGGGTTTGATCCAGCTCCACCGACTGTCGGCTGTCAGCGCTTTTTGAGGAGAGGCGCAGAAGCTCTTTTTTGCGCTCCAGCAGTCTCTGTTGCATCTGTTCGACATCGATGGTGGGCTCTGGGGTCATGGAGTTGTCCATTGCATGAGGCTGGGCCTCTGGGGTTGATGATGTTTCCTGTGGCTCTCCCTGTTATGATGCACTGAGAGTACGGTGCGTCAAGAGCGTGGAGTGTGTGTATGAACTGTCTGAATCGCGTCTTGTTTGTCGGAGCTGTGGTGTTGAGCGTGATATGGGGTGCTGTTTGGCCCGCACATGCTGATGGAGATCGTCGCTTGACGCTGCTTCACATCTGCGATGTTTATCAGATTGAACCCAGTGGTTGGAAGGAGAAGATGGGCGGTTTCGCCCGCTTGAAATCTCTCCTTGATACGGTGCGTCGCGAGGATCCCGAGGCGTTACTGTTTCTGCCGGGAGATTTTCTCTCGCCCTCTCTGATGTCCGGGGTGTTCAAAGGGCGGCAGATGATCGAGCTTCTGAATGGTGTTGCTCTGGATTACGCCTCGCCCGGCAATCATGAATTCGATTTCGGCATGGAGGTGTTCGAGCAGAGGTTGGCGGAGTCCCGCTTTCCCTGGTTGATTTCCAACATGTCGCATCAGGGAGAGCCCGTTTCGGGAATGCCCCGCTACACCCTTCGGAAGATTAACGGTGTGATGGTGGGTGTTTTCGCAGTGATCACTCCTGAGACCGGAGAGTTGGCCCATGCAACGGCTCATCTCACCTTCACCGATCCCCAAGTGGTCGCCAAGGAGATGGTTGCTCTGCTGCGTGGCAAAGGGGCGGAACTGGTGGTGGCGATGAGCCATCTTGATTATGCCGATGATTTGGCATTAGCTCGGGAGGTGCCCGGGATCGACCTGATTCTCGGTGGTCACGACCATATCGTCCGTATTGAACGGGTAGGATCGACACCGGTTGTGGAGTCGGGGTCCGATCTGGAGGTGGTTGGGCGGGTTGATGTGCTGATGAGGCCGAACGGCCCTGAAATCACGGTGACCCATATCCCTCTGGATGCGTCGATACCTGATGATCCTGCCGTGAAACGGTTGGTGGATGGGTTTGGGCAGCGGTTGGAGTCCGCACTGGGAGAAACCATCGGTCGCACGGAGGTTACTCTGGATGCCACGTCGGCTGCCAATCGTAGTCGGGAGACCAACGTCGGCGCGCTGATCACCGATGCCATGCGTCAGGCAGTCGATGCGGATGTTGCAATTCACAATGGTGGAGGCATTCGCTCAGATACGATGATCGCTGTCGGGACGCTTTCGTTGCAGAATGTGCACGCCATGCTCCCCTTTGGCAATCTTCTGATGAAACTGGAGATAAGTGGCTCGGCTCTCAAAGAGATGCTTGAACACGGTGTCAGTCAGATGGAACGGGGGAAGGGGCGGTTTCTCCAGGTGTCGGGGGTGCGTTTCTCCGTTGATCCAAGCAGACAGGTCGGTCGGAGAGTGTCCCATGTCCGCGTTGGGGAGGAGCCCCTGCATGCAAAGAGGCGCTACACGTTGGCGGTCAACGACTATCTGGCCAAAGGGGGGGATGGATTCTCCATGCTGAAAGGGGCGAAGGTTCTGATTCCTGCCAACCATGGTGCTCTGTTGACCGATGTGGTCTCGGCATGGATTCGAGAGCGGGGCTCCATCTCCCCTGTGGTGACGGGGCGGATTCAGATTCGGGAGAGAGAGTGATGCGAGCCGATGAGGTGATGGCGGAACTTGCGGCGATGGCAGATCCTGAGCGAGCAGCCAATCTTGCCAGATTCTTCAAGACCGGTCCTGGAGAGTATGGGGAAGGGGATCGATTCATCGGTCTGCGTGTGCCTCAGCAGCGTGCCGTTGCCAAGCGTTACCGTCGGCTTCCCCTTGTTGAGATCGATCTCCTGTTACAGAGTCCCATACATGAGCACCGGCTCACCGGCTTGGTGATTCTCGTCGAGCAGTATCGTCGTGCGAAGGAATCGACCCGGCGTCGTGAGATCGTTACGTTCTATCTGGCACATCTCCACCGCATCAACAACTGGGATCTTGTGGACCTCTCCGCTCCGAAGATCCTCGGTCTCCATCTTATGGAACATCGGCAGGAGCGGGAGATGCTCTTCACACTGGTGACGTCGGATTCGTTGTGGGAAAGACGGGTGGCAGTGTTGGCGACGGCTCCGATGATCAGACAGGGGGAGTTTCAGGAGCTACTCCAACTGGCTGAGACGCTGCTCACCGATTCACACGACCTGATGCATAAGGCCGTTGGTTGGATGCTGCGTGAGATGGGTAAGATAGCGTTGGCGCCGCTGGTTGATTATCTTGAACAGCGCGCCGCGGTGATGCCCAGGACCATGCTGCGTTACGCCATCGAAAAGATGGATGCGGAGCAGCGCCGTTACTTCATGACGAGAAAACTGAACAGTTGAGTGCGTTTCGAACTGCTTGTCGAATCATGGGAATGGGCATGTTTTTGCCGATATAACCGATACTGGACGGTAAAGAGATATACTCCCACACGCTTTCTTGGGAGAGTGCTGTGACAATTAAGATCCGACACGCAACTCTCTTATCCAGAATGCCATGCAGAACCTGTGAACCCTCCATTCCCGACAGGGTGATATCCATAAACACCAGATCCGGTTTGAACGATTCAAAGGTGGTTAACGCCTGTTGAGCTGTTCGAGACAGAGAGATCTCTGCAGGGCCGTTGGATTGCACAATCAGCCGCATCAGACTCAAAAAGCTCTCATCTTTATCGACCAGCATCACCTTGAGGTGTTGGGTGCGGTTCATTGTGTTGGTCTCAATGGTTCGACATTCATGGAGTATGGGAAACGCTGATTCTCTCTCTATTCCCTTTTCAAGGAACAGGCCAGTTGTGTTTGGTGTGTTTTATGTAATAAATACATATAGTTGGTGGTTGTCTTGGGGGGATTGTCGGAACTGAGGGGGTAAGCCAGATCGCACTATGGTCTCTGGTTTGATGTGTGGTAAAGTGTGAAAATAGCAATAATATTAATGAGATGACGGCTTGGTAGGCTGGAGGAGAGGAAGTGTGCGGTTGTGCGTTTTGGCGTATGCCTATTATGGGGTGGTTCTCACGACGAACTGCGGTGTGCTATGCGTTTTTATTCGTCGTGGTGAGCAGATGACGCAGTCGGCGGTTGAGTCGGCGATTGAGGGCGGTTCGCGAGATGCCTAAGAGTGATGCGGCGATTCCCTGGTTATTGCCTGCTTGGAGCATCGCTTCAGCGACCAGAACATTTTCAGCCTCTTCAAGAGTCGGCAATCTGCCATCAATTCGAAATGCGTTCTGGCTGTTGTGGTCCGATGAGGAGGGGGCCGATGAGGGAGAGGCGGTGGTTCTTCGCTCTTCGATGGTGTGTTGAATGCTCTTCATCGATAGAACAGAACCTGCACCGTGTTGTGCGGCGGCATCGAATAGTATAGCCCGTAATTCTCGTATGTTTCCTGGGAAATCATAGAGTTCCAATAGCTTGAATAGTTCGACGGGAGGATCAAGAGCCGACCGACCCATCGCTTGTGCCGCTTCATTGAGAAAATGCACGGTCAACAATGGAATATCTTCCCGTCTCTCTCGCAGTGGTGGCAACTTAATGTGGTGGGCCGAGAGTCTGAAGAAGAGATCCTGGCGGAACTCCCCCTCCTGCATCATGGTGTTGAGATCGCGGTTGGTTGCGGCGATCACCGTCACATTCATACGCGTTGGCGAGTCGGAACCCAACGGATAGTAGAGCTTCTCTTGTAGCAGGCGGAGCAATTTGACCTGGGAGGAAGGAACAAGATCGCCGATCTCATCGAGAAAAAGCGTGCCGCCCCGTGCCTGTTCGATAAACCCCTTGCGATCCGCATGGGCTCCGGTGAAGGCTCCTTTTCGATGTCCGAACAGGGTGTCCGAGAAGGTGGTATCGTCCAGTCCTGCGAGATTGACGGAGACCAACTCTCCCGCCTGCCCGCTGAGGGTGTGCAGACACTGGGCGATCAACTCCTTACCAACGCCTGTCTCTCCTGTCACAAGAACCGGTTCTCCGGAGCTTGCTATCGCTTCCATGTAGTGAAAAATCGACCGCATTTTCTGACTGTTGGTGACAATGGCGGCAAAAGCTTCGGGTGAGTGGAGGTTCTCACGGGCCAGTGAACGATTCAGCGCACCAACCTGTTTTTGTAGCGAGTCTGCCTGCCATTGTGCCTCAAGGGTGTTGCGAATGCTCTTCTGCAGAGAGAGGTGGGTGTTGATGCGAGCGTTGACGATGGCCGGAGAAAACGGCTTGGTAATGTAGTCCACCGCGCCCAACTCCAGCCCTTGTGTCTCATCCGACTCCGTATCCAGCGCCGTGATGAAGATCACCGGGATCGAGCGGGTGCGTTCATCCTCTTTCAGTTGGCGCAATACCTGGAATCCATCCATGTCCGGCATTTGTACATCAAGCAGGATCAGGTCCGGTTTGGGGTCGGAAACGGCTCGAATGATCGCCTGGTGGCCGTTGAGAGCCACTTTTATCGCGTAGCGCTCCTGCAGCATGTTATTGAGCATGTTGATGTGGAGGCGTTCGTCATCAACGATCAATATGCGGGATTTCCCTGGCACCATCTTCAATTCCATCCTGGGGAGTGCGGAGTCGAATAGTATAAGAGTATACCTTAATCGGCGAGTGAGCAGGTGGGAATTCAAGAAACGGAAAAGAAGGGCGTGTTCAGATAAGGATAGATGTCGAGTCCCGAGAGATGGCGGTGGGTTCCGACTGTTATTATGTCCTTATTACAGACCAACACCCGGCCAGTTGCACGGAGGCCAAGACCTTCGCTACGAATCCTCAAAGCTCCTGCTCTCTTGCTGATTGAGTTGTTGTGATGTTCCATGGGAGTGCCATGCGTTTCTGAAAAGTACGTCTTGCACTTACTGCACTGAATAGAGCGTGCGTTCTACCATTGAGGCGTTGGGAGCAGTGATGAACCGGGCACGCTTTCGAAAGGAGAACTGCTCTTCGTCACCTTGGCTCTTTGCTCATGCATCTGGTGATCGATTGAAGAGTGTGAAGCGCTCATTCAAGACTGCTTGTCGGAAGGTAGGAATCGATGATTTCCGTGTCCACGATCTGCGCCATACATGCGCGTCGTGGCTCATCATGGAGGGGGTTCTGTTGACCACAGTTCGGGATCTGCTGGGGCATGCAACGGTGAAGATGACGGAGAAGTACGCTCATCTCAACCCGAAGATGGTTCGAGATGCTGTGGAATCATTGGCACGGAGTGATTGAACACAATGGGGTCACAGTGCCGGTTCCACAAAAAGAAAAAGCGGTCTGGGATAAACCCTAACCGCTTGTTTCAGTATCGAAAATTTTGGTGGAACGAACCGCACTCGAATCGGGAATTCTGAGAGATTAACTTTTGAATTTACATCGTTCTCTACAAGGCCATCTCATCAAAAGTGACCATGGAATCTTCATTGAAAATCCCGGTAGAATTCAGCTTCTGACGGGCAGCGCCGACGTCTTTGGAAAACAGAACAACAGCCAAGTCCTTCCTAGCCCTTGAACAGCATACGTAAAACAATCGCCGAGTCCGATCAATGCTGTTATCTTTGCCTTCCCTTTTGTTCTTCAAGTCAGTCGAGGAAGGTGCGGCAATCCCGAGAAGCCGATCGAAGGAATATTGGCTGTGTTTTCCCTCTTCATCATCAAGAACTACCAAAACACGGCTAAACTCAGCGCCCTTGACTCCATGCTGGGTTGCAAACGGTGACACCCCTTCCAAATAGCCGCGGTAGTGCCATAGCTGAAATGCAGGACAATTCAAAAAGGCTTCAATTGCCTGCACCTTCTTGTCACTTTCCGCTTTATCGTCTTCTCCTTCACCGCTCAACGTATCAGCTGTCATGTTTCCACTGACAAGATTTGCAATTCGGTCATCCAGCGGTATTAAATCGGTACTTGAAACTCTCTCCAGACATTCCTTCACGGAGGCCCCAGTATTCCCTTCTGGGGACATCATGCTGCTCAGACCAATCACAGCATCGTTGATTGATGAAAGATGATGCGCGGGATTGGACTCCTGAATCAGCCTATCTTGGGTTAGCAAAGGAGATTTAGCTTCCCTCAACAGTCCTATCACCCGATGCTTGTTGCCTTGAGATACCGCTTCCACCAAAGGGATCAAGGTCTGTAAAAATGGCCTGACTACCCAAAGTGTTCCCTCTTTGAATCCAGTTTTGAAACTGTTTGGCCCCTTGTCGTGGAGAGCACGAAAGAGATCAGGAAAGCCAAGTCGATCAGCTGCCATTCTATGGAGGATGACGAGCACCTTGACATCCGCCTCTGGAGAGTCATCCACCCAGAATGGGTCTTGTTCTTGCGTGGCCAACCAACGCCGGATCCGAGCAAGGCTCTCCCTACGATCTTGATCCCTGGGTACAATGAACAGTCGTGCAGAGCCTGGAACAGCCCCCTCTCCGGTTGATAGAGCAGCAATGCCATCTGTCTGCTGAAGGCCGTCTCCATCATTGCGAATTCGATTGATCAAATCAAGCACCGCCTCGGAAGAGCGGAAGTTCTCTTCTTTTTCAATTATTTTCCATCCGTCTTCTTCAGCGATTGACCCAATTCCAGTAGCATAAATCTGTTGCATCTGGTCACCAAAAAATCCAAGACAAAATTGCGCCTCTTCCTCCTTATCAATCAACTTCAAGGACTCCACAAATGCTTTTTCGGTATCCTGGCTTTCATCCACAAAAACGATTGGATACTTTCTGGACACAATTCTTCGCAATAGTGGATATTCAGACAGCAATTGAGGAACCATCTTGATGATGTCTGAATGGCCAAGAATACCGTCAGCATAATTCCGATCAGTCTCATATCGAAATGATTGAACCTTGCCCAGCATCGCAAGCGCATCTTGATATTGCTTGATTGTTATTTTGTTTTTTATTTTGGTTGCAGCTCGAACCCTTGGATTGGCGTCTTTTTCCTCCAACTCGGCAATTTTGTCATGAATCTGCTGCTCCACCCAAGCCCTGATTTCTCGCTGAAATGGCTTTGCAATTTCCCACAGAAAGCTGTGAATGGTTGATACGTGGAAAAGGGCATCCTTACCCACGTCAGCCCAGATTTCATCGACAGCCACATTGGTGTAGGTGATACAGGCGATACGCTGACCATTCCTTTTGAGCTTCGCACCATGTTGCTCCCCAAGGTATGCCAGCGCTTTGATCAAAGAAGTTGTTTTCCCGGAACCTGCACCGGCGATCATCAGAAAGCTCTGTCGGCGTTCCAAACACTCCCGGACGGAGATGTCAGCCCGTGTGTCTGGTCTGGATGCCCGGCCACTCATGGTTCGATCTCGGAAGGTGATTCAGCAACCATCCCTTCAATCTCTTGAGCGCCCAACTGCCCTTCAAGCCACTGCAGCCCCTCTGCAATGTAACAGGGGACTCCCCATCCATTCTCGTCTCCCATAATCAGACCCAAGGCAAACTCCGTCTTTTTGAAGCTGTCAGAATTGACTCTTTCGAATAAAGCCGTGGCTATATTTTCCAACGTGGATTGAGCATCCTCGTCTGTGATCCTGAGTTTCAAGTCTTCCCGTGACTCATCCTGGCACCATATTAAATTTTCTAGAGCAAACATTTCCTCCAATGTTCTCCCGACAAGTTCACAATTATCCTGGTTCCATGCGACAGGTCTTTTGATTTGATAGGCAACGCGAACATCTGCTTGACTCGTTTTCTGGGTTTTCTCGTCATCGTTGGCGCTTAATAGGTCACTGATCGACTCTTTGGCAGGAAGCCATTCTTTCAGTGTCTGATTCGACGTTGTAGCGCCTGGTTCTGTGGCCAAACAAGCAGCTTTGGATGTCCTTTGAACCCCGTTCTTATCAGGTTTCGTTTTACTACATACACTGTCCAGATCAGTGATGATCAGCGTGGTGATGCCAAGGAAGTTGATTAAGTCACGAAACCGGTATGCAAACGCGCCTCCCACCTCCATGACGCTCAGGTAGTTTGTTCTCAAACCAGGAGCTGCCTTTTCGATCATAAGTGGAAGCAGCAACCTTTCTACGTTTCCCTCTACAAGAATTGCGGCATCTGCAAAAAACAGGTCGCAGTGGGTAAGCCGCATATATCGTCTCAAGAACCGGTTGTCTTCGCTTTCCTCCGCTTCCGTTCCAGAAAAATGGCTTAAATTCAAAACACTCGTTACAGGACCGCCCGAGCCAGACTCTTCTCGACGAAAGTACCGAATGGGAGAAAATCCTTTTTCGTAGATCACGTGAGGAGAGTGGGTCGTCACAATCAGCTGGCTGGCAAGGTCTCCTCCATCAGGTAAGCCTTTTTGCAGCAGATCGGAAACTTGTCGGATGAATACCTGCTGGAGCTGCACATGTAGATGCGCCTCGGGCTCCTCAATAATAATCAGATGGAGAAGCGGCGGCGCTTCATCACTCAACCACTGCTCATGGTAGTCCATCAACTCAACGATCATATAAATCAGGTTCTTGAACCCAAGACCGTTGTACCGATCTGGCAAAGTCACGCCATCCGTTCCAGCCAGATCACCACCGATCCCATTCAGGGCATAGTGTACGTCAGCATTTTCCCGTAGCAGTTGTTCGGGTTTAATCGAAGAACGAATCTGGAGATGCGGGTTTGTGAAACCAGGATAGCCCATTTGCTGCAAGGCATTTAATGTTGGGTTGAAGACCTCCCCAAACAGATCATTCATTCTCTGCTCAGAGTCATTCAATGCCTGCATGGTTTGATAATCATTTTCGTGCTTCTGACTGCGGCTTTGATAGAACCGGCTGAACCGTTTGGATAGGCTCTCTGAACGGGAAGATGGGCTGGAATCACGATCTGTAAGGTGCCTTTGAGCGCTCATAGCATCAACTCGAATCAGACCATTGATGATGTCTCGGCACTTTTTCCCTATTCCCTCGCCAAGCACTTCAGGGCTGTACCCGGCTTCTGGTTGCCAATCTGAATCAAACCTGGATCGGTCCAATACATAGTAATGAATGGCATAGGACTCAGGGAGTTTCCTCCTCAAATACTCGCAGAAATCCTTCGGCCATGGATGAAAACTTAGCTTCGATGGATCGATGCTGTCACTACCTTGATCTGCCTGTTTCTGAGGGATTTGGCTCTTTGCTGCATTATGTGCTTCAGCGAATCGGTTGAGAAGGTCTTCAGAATCTCTCGGTTCCAACTGTAATCGCACACCAATGACGGATCCTTCCCACTCAAGACTCGGCAAGAGATCAATCACCCTGTGGATCTGTGCTTCCTCCACCGAAAACCACAGATCCATGGTGATACAGGGGAGAACGCTCAGGTCAACCTGCTGGCCAGTCAGTTTCTGCTGGCCAATCTTGTTGAATTCATCCCAGCTAGGGGCGTGAAAGTCGTAAAGAGTAAATGGCTCACGATTTGATGAATATTCTAAGAATTGAACCATCAAATGAGCTGCTGAAGTTTTGCCACTATTGTTCGCGCCAACGAATATAGAGGCATCCTCATCCAGATCTATGTGGACATTCTTGAGTCGGCGATAATTCTGAATATGGATTGATTTTAGATGCATTTCGTCGACCTTCAACAAATGTAAGTTTGAATACGCATTGTCCGAACGGCTTTTTCATATCTTCTTTACGTCGTGTCACGACAGTCCAGCGACCGAAACCACCTACGCCTATATGGAGTGTCATCACCATTATCGCAGATCTCATGCCACAGGTTAATGGGTGACGATTATGCCTTAAAACCTGATGGTTGCGCTACTTGCCAGCCACCCGCAGTTGACTCTTGCGATAAAAAACCACAAAATCATTTCTGATTTTACTTGCTTTCTTATGGCGAATCGCATGGCTAATACCCTGATCAGTTGGCTGGGCAGGACCGACCTGCAGGCACGAACCCAATCGGAGCGTGTGGGGCTGGGTCCCATTGCCCAGGCGGTTGAGGCGCGTGGCTTTGCCCGGTTGGAGCTGCTCTGCGATTATCCCCGAGAAGAAGCCGAGCCCTATATGGAATGGCTCAAGGCGCAACACACCGTTGAAATCGTTCCCCACTTCGTTACGCTTACCAGTCCAGTCCATTTTGGCGACATCTATGAGAATGCCACCCGGGTGGTTTCCGACACCATTAAAAATAATCGTGGTCATACGGACCTAACTTTTCACCTGAGCCCCGGCACCCCGGCCATGGCAGCGGTGTGGATCATCTTAGCCAAGACCCGTTTCCCGGCGGAGCTGATAGAATCCTCCCGTGAGCACGGTGTTCGGACCGCTTCAGTGCCGTTCGACATTTCCGCTGATTTCATCCCCGACCTGCTGCGCAAGCCTGACGAGGAACTGGAGCGCCTCACCGCTGGCCTGCCGCCTGAAGCTCCGGAGTTCTCCAGCATAATCCATCGCAGCCCCGGCATGAAGCGGGTGATCGCCCGAGCGCGCCGCGTGGCCCCCCGATCCATTCCCGTATTGATCGAGGGGGAGTCCGGCACTGGCAAGGAGTTGCTGGCCCGCGCCATTCACCGTGCCAGTCCCCGACGGGACAAGCCGTTCGTGGCCGTCAACTGTGGGGCCATCTCTCCGGAGTTGGTGGAATCTGAGTTGTTCGGCCATGAAAAAGGCGCGTTCACAGGAGCGGCCGCCGCCCGAACCGGCTACTTCGAGGCTGCAAACAACGGTACCTTGTTCCTGGATGAGGTTGGCGAACTGCCAGCCCCCGCTCAAGTCAAATTTCTGCGTACCATCCAGGAAGGTGAGATTGTCCGAGTGGGATCCACCATACCTACCCGGGTGGATGTGCGCATCATCGCCGCCACCAACCGGACTCTCACCGAGGAGGTTTCCCAGGGACGATTCCGGGAGGATCTGTTTTACCGGTTGGCTGTAATCGTTCTCCTTTTACCCCCTTTGCGCGAACGGCCCGGTGACCTTGGTCCCCTTGTGGACTATCTGTTGGAGCAGACCAACCGAGAAAGCAAGACGGAGCCGGGGTTTGAGCATAAAAAACTTTCTGCAAACGCAAGAAACATTCTCCTTAAACACGATTGGCCGGGTAACGTGCGGGAGTTGCAGAACACCCTACGCCGGGCCGTGGTTTGGTCTACCGGCTCCACGATCCGCCTGGAGGATGTACGGGATTCCTTGTTCCCTGCGCCCAAGGGCAGCCAAAACGAAGAGAACATCCTCGCCCTCGATGTTCTGCAAGGTATTGACTTGCCAGGGATTATTGATCGCACCTCAAGACATTACCTGGAGCAGGCGTTGGAGAAAACGGCTGGCAACAAAACCCGCGCCGCTGAACTCCTGGGGCTGGCCAGCTACCAGACGTTGACCAATTGGATGAAAAAATATGGGGTGCCATCATGATGGAAACTAAGGTGGCATCCCCGTTGCTCTTACCCAGATATGGAACGCTCGATTATGAAATCGCTGAACTTTGAATTTCTGCGCCCGCATTGGCCAGCACTGGCGGAGTTGGGCGGTTTTGCCGAGAGCTATGCCCATCCGGACCCTGGCAGCAGCCTTGTCAAACTGCGTTCCTTCGGCGAACAGTTGGTTCTGTGGATCTACGACGCAGCTGGGTTTGAGAAACCGTTTCGCACCAATCTGAATGATCTTCTGGGAGGGGATCAATTCAGAAATGCCGTTCCCAAGGTCGTGCTGGATAAACTGCACGCAATCCGCAAAGAAGGAAACCGGGCGGCGCATGGTGAAAAGGCGCATTCACGAACCTCCTTGTGGATCCTCAAGGAAGCCCATGAAGTAGGTCGCTGGATCTATGTCACCAGTAAGCGCGGTAAATCTTCTGACCTGGCCCCATTCAAAGAGCCTCCGTCTCAGCGCATTTTTGAGGCGGACAGCGCCCAACTCAAGCGTGAGAAGAGAGCGGCCCAGGAAAAGGTGGCCGCCCAGGAAGCCCAGATGCAGGCGCTTCTGGATGAATTGGAGGCTACGCGCGCCAAGGCAAAGACCGCTCAGGTCAAAGCCGAAGAACTGGAAGCCCTGGTCGAGTCTGGAAGACAGGCTGCCGATGCTCTGGCCTTTGATGAGGAGACGACCCGCCTGCGCCTGATCGACAGCCAGCTCGTTGCCGCAGGCTGGGAGGTCGGCGTCGATGGTAAGGATACGGATTCTGTCGGCCAAGAGGTGGAGGTTGATCACCAGCCGACACCCACCACCAAAGGTTACGCCGATTACGTACTGTGGGATGACAACGGCAAACCTCTTGCGGTGGTTGAAGCCAAAAAGGCCGCCGTCTCCGCCGAACGGGGCAAGAAACAGGCGCAGCTCTATGCTGATGGCCTGGAAAAGATGCATGGCCAGCGTCCCATCATCTTCTACACCAACGGATTCGATATCTGGATCTGGGACGACAAACTAGGTTACCCGCCTCGTAAGCTGTACGGCTTTTACTCCAAGGACAGCCTTCAATATCAGGTGATCAAACGCAGCCGAAACCGCAATCTGCCCGGCATTAGCGTCGATATGGGAGTTGAACCGGGAAGCAATGACGTAGTGCAGGTCAACCAGGAGATTGCCGGCAAAGACCGCCTCTTTCAGTTGGAGGCCATCACCCGCGTTTGCGAACGCTTCTCCGCCAAGCACCGTCGCTCCCTCATCGTCCAGGCCACCGGTACCGGCAAAACCCGGGTGGCCATTGCGTTAACCGATGTGCTCATCCGCGCCGGTTGGGTTAAGCGGGTGCTGTTTTTGTGTGATCGCAAGGAGCTGCGCAAACAGGCCAAGAACGCTTATGGCGACTTCCTCAATGAACCGCTGGTCATCGTCGGGCGCAATACGGCAAAAGAGCGGGACAAACGTATCTATCTGGCCACTTATCCCGCCATGACGAAGGTCTTTGAGACCTTTGATGTGGGTTTTTTCGATCTGATCATCGCCGACGAATCCCACCGCAGCATCTACAACCGTTATCGGGATCTCTTTACCTATTTTGACGCCCTTCAGGTGGGGCTCACCGCCACCCCAGTGGGCATGATCAACCGCAACACCTATCAGCTCTTCGGTTGCGAAAACGCCGACCCAACGTTCAACTACGATTTTTCCCGTGCGGTGGAGGAAGGCCATCTCGTTCCCTTCGAGCTTTTCGCCCATACCACCGATTTTCTGCGGGAAGGGATCAAGGTGGAGCGCCTTACCGATGAGCAGCGCCTACAGTTGGAAGAGGCTGGAGAGGATCCGGATACGTTCGATTATGAATCAAAGGAGATCGACAAGGCGGTGTTCAACAAGGAGACCAACCGCCTGCTGTTGCGAAACTTGATGGAAAACGGGATACGGGAATCCACCGGAACCCATCCCGGCAAGACCATCGTTTTCGCTCGCAACCACAACCATGCGATGCTTCTAGCCCAGCTCTTTGATGAGATGTATCCCCAATACGGCGGTCGCTTCTGCCAGGTGATCGACAACTACGACCCTCGTGCTGAGCAGCTCATTGATGATTTCAAAGGGATCGGGGCTAACAAGGATCTCGCCATCGCCGTATCGGTGGACATGCTGGACACCGGCATTGACGTGCCCGAGGTGGTCAATCTGGTCTTTGCCCGCCCGGTCAAATCCCATGTGAAGTTCTGGCAGATGATTGGGCGTGGCACTCGGCTCTGTCAGGATCTGTTTGGCCCGGATAAGGACAAAACCAACTTCCGAATTTTCGACCACTGGGGCAACTTCGAATACTTTGAACACACTATTCAACAGACCGAATCTGCTCCCTCCAAGTCGCTCATGCAGCAGGTGTTCGAGGCACGCATTGATCTGGCCGAGACCGCTCTGGATCACACCACCCCGGAAGCTTTCAAGATCGCCATCGACCTGATTGGCAAGGATCTGGCCACCCTGCCCGAGGAGACCATCGCAGTGCGGGAGCGGTGGAAGGAGAAGCGCGCCGTGCAGAAACCCCATGAGCTGGAGCAGTTTGCCCCCAACACTGTGGCCACTCTGCGCCAGACCATGGCTCCGCTGATGCAGTGGATCAACATCCGCTCTCACGCCGCCGCCTGGCAGTTCGACCGGCTCATGGCCAACATGCAGGTGGAGCTGTTGAAAAACTCCAGCCTCTTTGAAGACCACCGGGGTCAGCTTCTGGATCAGATCGCCCAATTGCAGATGCACCTCAACCCGGTGCGGGAGAAAGGTGAAATCATACAGCGGATCAAAGATGGCGCTTTCTGGCATGCGGTCACCGTGCCTCAACTGGAGGAGGTTCGGCGGGAGCTGCGGGCCATCATGCACCACCGCCGTCCAACGGAACCTCCAGAAAACACCATACGCGTGGTGGATGTGGAGGATGGCCATGTGCAATATGAGCAGCGCAAGGCCAACATCACCGCCAACGATCTGGCCGCCTATCGCATCCGGGTAGAAGAGGCGTTGAAACCCCTCTTTGAAACCAATCCCACCCTGAAAAAGATACGCATCGGGGAACCGGTGACTCAGGCCGATCTGGACGCGCTCAACTCCCTGGTTCATACCGATAATCCCGGTGTGGACCTCAATATCCTGCTGGAGTTCTATCAGGAGACAGCTGGCGGGCTGGCGCAAATTCTCCGCTCCATCATCGGCATGGACGCCGCAGCGGTGGAGCAATGTTTCGCCGATTTCGTGGGTCGTCATCCGGCCCTGAGTGGCAAGCAGATCCGTTTTCTCGGTCTGCTCAAGAACCACATCAGCAAGTATGGCGTTATCGCCATCGACAAGCTCTATGACGCCCCCTTTACCCAGGTAGATAGCGACGGCCCCGATGGCGTCTTTCCCAATGAGGAACAGCTGGACGACCTCATCGCCATCCTGGAAGCCTTTAAACCACCCGCACAGCAAGATGAGAGAACTAACGCATGATTACCGGTGAACTGAAAAGCAAAATTGATAAACTTTGGACCGAGTTCTGGACCGGAGGCATCACCAATCCGCTCACCGTCATCGAGCAGATCTCGTTTTTGATGTTCGCCCGTCTGCTGGACGCCACCGAGTCCCGCAACGAAAAGCGTTCCGCCCGTACCGGCAAGCCCTTCCGGCGCAACTTTCATGATGATGAGCAGCGCTTGCGCTGGTCCCGTTTCAAACACCTGGGCGCGGAGGAGATGCTCCCGGTGATCCGGGATGGGGTGTTCCCCCATTTCAAGAAGGTGGCGGTAGATGGGGCCGAATTCGGCGAGTATATGAAAGAGGCGCAGTTGATGATCGCCAAGCCCGGCCTCTTGGTAAAGGCGGTGGAGATGATTGAGGCGCTGCCGCTAACTGCCGGGGATACCAAGGGCGACCTCTACGAGTATCTTCTGGGCAAACTCACCACAGCCGGTATCAACGGCCAGTTTCGTACCCCTCGCCACATTATCCGCACCATGGTGGAATTGACCAATCCTCAGCCCACCGAGGTGGTGGGAGATCCGGCATGCGGCACCGCCGGTTTTCTGGTGGAGGCCATGCAGTACCTCATGCGCAGCCACAGCACCAAGGAGCTGATCACTACCGATCCGGAGACCGGGGATAAAATCTATCCCGGCGACCTGCTGGAACCCCACCGGGCGCACATCCAGCGGGATATGTTCCGGGGCTTTGATTTCGACGTCACCATGCTGCGCATCGCCGCCATGAATCTACTGCTGCATGGGGTGGATGCACCGGATATTCACTATCAGGACACCCTGAGCAACAACTTCCCTGAGAAATATCCCAAACTCTGCGCCGACGCCTTCGATCTGATCCTGGCCAATCCACCGTTCAAGGGCAGTCTGGACTACGAGGATGTCCACCCCTCCCTGTTGGGTCAGGTAAAAACCAAAAAGACCGAACTGATCTTTGTGGTGCTGATCCTCAAGATGCTCAAGCTCGGAGGCCGCTCCGCCACCATCGTTCCCGATGGCGTTCTTTTTGGTAGTTCCAAGGCCCATGTGGCCCTGCGCAAAATGTTGGTAGAGGAGAACCAGCTGGAGGGTGTGATTTCGCTCCCATCGGGGGTGTTCAAACCCTACGCCGGCGTCTCCACAGCGGTGCTGATCTTCACCCGGGGCGGCGCGACGGATCAGGTCTTTTTCTATGACGTACAAGCCGATGGTTTCAGTCTGGATGATAAGCGCCAGGAGGTGGAAGCCAACGATCTGCCGGATCTGTTGGAACAGTGGAAGGTCCGAGATCCGAAGAAACTCACCGACCGCACCGCCAAGGCGTTCTTTGTACCTGCCTTGGAGATCAAAGAGAACAAATATGACCTCTCCATTAACCGCTATAAGGAGGTGGTTTATGAGGAAGAGGAGTACGACCCGCCCGTCGAGATCATGGACCGCATGATAGCCCTGGAACGGGAGATCATAGCCGACCTGGAAGAGCTGCGGGGGATGGTGGGATGATTCAGATCCAGACGCCGCAAGGATGGAAACAGAAACCATTAAAAGGCGTGGCTGAAATTGAACGCCAAGGAATTCAGCCGGACCATATCTCACCGGACGCATATTACGTGGGACTTGAGCATGTGGATGGTGAGGGCAATTTCATTGCGGTCCAGGATGCCCAATCAGCGGAACTAAAGAGTACCAAGTTTGCGTTTTCCGACAAACACATCCTATATGGAAAGTTGCGCCCATATTTGAGGAAAATCAGCCGGCCTGAGTTTTCAGGGGTATGCAGTACCGATATTTTGCCGATTCGGCCAAAGAATGGCCTGGAAAGAGATTATCTGTTCCACTATCTCAGGCAGCAGAGACTGGTGGATTTTGCAACAGCACGATGCACAGGCATTAACCTGCCAAGGCTGAGCCCTACGGCGCTGGCTGAATTTCCAGTCATCTACCCTGACTCTCCCAATGAGCAGAAGCGCATTGCGGCGATTCTGGACAAGGCCGACGCCATCCGCCGCAAGCGCCGACAAGCCCTGGACCTGGCCGACCAGTTCCTGCGGTCGGTCTTCCTCGATATGTTCGGGGATCCGGTTACCAACCCGAAGGGGTGGCAGGTTCAACGATTTGAAAATTTGGGTGTGCTTGCCCGTGGGAAATCAAAACACAGACCAAGGAACGCCGCTGAGTTGCTGGGCGGGCCATTTCCACTGATTCAGACCGGGGATGTGGCAAACGCCAACCATTTCATTACTTCCCATTCTCAGACCTATTCCGAACTCGGCCTACAGCAAAGCAAGATGTGGCCAGCAGGCACTCTTTGCATCACGATTGCTGCAAACATAGCGGATACTGCAATCCTACAATTTGATTCATGCTTCCCTGATAGTGTTGTAGGATTCACCCCATCGGAACTTGTGAAAACTGAATACATTCACATGTGGCTAACCTTCTACCAGGCTATTTTGAAGGAAAAAGCGCCGGAATCGGCTCAGAAAAACATCAATCTGAGGATTCTCTCGGAACTCTTGATTCCAACCCCTCCGATTGCTGATCAGGAACGGTTTTGCCGGGCTTTTTTAGAAGTCGAGCAGCTCAAAGATAAGTTCAGGCAGGGTGCCGATGGTGTTGAGGACACTTTTTCATCCCTTACCCAGCGCGCCTTCCGGGGGGAGTTGTGAGCGGTCTATGGGACCAGCCAGGCGTACCGCACAAGGGCTGGCAGTGCATCGACGCCTATGACAACGGCGAGGCGACCGAGACCTGCGGCATTTGTGGCCGCGAAGAGATCCGCTACGTCCATGTCATGGAACACCCGGATTATCCGGAGCGATTGGATGCAGGTTGCGTCTGTGCGGAGAAGATGACCGACGACTATGTGGGACCCCGCCAACGGGAAGCTCGCATGAAAAGCAAAGCCGGACGTCGCGTCCGCTGGCTCACTCGAAAATGGCGCACGTCGAGCAAAGGCAATCCATTCCTCAATACGGACGGATTTAACATTGCCATTTTCCAGTACAAAAACGGCTGGAAGAAAGGAAAATGGGGTTTCAAGGTCGGAGATGATTTCGGCAACAAGGCCTTCGCCAGCATCGAGGAGGCCAAAATGGGCGCCTTTGAAGAGCTGTGGGAACATCTGGCGGATGAATAAGGGAATCCACCATAAACAAACGCGCATGATCAGAAAATTGTTTATGATCCAAGGGTGAGGCGAGGAGCCGAGCGCTCCAGATATATATATTTAACATACTGTTAAACAAGGGGAAAATAAAAATACAAGCGAAGAAAACGATTGGTCCGAGCGTTGCGTTAGAGAGTGACAGGCAATCACATCAATCGAGATAGGAACCTAATCATGGCAACTCGTAGAACTTCCGAAAGAACCAGTAGCAAAGCTGCCTCGGCAGCCTCCAAGACGCTGCGCAATCCTAAAGCCAGCAGGGCAGCCAAGTCCGCTGCCGGCTCCGCCCTGGCGCAGACCGGCAACGCTAAAGTGACCGGCCCCAAGGCCGCATCAGCTGCCAGCAAGGCGTTGAGGAGTCCCGGCACCAGCAAGACCGGAAAAAGTGCCGCTGGCTCCGCCCTGACGCAACGGCCCAATAAGGGAAAGAAGTAACCAGTTCAATGGAGCGCCAACCATGACCATCGCCAATTCCGATCTCTCCGCCATGAGCGCCTACAATATGGAAACCGTCCACCTGGAGGGGGTGATCCTGTTTGGCTCATTTAATAAGCGCGCCTTCCAGAGGGAACTGTAACCGAATGGAATACTTTTCAGACCAAGAGCGTGGTAAGGCGGAGTCAACCAAAGAGGATATTCCCGATCAGGTGTGGCGCGGGATTTTTGGACATATCCATTCATTGATTGACGATGGCTCCTTCGGAGAGAGCTTTCCGGAAACCTGCCCAGATGGTCCCGCAGTGGTGGGAACTGACTATCGGGGCTTTTGGGATGCCTGCGGGGCCGAAAATCCATTGCTTTTGGAATACGCCATTCAGAGTCAACGAAAGTCCTCTTGGAGTTTTGATGAAACGGAAAATATCCAACTCGCCCAGGGGTTAGACCAGGGCAAGCCCGACTTACTGGAAATTCTCGACCTGATTCAATTCTGTTTTCACCACGTCAGTGCCCCTGTACAAGGCTCATACCATAGTTTCTTTCGCCACCATCATCTGACCTTCAACCAGTTGAACGGTAGACAAGCGTTTCTTGAGAAGATCAACAGAATCTTTGAACGAAACGGCATCGTCTTCCGCCTTCAAGCCGACGGTACCATAGTCCGAATCCTGCCTCCCGAGTTTGGTCAACTCCTCGATTCCGCCCAATCCGGAAGTGAACCGGGATTCGACGGTCTGCTGAATGACGCCAAGACCAAGATTCTCGACCCTGATCCCAAAGTCCGAAAAGAGGGGTTGGAACGCCTCTGGGACGCCTGGGAACGGTTGAAAACCCTGGAAGAAGGCAATGACAAGAAAGCCAAGGCGACCAATCTCCTCGACAAAGCAGCCTTTTCTCCGGCTTTTCGTGAACTCCTGGAAAAGGAAGCCAGGGAGTTAACCTCGATTGGAAACACCTACCAGATCCGCCACCATGAGCAGGGAAAAAATGAGATCAACGATCCCAGGCAGGTCGACTATCTGTTCTTCCGCATGCTACCGATGATCACCCTCTTGCTGAAAGCCAGGAGTGAATCCACATGACCATCATAAATGATGATCTGGTAACCATGAGTGCCTTTCTTTGGAGGAATGAACGTGGATAACATGACAAAATGTAGAAATGAACAATGCGGGAAGTCATTCCACGTGACCAAATGGGGGCCTGTTGTTCCTGGTGGAAAAGAGAAGGAAACGGTGGAATGTCCATATTGCGGTACCGTAGCTTGGTCTGAAATGACTAGCCAACTTTTTCAGGTAAGCAAGCTTGAGGATGAAAAACAGGTGGAAAAGTGATGCGGAGTCAGCGTCAATTCAACGGAGAACACCATGAATAAAACCATCACCGCCATCGAGGCGGAAGCCCGAAAACTCAACCCTACGGCGCGGCTGGAACTGGTAGACGCCATTCTGGGCAGTTTGGATGAAACCAACCCGGAGATGGATCGCCTCTGGTCTCAGGAAGCGGAAGATCGCCTGACTGCCTACCGACGTGGGGAGTTGAAAGCCGTGTCCTTGGATGAGGTCCTGGCCAAGTATCGCGCGCCATGAAGGTTCGTTTTCTCGAAGTTGCCCGCCAGGAGTTGGACGAGGCGATCTTTTTCCATGATGCTCAGGCCCCGGGTCTGGGGAAGGCTTTCCTGGGAGAAATCCTGGCCACTTTGGACCTGATCCGGCGGTACCCCACGGGGTGGCATCCCCTCAGTGCAGAAACCCGCCGATGCCGGCTGAGGCGCTTTCCCTATGGCCTGATCTACCATGCAGATGATGCTGAAATCCTGATCATCGCCGTGGCCCACCTGCACCGCCGTCCAGATTACTGGCGCGACCGATTGAAGGATGACCAGGAATGATCATCAAAGCCCTCATCCTGGAGAATTTCAAAGGCATCCGCGAGCCGGTGCGCATCGACTTCGCACCGGTGACACTGCTGTTCGGCCCCAACAATGCCGGAAAAAGTACTATCGTCCAGGCACTGCACTACGCCCGAGAGATCTTCGAACGCGGAAATGCCGATCCAGGTCGCACCCTCCTGGGCGGGGATGTGCTGGATTTGGGCGGATTCGACAGCCTGGTCCACAACCACGACCGCAGCCTGCCCATCCGTATGCGTTTTGAGTTGGATGTTTCCAGAGAGGATTTCGGAGATCTGGAGCAATGGATTAACGTCCCGACCTATGGCAGCGCCCAATTTTCGAACGCACCAAGCACGGCGACCATTGAAGTGGAAACGCGTTGGTCAGAAGTATTGGATGGACCACGAATTTCCTTTTGTTCCTTAGGCTACGATGGTCAACCTTTACTGAAAATGGAGGGTTCTGGAGATGGTCGTCGAGTGACATTTCAAATATTGGACAGTCATCACCCCATTATGACCTGGGTTGGGCCATCATTACGTGTAGTCGCCAATGAAGAACCAACCCCTCTGGTTGAGTACGACTCCCCATTTTCCCAGCAAATGGAAATCTTCCTTGAGTCTGCTACGGTTATTCCTCAAAGCGGAAAGCCGCTGAATTTCCCAGATCTTGGTGAATATTGGGAATCCGAGGATCCTGAGCAAGCCGCTCATCAGCAATCAGCGCTGGTTATCAGTGCGTTGACTGTTGCGCCGATTATGATGCTTAAGATGAACTTGGAACGTTTTCGTTACATCAGCCCTTTCCGAAAAATGCCGGGTCGCAACTACCATCCCGCGCGTTCACCGGATGAATTCCGCTGGTCCAACGGCATGGCTGCTTGGGATCTTCTATTGCTCAAAGGTGATACACTGGTGGAGAAGGTCAATACTTGGCTCACCCATAAAGATCGCCTGAACGCCGGTTACAGGGTTGAAGTAAAACGCTACAAAGAGCTTGAGGTCAACAGCCCTCTGATGATGGCCCTAACCAGAGAAACCATGCTGGATGATCAAGAGTGGCTCCGCGATGCAGTAAAAAGTCTTCCTGAACGGCAGCAACTGATGATTTTGGATCAACAGCGCGGTATGGAGCTCTTTCCCCAGGATGTAGGCGTGGGGATCTCCCAAGTGGTTCCTGTTCTGGTGGCCGCCGTCCACAGCCAGATGGGTATCGTCGCCATCGAGGAGCCAGAATCCAACATCCATCCCGCCTTCCAGGTAGCCTTGGGGGATCTGTTTATCTCCCAGACACAAGAAAAGCCGGACCTGATGTTTTTGGTGGAGACCCACAGCGAGCATCTGATGCTCCGCTTCCTCCGCCGCATCCGGGAGACCGGCGAGAATGAACTGCCGCCGGGCGCGCCGTCATTGACTCCAGAAGGGATTGCAGTCTACTTCGTCGAACCGGAAGAGGACGGTCCCCGCATCCACCGCATCCGCATCGACAGCGACGGCGACTTCATCGACCGTTGGCCCCGAGGCTTCTTCCAGGAGCGAATGAAGGAGCTGTACTGAGCATGTTCCACGAATTCACCCTGGATCCAGAAATGGTGGCCCGCTGGTATGATCGTCGAGAATATGCTTTCTTTGCGGGTCGTTTTGGTATGGATACAGGGCGTGTGGTATCGGGCTACCCAAAAAAATGGCGTCAGATGGTGA
This sequence comes from Magnetococcales bacterium, assembly GCA_015231265.1. Classification (GTDB taxonomy): domain Bacteria; phylum Pseudomonadota; class Magnetococcia; order Magnetococcales; family JADGBX01; genus JADGBX01. Next base: position 4,853 of record JADGBX010000001.1, on the reverse strand, counting down.
TGCGAGCATTTTACGACCAGCATCCTGGCGCCAGTGAAATTTCAACGAAACGAATTGAAGCCCTGCTGGATACTTTGTGTGAAAATATGGTCAAACGTCCGGCCAGCTTCAACGATCAACCTTCATGGCTGGAAAAAGCTGAGAGCGAACACGGGGAACGTCCCTTTCGCGGAATCCTCAGCCACAACAACCCTCGCAACCAACCTTTCATCGTCACCAGCGGTGAGCTTGTGAATGGCACGATCACCGATCAGAAGAATGCCGAACACTGGGAGGTTCCCCCAGCCCCGTCCCCCCCGCGAGATGCCGGCGAGTTCGCCCAGGTCGTCGCTCCAATCCTGCGGTGCTGCCAGCATGCAGTGTTCGTGGATCCCCATTTCGATCCGGACCCGTATCGCCCTCGCTTCTTGAACACCTTGCGGGAAATGCTGTCCATCCTCTGGGGGCAGAACCACGGTTTGAAAGCACCTCAGGCGGAACTGCACATCAGCGCCGACAAGAAAGGCGAAAACGAGATCCTGAGGAAATGCCGCACCCACCTGCCTGACATCATTCCCTCAGGCGGAAAGCTCCGCGTGGTCATCTGGAAAAGCCGGCCCGGCGGGGAAAAGCTCCACAACCGCTACCTCCTGACGGACATCGGCAGCGTGGGTTTTGGCGTCGGCCTCGATGAAGCGGATCAATCCGATCACGATGAATCAGACGACCTATTCAGGCTTTCCAGCCGACAGCATGCCAAACGCTGGGGGCAGTACATCAGTGCTCCTGCGTTTGATATAACCCCTGGCTCGCCCGTCATCATCGAATCTCCTTGAAGCTTTGGAATCGACCTGAACAACGATCAGGTTGTTGCATTCCCTCGCATAACCCGAACCTCCACCAGCTTCTCTCGGCACTCAGTGGTTGACTGGTGGCTGGCTCCCAACTTCTCTTGGAATATCCGCAGAGCACGAGAAAGTTGTTGTTCAGCCCCATCCAAGTCGGACTTGTCCATCAGGATTAAAGCCAGATTGAACAAATCACCGGCCACATCAGGATGTTCGAGATTGTAATATTTTTCATCGATATCAATCGCACAACGGATATTTTCCTCCGCCTCATCCAGAAGCCCGCCCTGTCTAAGCAACATTGCAAGGTTGTTATGACGTATCGCCAGCCGGTAATGAAGCCCAGGGTAAGAAGCCTTTCCGATTTCCAGGGCTTTCCTGAGACAGTCGCACGCCTCTTCAAATTTGTCTTTGCCTTGTTGCTCACTCAATGAGCGGGAAAGATTACTCAGATCCCGCGCTACAGCGTCATTGTTTTCACCAAAGTGGCTTCTGTCGATTTCAAGAGCGCGCCGGAAATTCTTTTCAGCATCCACCAAACGCCCCAGTCTTCTGAGCGCCAACCCAAGGTTACCGTGCCGGATGGCTACAGTTGGGTGATCCGGCCCCAAGACCTTCAGTCCTACGTCAAGCGCTTTTTCAAGAAAGGGCAGCGCCTCATCTGAACGGTCTTCACCTCTGAGCAGAGTTCCCAAATTGTTGTAAACCGTACCCAGAATTGAAGCACCATCAGGCAGGTGTTTCTCTCCCTGATTCATAGCTTGACGATAAACATCCTCAGCTTCAGCAATTTGCCCAAGTTTCCAGTGGATGCTGGCGACATTATCCAGGAGATTGACTGCTTTATCCTCCTGGCATTTCGCACGCAGAGATTGGTTGGCGGCTGCGATGGCATGAGGAAGAAACGGCAACGATTTGTTCCAGGTCTCTTTGTTGTTCTCCTCATAGGAAATGGCGGCAACCGCCAACTCCAAAGCCGTATTGGCATATTGGAGTTGTTGTTCACGAGAATGCCCTTGGAAGATGACCTCTTGGACCAAACGATGGATAGTAACGGTGTTCGGTCCTGCCTCCACGAGAGAAAATCGATGCATGGCTCGCCATGCCTCCTGAAGGGGAAATCCATCTTCCGTTGCATTTCTCAACGATTCTGAGAGCACATCAGGGGCTACCGAAATGATTTCCTTCGGAATGGCATCAGGGGCGAAATAGGCCAGAAGGGAAATAAGCTCTGGCGCTGCCGGGGATGTCTCGGCCAGCTTTGTGAACGAAATGTCCCACGTCGTGGCGACGGTATGGGAATAGCCCCCCTCATTCACCGGTGGACTGACTTTTAAAAGGTGGCCTTGGTGGTTTTGAAAAAGCTCAAGATAGGCCTCATAATCCAACCCGCTCTCTTCCATGTAGGCAGCTGCCTGCGCAAGCGCCAGCGGTAAATCCCCCAAGGCCGCAGCCAAATCGTCAGCGCCTTCCTCCGATTCCTGGCCTGTACGCTTCTGAAGGTAGGCAATGGAATCCTGGCGATCAAATGTCGTGACGTTCAGAGATTCCGCTACCCCGCGCCAAGCGCTGTAACGAGAGGTGATGATGGTGTGCCCCTGATCGCTGGATACCAGATAGTTGCGAATGCTGTCAGGAGTTTCGACGTTATCGAACACCAGAAGCCAACGATCACGGTCAATCAGCCACTGTTTGAGACATTCAACAGCTTGTTGCGAAGTGCTGCATGGAAGATTGAGAGCCCTCGCCAGATCCGATAAATCGGTCGTCAAGGTGGCCTCGTCCTCACTCCGAACCCACCAAACTACCTGATATGAGTCACGCCAACGGTAGGCGTACTCATTGGCCAGTTGCGTTTTCCCAACGCCACCAAGGCCGTGGGCTGCCTGAGTCAGGGCTGTTGGCAATCCTGATTCAAGCCTTGCTCTCAGGCTCTCCAACTCCGACGAACGTCCGACAAAATTACGGTTCTGGCTCAGTTTCAGATTATGGAGTTTGTGGTCGGCACCGGGAAAGTCTGGGGGACTTTCATTCATTTGCGATGGTTTGGGAGGGGCAGACCGAAGCCCAAGGGTTTGACGAACCCCGAGCAGGGTTACTCCCACTGCGGTTTGAGGGTCCAACTCTCTGATATCGACTGATGCGGCTCTTCTGATGGATGATGGTAATCCAGGGCATGAAAGGGATGAAATTTCGATAAAAAGCAACCGACCCATTCCAGAAGACAGTGACTTTGAATGGAGACCTTCCCAAATATGATGGCACCGATCACGGATTGCATAACCGGAGACCAATCCGACAATCAAATCTGCATCCAGTTTTTCAACTATTCCATCGACTGATGATTCCCTTTTCAAGGCCAGAACCCGCACCGTTGAACTGTAACCTGCTGCGTTCAATGTCCAGGAAATCCAATCCGCCCACTTTCTGTCCTTCTTTGCGCAGGTCACAGCGATGATTACCGATGACCCGTTATCAACTTTCTCTCCGGGTGAAGTCGTTTCCCGGATTATTTTATTTTTTCCCTTCAGCTTTCTGTCTTGCAGGTGGTTCCTAACTTGGATGGTAAACCTGTCATCTGAACATGACTTCTCATCATAGAGGTCGCATTCGCGCACATTAATAAAGCTGGCGATTTTCTGGATTGTTTTCGCCTTGGGCGCAGTCTTCCCTCTTTCCCACCGTCCAATCGAAGCAACACTGATATCCCCAACAGCCTCTGCAAAGCCACTTCGACCACGAGAGGCCATGGATTCTTGGGTTTCCCCCATTTGTTCCCGAAGGATGAGAAACCTCCTGGAGAAAACCTGTTTTTCATTCTCTGAAAGTACGGACATATCATACCTGCATTAATGCTCTGGTGATCGATTCGTGATCGATTTCTGCCGGATCCTTGATCTCCACTCTCCCTTACAAAAGTCGGATCCTATCCCCACGCCGATAATGTCGGCGGTTCAGGTTTTACTGTTCGGGTCACCCGGGTCACCCCGGACAGTTCCTTATCTGAGCGGGTTGGGCTTTAGCTGGGGCGCTTCGCTGGTTTCCACCGAAGGCCTCAGACAGCCCAACCAAGTCCTATCAATATTTGTCTGTTCGATCTGAGATAAAGGGAATTCGGCATGGAAACTCGAAACCAGACCAACAGAGACTGCCCTCCCTTATACACGATGGGTATTAAAGGTGGAATTTTTTCTTCGCCGGAGCACGACTTTTGGCCCTTGATCCAGAGCCTTCCCACCACCGTAACCCTGCTGGTCAATGCTGGATTGGGAACCATCGAGCACGGCCAGTTCCCAGGCCAGACGCTGCAAGCGCATGACTGGCCCTACCTAGTGGATCTGGCAGCACTCATTGGGGGTGGGAATCCTTCCTTGAATGGCGATCTTCCCTTCAGCTCCCAGCATCACGCCTCGGTCCTTCAAGCTGTGGGAGGTATCGACCCCACTGAAAAAGTCGAGACTATCCTGATCCGTGGGTGGGGGATTCGGGCCATCTTGGAGTGGCATTGCCATGGACTTCCCGAATGGGCGGGCAAGGACAATACGACCGCTTTCCAGCATTTTCAGAATACTCTGCTGGTCCGCCTCCTGCGACAGATTTTCCGTGCCTCACTGCGCGGTATCCACGTCTGGATCACCTTTCCGCTCAAGTATTCCACCGAGATGGAGAGATCGAACAGCCATCCTGCACCTGATCTTCCTGGTGATGTAATCCACGAGTTGATGTGCGTCTCGGACTTGGTTCTTTCCATGGCCGATGTCTGGAAGGACGGCTCCTCCCAAACCGCCTTGATCACCGATCGACACAATGTCTGGGGCTATCCAGCCAAGGCATCCAGTGCTTTGAGCCTGGATCCGCTGGAACCCACGGACATCACTGCACTGACCAGCAAAATCATGACCTCGATCCTTGATGTAGCTCAGGTGGAACCCATGAAGGATCGGTTTTCCGTGAATTCAGAAGGATAAGAGTGGGTTGAAGCCGGTTCGAAGTCGGGAGGCCATATGCCTTCAAGGGTTCCGATGA
>JADGBX010000019.1 GCA_015231265.1 Magnetococcales bacterium | reverse complement strand
GGAGGGATACCGACGATGATCGGGAGATCCAGGCCAGTCACGACGGACGAACCGTGCGCATTCATAACAAGAGCCACCCTTCGAAAAGCGTGACCATATCTCTGGACTCCTTCGAGTACGGACCAGACCCCCAAAACCGGCATACTCTGCCCTCACCGCGTTCACACCCACTGGGGGTCACCATTGAAAACACGGGAGAGGACGAGCTTCACCCGGTCGTCAATGGTCAATACGTATTCAGTTCATACGGTTATACGTTGGGTGAAATCGCCTTCTACCCCGGTAGTACCGACTGGTTCTTCTTCAGTGGCAGTGTTTACGCCTACAGTTCGAAGGACGGTTACCGTTCCTTCCTGTTCGAGTCCGAGTTTGGACTCGAGTCACTGACCATCTCCGGTGACGGCACGTTCTTCATCACCCTTTCGAGCTACGACATCATCGAGTGGTACCATATCATCAACGGTCGGCAGGTGGAGAAGGTTCTTACCATGAGAATCATCGACGACAACGAATGGATCGCCTGGACCGACGATGGCTATTACACCTCTTCTGCCAATGGTGACGGCAAGGTCGGCTGGATCGTCAACAGCGGCATCGATACCCGAAGTGACTACTACTCTGCACGACAGTTCGAGCGAATCTTCTACCGTCCCGACTATGTGCGTGCAGTGGTCAAGCACCATGGCGATGTCGAAAAGGCCAGAGCCGAAGTGGGCGGTGAGTTCTTCGATATCGCCGATCTGCGCAGCATCGCTCCGGCACGCATTGAGATCAAGGCGCCGGGCTCGGTGATGGCAAACACGGTGAAGGTCGACATCCAGGTGGACAAGCGCAGCCTTCCAATGACCGACATAGCAGCCTATGTTAACGGCATTCCAACGACTCCCACCCGTCATCGCATTCTCTCCGGAGCCGATCGAGAGCGTTTCTCAAAAACAGTGACACTGCCTCTGAACGCCAAAAACAACGAAGTGCGCATCGAGGTCTTCAACGGCACGTCCATGGGTGTAGCCACCCGGCAGATAGATCGAAAAGGAGTTATTCGAAAACCAAAAAAAGGGGACCTCTATCTGTTGAGCATTGGTGTCAATGCCTTTCCCAACATGCCGGAGGCCGACCTGGAGTACGCAGCCAAGGACGCCGAAGTACTTGCTACCACCTTCAAGAAGAAAGAACGCGGTCTTTTCAGACGTGTCCATGTCAAGACACTGTCGGACGGCTCACGAACGCAACCAACCCGCAAGAATATTCTTGCAGCCCTCGATTTCATCAAACCGGCGACCGGCAATGATACGGTGATTCTGTTTCTGGCGTCCCACGGCCTATCCGACAAGGCTGGCAACTACTACTTCGTTCCTCGCGACGCCCGATATGCCGACATTCAGGGTCTCTTCAAAGGCGTGGCACACGCACCCTCTCTGATAAGCTGGGAGGTCGTTTCAAAGCGTTACGACATACGGCAGGCAAAAGGCTGTTACTTGTAGATACCTGTCAGGCCAAGAACGTTGCCGGCACGTTGGACTTTCACAGTTTGGCCAAACGTTCCGCCTCCTCTAACTTTTCCATCATGGCCGCTTCCAAGGGCGAAGAGGAGTCTCAGGAGTACCGGACGGGAAAACACGGCCTTTTCACCTATGCCCTGCTACGCGGTCTCTCCAGACGGGGTGATGCCAATAGGGATGGAAAAGTATCCCTGTTGGAAGCGTTCAATTACACGAAATCGTTCGTTCAAGCCAACCGGGAAATCAAGGAGAAACCTCAGACACCCCAGCTTCAGTCACCTGAAATCTTGAAAAAGATGACACTCAGTGGAACGTGAAACAATGACAATGGAATGAATCGCCGGTCGTATAACCGATAGTTTGATGGTGACGCTTGTCATGTTGCCGCTGAACCAAGTCAGTGTGATCTTACGTGTCAGAGTGGATCATCAATCTCCAAACTATCGAACAGCGGCTTCAGAAAAGAAGTGTAGTTGCGCCAGCGCTCCCGTGACCGTTGATAGATGGGCTGTCTAACCTGCCAGCTACTGGCGGTACGCACATCTCTTCTGGCTTGATGAAAACGGAGGCAGGCATCGTTCCACGGAAGAGTGAGTTCATGGAGGATACGCCGGGTTTCCTCCTCCTGGTTGTTGACCAGTGTCTCGTATGTGACGTCGATCACTCTCCCGGGTAAGACGCTGTTCCAGTGTTCCATCATCCGTTGGTATTCGCGGGTGTAACAACCGATCTCGAACAGATCGTAGGCGTAGTCGTTGCCCTCATTGAACAGTTGAAAGTAGATGGAGAGTGCCGTGTCCAGGGGGTTGCGGCGGATGTGTAGAATTTTGGCATTGGGGAACAGCAGATGAATGGCACCGACAGTGAAGAAGTTGTAAGGCATCTTGTCGGTTACGTGGAGAGTGTCTCTACCCTCCAGCAGGTCGGTATAGTCGGTGTGGATTGAGGAGGCGAGTCTCTTGGCCTCTGCTCCAGTGAGATGGGCAAAGTAATCGGGGAAGACACCCGGTGTGCTCGGAGAAGTGTCACTCTGCTCCAATACCCGGTTCATGACCTTCAATTCGCCACCAGCCGTGACGCTCGGATGGCTGGACACGATACTCTCAAGCAGAGTTGAGCCGGCGCGTGGCAGACTGATGATGAAGAGCGGGCAGGAGTCTGAAATCCCGAATCTCCTCCGTTCGGCAAAGAAGTCAGCATCAAACACCTGACGTATTCTGCTGAACTGGGTGCGGGTTCTCTCCAGCGAGAACGTGATGCTTCGACGCACCAGACGATTGCCCTCTGCCATCTGAAGGAAGGCTTTGTTGTAGGCTTGGCAGTCATCCAGCATCTTGCCCAGGGCGAAGTGCAGCTCAGCCCTGTCACGGGGTAGGAGTCTCTCATCCGCCAGTGCCTTCCGGACCGCAATGAAATCGGGGTCGTCCAGAGAGTTGTACCGTGTGCACTGAACCATGTTACGGAGGATGCCGGGTTGCCCGGGCATCTGTTTCAGAGCCTTGCGATAGTGGAGAACGGCACATTTCATGTCACCTCTCTCCTGGGAGGCTTTGGCCAGGTTGTTCCAGGCGTCGGGTAAAGTGGAATCGATCTTCAGAGCTTTGCGGATGAGCCTCTCCCCTTCAGCATGTTCTCCTTGGCTAACCAGAACTGAGCCGAGATTGGCAAGGGCCGGAGCAAATTCCGGGTGATCTTCAACGACTCTCTCCAGAACCGATCGAGCCTCTTCCAGTTGGTTGAGCATCAGCAGGGCGTTGCCCAGGTTGCTGCGCGCTTCGACCAACTTCGGGTTGATGCCGAGTGCCTGTCGGAAGCAGTGCTCGGCATCACGAAACGACCGGCACGCCTGAAACGCCACGCCGGTCGTGTTGGCGGCTTCGGCACTATCGGGGCGGAGTTCCATCGCCTTTCGGCCATAGTCAACCGCTTTCTCATGGTATCCCGACTGGTGATAGAGGGCGGCCAGACAGGTATGAACATCGGCATCTCCGGGTCGTGATGCCAGGGCTCTGAGATAGAACCACTCTGCCTGCTCCAACACTCCTCGATCACGGAAGTGGTGGGCAAGATTGATCAGCGCCGGATGAAAATCCGGATCGATCTGAAGTGCTTGGTGGAATACGGCGACTGCTTCGTCTATTCGAGCCTGTAGACGGAGAAGTAATCCCTTGGCATTGAGGGCGAGGGGCTCTTGGGGGTCGATCTCCAGAGCGATGCGAACCGCCTCCGAGGTGCCGGGTACATTCTTGCGCTGAGAGCGGATGAAGGCGAGATTGGCCCAAGCGGTCGCCCGTTCCGGTTGCAGATCACAGACGGTGGCCAGCGCCTTCTCGGCCTCTTCAAAGCGTCCGGCGTGGAACTGAGTCCAGCCCAGGGTGTCCCAGGCAGCGGCATCGTGTGGCAGCTCTGTCTCCTTCTTGGTGCCCCGTGTCTCTTGTTCAATTGTGGAATCAGATGTTTCGGTATTTCCATGCATGATGCGACTACCAGTTATTGTCCTGATAGGCGCGGATCATGGGTTGCAGGAACGTTTCATAACGACGCCAACGCTCTACGGAGTTCTGATAGATCGGTTGCCGGACCTGCCAGTTGCTGGCGGTTCCCACGGCCCGTTTCGTGGTGTGAAAGGTCATGCAGGCGTCGTCCCAGGGCAGATCGAGGAATGCGAGAATTCGAGCAACACTCTGCTCGGGTTCCGTGACGACGGATTCATAGTGCACCTCCAGAGTGGGGAGGGTTGCGACCTGCATCCAGTGGTGCATGAAATCCTCCTGCTGCCGGATATATCGGCCGATGGCCTCCAGGTCGAAGCTGAAGTAGTTGCCGTTGGAGAACTTCTGAAAGAAGAGGGAGACGGCAGTGTCAAAAGGGTTGCGGCGGCAGTAGAGCACTTTCGCTTTGGGGAAGAGTTTCGCAATCAGGCCCAGGTTCTGATAGTTGTAGGGCATCTTGTCCGTGAAGCGAAGAAAGGGTGTGTTTCCGGCCATTCGGCGGGCCTGATCGAGATAGCGGGTGATCAGAGTGTTTGCGGCCTCTTGGGTGAGCTCATGCAGACATTCGGGAAACTCCTCATCACTGGCCAACTGATCGGGAAGTTTCTCTTGTAACTGTAAAAAGTAGGACATCTCGCCACATCCGGCGATCTGATGGTGGCTGGCAAGAATTTGCTCCAGAAGAGAGGTTCCCGACCGGGGAAGACCGACGATGAAGATGGGGCTTTCGTCACGACTGCCACGGATGGAGGAGTCGGCAAGCCATTCGGGAGAATAGAGGCTTTTCAAACGTTGAAAATAGGGAGCGGCACTCTCCAGAGGATAGCGTTTAACCTCCAGGAAGAGACGATTGGCTTCGATGATGTGCGGAAAGGCGCGGTCGTAGGCTCGGCAGTCGTCGAGCATTTTTCCCATGGCAAAGTGGAGAGAGGCCCGCTCTGCAGTACTTGGTACATCGCTGACCAACAGTGACTCGATGGTGCGAAGATCCGGGTCATCCGTGGAGGGGAACTTTCGACAACGGCTGAGATTGTAGAGCGCATTGACGTGGTGTCGATCACGCGTCAAGGCGGCTCGGAAATGGGATTCTGCTTCCGTAAGTTCTCCAACCACCAGAGCGTGGAGTCCCAGGCTGTTGTGAATTGTCGCTTCGGAAAGGTGCAGCTCCCGAGCGCTCTCCAGAGACCAACGGGCGGCGTCCAACTGCCGCTCTTCCAACTGCAACAATCCGGCATTCATACGGGGCAGCCAGTCCGTGGGGTCCGAAGCGATAGCACGTTCAAAACACGCCAGAGCCTCTTCCGGACGTCCCTGTTGGACCCGGATGGTGCCCATATGAGTGTGGGCAAGGGAGACGGTGTTATCGCGTTCAAGAACGTGAAGCAGGAGTTGTTCGGCCTGTTCAAGTTCCTCCTTCTGGATCAGGGCAAAGGCCAGGTTGCAGAGGGTCTGGCTGCACTCCGGTTGTCGTTGAAGTGCTTTTGAGAACAGCTCAAGTGCCTGATTCGTCTCATGGCGATCCAGAGCGATCATTCCGAGGACATTGTATGAGGTGTGGTAGTCGGGATCGCATGTCAGGCTGCGGTTGAGGGCGTCAACAGCCTCTTGGATTCGCCCTACCACACGCAGTGAGATGCCCAGATTGCCCCAGAGTGGTGCAAAGTCGGGGTCACGCTCCAAAATCTCCCGATAGGCTTCGATGGCTTCTTGGAACTGTCCCAAGCCGAACAGACCGTTGGCCCGGCAGATCTGAAGGGGGTGCGACAGCGGATGAACCTCCAAGCCCTCTTCCACCAGGGTCATGGCCTGGTCGTGGTCTCCCCGTCTCTGGAGGTTGATCACCAGATCGTTGAGCAGCGTTTCGTCCGCAGGGAAGTAGTCGAGCAGTGCTTGCTGAACATCGATGGCCTCGTCGAGGCGGTTGAGTTGGCCCAGGACCCGCCCCAGATCCGACTGCACGACATAGCGGTCAAAACCGAGACGGTCCGCTTCCCTGAGGGCATCCACTGCTTCGTCGAGCCGCTCCAGAGCGATGAGGGAGAGGGCGAGATTGTGCGGGTAGGCCGGCTCTTTCGGATCCGACGCTATTGCTCGGCGCAGGAGGTACTCCGCCTGTTCGCTGTTGCTCTCCTGCTGGGCCATCACCGCCAGCAGATTGAGGGCATCCTTGTGTCGGGGGTGTTGTTGCAGGATACGCTGGCAGAGCTGCCGGGTATGGTCTCGATTTCCGCTGTCGTAGACGCTCAGAGCCTCCTGAAAAGCCGCGGCCACATCCAGAGGAGGAGGCGAAAGGGGAATGGTGATGGTCTCCTCTGCGAATCTCTGCGAGAGGGGCGATGGGGTGGGGTGGTGATGTGTGGTCATCCTGATCCGTCAGCCGAGACCGTCAGCGGAGTCCATGATCGGGAGCAGCCCTTTGCGGAAACGTCCGGGGGGCGTCTTGAACCGTTTGCTGAAGGCGAGAATAAAGTTATTGGGATGGGCGTATCCCATCTGATAGGAGATCTGTTTGATGGAGAGATCGCTCTTCATCAGAAGATCCCGAGCCATCTCCAGCCGCCACTGGCCAAGACACTGAAAGACGGTTGCACCGAACAGATCACGAAAGACGTCATTGAGCCGTTTTTGTGAAAGACCTACCTGTCGGGCGAGTGCATCGACACGAGGGGGTGTTTCCAGATTGTTCATGAGAATATCCCGCGCTCGCAGCGCCTTTCGTCGATCCTCACCCAGTGTGCGACGAGGGGAGTTTCGTTCTCCCGAGAGATCTTGCAGTGTCGCTGCCATCAATTCGAAGATTTTGCCCTGGATGTAGAGCGCCCGCATTGCCCCGTCATACGGTGGAGATTGAATCTCGGCGATCAATTGCCGTATCGGCAGAGTGATGCGGGGGTGGGCCATGAAGCTGGTGTCCTCCCCTTTGAGGAACCGCTGTACCACCGCTGGCAGGGGCTGTCCTTCCAGCATGCGACGGAGATGCTCCTGACTGAGCATGGGGCCGAGAATCCGGTTGGGTTCCCCGTGCAGATTCTCGATGGTGCAGCCGCTGCCTGCCGGTGAGAAGAAGACGCCATAGGTCTCCGGGGTCTCGATGATTCGCTCCTGGCCATCGGCGCGGACGGCGTTCTTCCCACGGGTAAGTAGCCTGAAACAGACGTAGGGCTGTTGGGAGATGACCTTGCCGGTGACCTTGACCGGTTGATGGTGCAACCCCCAGTAGTCGAAGACCCCGGAATCCTCACCCAGAGGATGAAAACGCAGAGTCTCCTTGCCAACGTCCGTGGGTAGGGGAACGGGTCCAACTTCGGCATGATGACTGCACTTCTGACCACTGGAGAGCTCCCATTTCGGAACGAACGGGACCTCGCACGTTGGCGTGCTGGTTCGTGCATCACCCAACCGTTCCGGAGCTTCGAGGCTTTCGGCATCGTTACCGGACACTGTGCCACTTCCTTCTGCTTGCTGAGTCGCTCTTTCTATGACATCTCATCGCTACCTCTCTATCAGTAGAATCAATTTCTACCATGATCGCAATCGGAATGGGCGTCGAGTCGATCCATCATAGTATTATTGCCTAATCATCATAGTTTATTGAATAGGCATAGCATTATTTGCGTTCGGCATAGCGTCTGCCGTCTACCTCTCCTCCAAGATTTGAAATAGCCTCCAGAGAGAACGTGGAATTTCGCCTGAAGAGTGGAGCGTCGGTTCGTCGCCCCCGCTTCGGGTACCGTCTCTGTGGAGAACTCTCATGCCGTTTGATCCCCCTCTTCGACGTCTCTCCCTGTTGAGTCTTGCAGGGCTCTGCACACTGCTCATCCAGCCGGGAAGAGTGCACTCGGCGGATGGTGCGGCGATCACCACCTCGGGCAGCAACGCCGTCGGCAACAGTGTCACCGGTGCGGCGGGTGCAGCGGGCGCCAACGCCGGGGATGAGGGTATCGAATTCAGTCTGGGCGCAGCGGCATCGTTGAGCTACACCAATGCGGGCTCCATCACCGGTGGCGCGGGTGGCGTCGGCAATGACAGTGCCGGTGGCGCCGGTGCAGGTGCCGTCTGTGCCGAGACCACCGATCAGGGATTCGGTGGTGGCACAGCGGACGGTATCACCGCTTTTGATGGTACCGCCAACCTCACTATCACCTTCAGCAACAGCGGGACGATCAAGGGTGGTGATGGTGGGGCCGGTGAGAACGGAGCCACCATCAACAACTCCGGTATGAATGGTGGCGCCGGTGGCGCGGGTGTCTGTACCGTCGCCGACTACATGCGCATCACCAACACCGGAACCATCACCGGTGGAGCCGGTGGTGACGGCAGTGCAGGCTTCACGGCCACCAGTACGGCCAACGACGAAGATGCCGGAGGGCAGGGGGGTGCGGGTGGTGTCGGAGTTCGGTTGGGTAACGGTACCGCCGATGTTCACAACGTACAGCTCACGCACTCCAGCGGTAGCATCACCGGTGGTAAGGGTGGTGACGGAGGAGCCTCCGGGAAGTTGACATTGGCGGCAACCAAAGGACCAGGGACACCCGTAGTTGGCGGTGCTGGTGGTGCGGGCGTTTCGTATCTGGAGAAGAGCGGCGCGGGATCGAGCCTCACCATCGCCATCAACAGTACCGTCACGGGCGGTGATGGCGGTAAGGGTGGCACCGGCGCGACGCACTCTGCGGCAGGGGCTGCGACCTCTTGGACCATGAATGGTGGTGAAGGCGCTCAGGGTGGTGCAGGTCTTCAGTTGACCACATCCGGTGCCGCTGTCACCCAGTCGCTGACGATCACCAGCACGGTAACGGGTGGTGCGGGCGGCACGGGCGGCACGGGTGGTGCCGTGGCTGCCGGGCGCACGGGAACAGCCGGTGAAGGCGGTAATGGCGGAATCGGTGGCTATGGTGTCGCTCTCAAACATGTCGGAAACGGTGCGACTCTGACACAGCCCAGTGGCAGCTTTACGATTGTCGGTGGTCGAGGTGGTAACGGAGGAACAGGGGGTGCCAACGTCTCTACCAAGGCCGGTAACGCCGAAGATGGTGGAACCGGTGGTTTCGGGCAGAGCGGTCTCTATCTCTATGCAAATGGCAGTACCAATACATTGAGCTCTGTTGCCTCAGGCACCATTACCGGCGGCCAGGGAGGTAATGGCGGTGTTGGAGGAGTGCGATCAAACGCTGGCGGCAACATGGGTAATTCCGGTGATGCCCAGGCTGGTGGCAATGCGTTGGAGTTAAAATCCACGGGAGGCGCCAATAACACACTCTCCATCACCGTGAACAATGGGGCCATTCTCACTGGTGGCTCCGGAGGTACGGCTTCTTCAGGTCACGATCTCTCCTCGGCCACAACTGGAAATGCCGGTCGGGGTGGCGGTTACGGCCATGGTGGTCGCGCCATCTATGCAGAGGGTAAGGGTGCATCAGCTGCCATCACCCTGGACATCAACGCTGGTACTCTGAGCACAGGAACCCCTACGGATGGCTCCAAAGGTGGGTCCCGTGGTGGAGCAGGGAGCGGCAATGCAGGATCGGGAGATCAGGGTGGCAATGTCTTGGATCTTGTTCGTTTGGTGACATCGGGGACCAACTCGTCCATCAACGTCACCTACGATGGGGGTACCTTAACCAGCAAAAAGGCAGCCACGGGCGGTGCTGGCGGTAATCGAACCGGAAATGGAGATGGACACGCCAGATCCGGCGGCAAAGGAGGCGCTGGTGATGAACAGATTTTCGACATCAGTGCCAGCGGGAACTCTTCAAAAGCTTCACTCTCCATTGCCGATGGTCTGACCATCACCGGTCACTCCGGCGGTGATGGTGGTGACGGCGGTAGTCGGACAGGTAGCGGATCGGGAAGTGCCGCAGATGGTGGTCAGGGCGGAAATGTTTCCGCACCAATCTACATACAAGCAAAGAGCAACGTTACATTAACGCTGGGAAACAGCGTGACCGTGACAGGTGGAACGGGTGGTGCCGGTGGTGACGGCGGTGCTAAGACGGGCGCAGGGACCGGGAGTGCCGGAAATGGTGGTCAGGGAGGCAATGGAGGATACGGTATCCAGTTGAGTTCGACCAGTTCCGGAACAACGTCTCTGATCCTGGGTAACAGTGTAACGATCACCGGTGGGGATGGCGGCGTACCCGGCAGCAATGGCAGCAACTCCAGCGCCGGCACCGGCAATGTCGATGATGGGAAGCGTGGCGGCTATGCCGGACGCGGTATACGGATCAGTGCACAAACGTTTACATCCAGCTTCGGCTCCAATGTGACGATCTCCGGTGGCAACGGAGCTAACGCGACAATCGGAGGCAATCGTTCCGGGACGGGTAATGGTAACGCTGGTGATGGTGGTGATGGTACCAGCGGTGGGCACGGCATGTCGTTGAGTGCCGGTGCCATGAACATCGATCTCTCCGCCACCTTTAAGGGCGGCAACGGCAGTCACGGTGGCAATGGCGGTGTGCGCTCCGGTGTAGGGACGGGAACCGGTGGTGATGGTGGACGGGGTGGCAGGGGCCGGGATGGTGTCAATCTCTCATCAGGTGCAGGGGTTGCTTCGGTTGCTGTCAGCGGTGTTCTGACTGGTGGCACCGGAGGCAACAGCGGTAGTGGTGGTGCCAGTGCCAACGGCAACGGCGGCAAAGGTGACAGTGGGGGTAACGGAGGACACGGGTTGCAAGTCGGCAGCGCATCGACAACAACACTGACCCTCTCAGGAAGCCTGACTGGCGGCAATGCCGGAGCTGGAGGAGCCGGTGGCAGTGGTGGCGGTGCCGGGTCCGGCGGCAATGGTGGGAATGGTGGTACGGGTGGCAGTGCTCTCTATATCGGTTGGCAAACCAAAGCGATCACCATCAACGTCAACAGCGGTGCCGTGTTGACGGCGGGTTCCGCAGGGGCGGGAGGCGCCGCCGGAACAGGCCCGGGTGGCAATGGAACGGCGGGCAGTGTCGGCACGGCGGGTGCGGCGGTTCGAGCCAGCAGCAGCGCCACGGGTGCCATCGACCTCAACATCAACGGCGGTACGCTCACTGGTGGTATCGAACTGAGTGATCGCGCCCACACCATCGATATCACCGGCGGTACAATCACCGGGATGGTGGATGCGGGATCGGCAGCCACCCCCGTCACCATCAGTCCCGCCTCCGGCAACACGGCGACCCTCTCCAACAGCGGTGGAACGGCGCTCCGGGTGGACGGCAACAACGGTACGCTCACCTTTGGTGGTGCCGGGACGGTTAAGCTGGGTGGAAATATCGTCGAGGATGATGGTGACAATGACCTGTTGGTCACCATCAACGGCGGTGGAACGATCCAACACACGGCGGCCTCCACCATCGGTGGTTATCTCAACGTCGACAACTCCACCGTGAATGTGGGAAGCAATCTGATCACCATCAACGATCAATCCGCTGCCAACGACAGCAACTTCGACGACAACTCCGCACTCAAGGTGACCATCGGGGGTGGGGCCACTGCCGTGGCCGGAACCGACTACGGCCAGCTCAAGGTGGACAACAGTGGTGGCACCGCCGATCTGGAGCTGGGCAGCATCACCATCACCCCGACGGTAGGTGGTACCGTGAAGGATGGCGACAGTTATACCATCGTCGATGTTGACGGCAATCTACAGGATGATACCGGGGCAGGGCGCGCCAACGTTGCCGATATCGCTCTGGCAGGCACCAGTGGATTACTGAAATACAGCCTGGCCATCACCAGCACCAACAACATCGCCCTGGTCGCCAATTACCGCACCGTCTCCGAGATCACGACGACACTCGGCGTGACACTGACCGGTAATGAGAAGAAAGTCCTTACCAAAACCATGGGCGGTGGTCTTCTGGGAGGGGATCCAGGTCTCGCTTCCGCTTTGGGAACACTCAACACCGGTACCAAATTGAAAGCAGCCCTGAAGCAGCTCACACCCGATGCGGAGCTCTCCGATGCCGGTGCCAGCAATATGGAAGCGAATCGAGCGGTGAGTAAGCAGATTCAGCACCGCGTGGACTATCTGGCCCTGCGTGGCAGCCGTGCCGGCAATCGCAGGATCATCGACATGGTGAACAGTGGTGAAGTAACCGGTATGGCAACGGGAGAGGAGATGTTTGCCGAGAGTCTCTGGGCACAGAGTTTCTACAACTCCATGCGTCAGGACGATGTGGGGGATGTCGATGGTTATGATGGCAGTGCCTGGGGTATTGTCGGTGGAATAGACCACCTCTTCGACGGGCTGACGCTGGGAGCCTCATTGGGATACAGTGTCACCTCTCTGGATGGCAATGGTGACGGCAACGCCTTTCTTCAGACCGATGCCATCCAGGTGGCGCTCTACGGCGCCAAGGAGGTCAACGGCATCAACTGGGAAGGGTCCGCCTCCTATGCCTATGCAAACAATGCTACGCGCCGCAGTCTCACATTCGGAGGATTGAACCGAGTCGCCAGAGCTGATTTCCGCAGTGACACCTACAGCGCCCGCATCGGGGCGTCCATGCCGATCATCCTGGAACGGTTCACCCTGGAACCCCGTGGCGAGGTCAAATATGTCCATATCGCCAGTGAAGCCTATACCGAAACAGGAGCCGGTTCTGCCAATCTGCGCATAACGCCTTCCGCCGTGGATCAAGTCAGTTTCGGTTTGGGGGGCGCCGTGGCCTACCCCATGAAGAAGGAGAAAGGCACCCTGGTTCCGGAACTGGCCGTCATGGCCAACTGGGATGCCGGTGCCGAGGCCTCCACCACCATGGCCCGCTTCAGTGGCAGTGGTAGCAACTTTGAGGTGGTCGGCAAGGATCCTGATACATTCAGTACGAAAGTGTCCGGGAAGGTGACCTATGACAGTGACGACGGACGGTTTTCGGTTGGGGCTGGGTATGACGGTGACTTCAGCAATAGCTTTGCCAGTCATGCGGGAAATGTGAAAGTTCGTTTCAACTTCTGACTGTTGATCGCCATCCCTTACTTTCTGAGATGGGTACACTTTTCCGGACACCAATTTTCTGGGAAAATGAGACTTCCCTGAAAGAGAGGTGTCTTAATGAGCAAACGTCGAATGAACAGATATGCCCAGGAGTTCAAAGATCGGGCCGTAGAGCTGCTTGAAAGCTCGGATCTTTCGGTTTCTGAGGTTGCCAGCTTGAATTGGTTTGCAAGGCAGAGCGTCGTTTCAAAGTGACTACAACGGATTCAAACCACTCCCTGCCTGTTGCTCCGAACCGATCGAATCGCGCGTTTTCTGTTCAGAAACCAGATGATGCATACGTTGGCGACATCACTTACAGCGCGACTGAAGAGGGCTGGCTTTATCTAGGGCGTGTCCTCAATGAGCCAGAAACCGCGCTTGCGTGCCGCCAGCCCTTCGGGTTTTGCCTGAAAACGCTGATTCGTTCTCATTGAGAACACACCCAATATTTACCGGGATTGATATTACAACACTCCCGGTAGCAGGCAGATCGTGACATTGGTGCCGTGTTCGGGATTGGTCTGCATGGTGATGGTGCCGCCCATGATGGTAGCCATGAGCTGGGCCGAGTAGGTGCCCAGTCCGGTGCCTTGACTCTTGCCTGCTGTGGCATATTTTTCGAAGAAGCGCTCCTGCACCATCTCCGGCACCACACCCTGATTGTGAATCCGACACACCCGCTCCGCCCCCGACTCCAGATGGATGGTGACGGCGCCACCGTCCGGTGATGCCTCCAGAGCATTCTGGATCAGATTGGCCAGCATGGCGTGACAGAGCATCTCCTCGCCTCGGACGGCAAACGATTCGTTCCCCTGCTCCGGTTCTCCGTCGATCCGGAGCCCGACCGTGAGCCCGCGACTGAGGACCAGAGGCCGCGATCCATGTAGAATCCGCCGGGCGATGTTGGCCAGATCAACGCCGGTTGGTTTCAGGGTATAGGAGCCGGTCTCCATTTTGTAAAGATCGAGGGAGTTGTTGATCATCCGCAACATCTGGTAGCCGGAGCTCTCCACCACCCGCAGCAACTCCCGTTGATCCGGCTCCAGGGCCAGTTCCTCCAGCAGCAGTTGCGGAATGCCGATGATGCTGTTGAGCGGTGCTTTGAGATCGTGACGCATGATCCGGTCCACATCCTCCTTGAGATGGGCCGCTTTCACCAGGGCGTTGTTCTGCTCCTCCAGCAGGGTGTGGGCTGACTTGAGCGACAGATGGGTTTCGACCCGCGCCTTGACAACACTGGGCATGAACGGCTTGGTGATGAAATCCACCGCTCCCAGTTCAAAACCGCGAATCTGATCCTCCTCCTGATGCAGAGCCGTGATGAAGATAATCGGAATCCTGGCAGTTTCCGGGTCCTCCTTGAGCCGCTGGGCAATCTGGAATCCATCCATGTCCGGCATAAGAATATCCAACACTATCAAATCTGGAGATGGATCACCCTTGACGCGGGCTAACGCCTGTTTTCCATTCTTTGCCACCAGAACGTTGTAGCTCTCCTGGAACAGATCCACCAGACTGTTCAGATTGAGCCGCTCGTCATCAACGATGAGCAGTGTCGGCAGAATATCGTTCATGTCATGCACTTTCGTCTGTCGAAGAAGCTGCTTGGTGATTCGGGGAGGCAAAGCACAATCGGCAATGACGTCACGCACGGACTCGGTGTAGACACGTCACCAATGAGAATCGAGCATGTTTTCAGCGTCGAGTGTGTGAGAACAAATGAATCAACAAGCAGCTCATTGAGGATACGCCCTAATCACTGTCGGCAAATCGACCAGCTACATTATGAAACTCTTCAGAAATATCAATAAATGCGTCCACCATTTCCGGGTCGAAGTGGCTGCCGCGTCCTTCGGTGATGATCGCCACCGCCTTCTCGTGAGGAAAAGCCGGTTTGTAGACTCGCTTGCTGATCAGGGCGTCGTAGACATCGGCAACGGCCATCAGCCGCCCGGCCAGGGGGATCGCCTCACCGGCCAACCCCTCGGGATAGCCACTGCCGTCCCACTTTTCGTGATGGGAGTAGGCGATCTCGCGGATGTGATGCAGAAAGGTCTCCCCCGCCCCTAGGGTAGATTCGGCCATGGAGATGGCGTCCCGACCCAGTGTGGTGTGGGTCTTCATGATGGCGAACTCTTCATCAGTCAAGCGGCCCGGCTTGAGCAGGATTTGGTCCGGCACCCCCACTTTGCCCATGTCGTGCAGCGGAGCCGACTTGAAGAGCAGCTCGATAGTGGCGTCGTCCAGATCGTCCAGAAATCGCGGATGATCCTTGAGCCTCTCCGCCAGCAGCCGGACATAGTGCTGGGTGCGGCGGATGTGGTTGCCGGTCTCGTTGTCGCGGGTCTCGGCCAGGGAGGCCAGACTGTGCATGGTGACATCCTGGGTCAGAACCAGCTCCCGAGTCCGCTCGCGCACGGTGCTCTCCAGCCGGTGGTTCTGATCAGCCAGCTCACGATGGGCCTGGGCCAGGGCCAGATGGGTCCGAACCCGAGCCTGAACCACCGGCGGCGAAAAGGGCTTGGTGATGTAGTCCACAACTCCCAGCTCGAACCCCTTGGTCTCGTCATCCACCTCCCCCATGGCGGTCACGAAGATCACCGGAATCTCCCGCGTCCGGGGCTCCGCCTTGAGACGTCGCAACACCTCGTAACCGTCCATCTCCGGCATCATGATGTCGAGTAGAATCAGGTCCGGTATAGGCTCACCCATGGCCCGTTTCAGTGCCTGAGCACCGCTCTTGGCCACCAAGGTGGTGGTACTCTCTCCCAGCAGATCCACCAGCAGATTGATGTTGAGTCGCTCATCGTCGACGATGAGCACGGTTCCGTTGTCACTGTCCATATCCGCTCTCTCCATGGCCACACGCGGTCTGCGTGGTATCCAGGTATCATGTCCCGTTACGACGGGGGACGTTCCAGCATCATGAGGGTGATATCATCGGACTGTTCCATCTCGCCGCGATATGTGTCCAACACGCCGGTCATCCGGTCCAGCGGGTGAGTATTCAGTGCGGAGATCAACCGCTCGATGCCGAAGAGTCTCCCGGCACTGTCGGTGGTCTCCACCACCCCGTCGGAGTAGACGACGATCCGGTCCCCCGCCTCCAGCGTCACCGGATCCACCGGCCATGGCTCGAAGTCCGCCACCACCCCCAATGCCGTATGCTGCGGCAGATGGGTCTCGCAGCGTCCGTCCCGACGCAATACCAACACCTCCGGCATGGCGCAGTTCCAGATGCGACACTGCCAGCGCTCGGCATCCCACTCCAGCAGACAGGCCGCCGTGAATAGATCCGGTGGCAGCCGTTGGTGGAGCTTGCGGTTGACGACGGAGAGAATCTCTTCCCCTCCCTTGCCGCGCCGGGTCATCTCCTGAAACATCTCATCCAGCAGCGGACCACCCACCGCAGCCGGTAGCCCGTGGCCGGTGAAATCGCCCACCAGAATGTGGTTGATACCATCGGGTCGGTCAGCCCAGAGTACGATATCCCCCGCCGTCTTCTCTACTGGCGTCGCAACGATGGTGAGATGCTCCAGTGGCGACGACGACTGCCGCATGCGCAGGATGATGTTCTCTACCAGAGTGCGTTCGTAGTGGAGCAGTTGGTTCTTCTGCTCCAGAGCGCGGTAGGCGTCGCGCAGGGAGAGGTGGTTGCGCACCCGCGCCCGTACCACCGACGGATTGAACGGCTTGCGGATGTAGTCCACCGCCCCCAGCTCCAGTCCCAGCGTCTCATCCTCGAACTGCCCCATGGCCGTCACGAAGATCACCGGAATCTCCCGGGTCTTCTCATCCTGCTTGAGATGCTTCAACACCTCATGGCCGTTCATGCCGGGCATCATGATATCTAGCAGGATCAGATCCGGGGTGCGGTTGCCCAGGGCCCGTTTGAGCGCCTGTTCGCCGTTCTTGGCGACAAGAATGGTGTACTCACCCTCCAGCGAATCGACCAGGATATTGATATTGAGACGTTCGTCATCCACCACCAGGATGGTCTTTTGGGCGGATTCCATCACACACTCTCCGTGGTCTTGTGCAGCGCTTGGTAGATGGCGGTCACGGTCTCGGAAGCGTCGTCGAAATCGTAATCCTCGATCTGACGCGCCGCCCTGTCGAGCAGTCGGCGATACTCGGGCCCCAGATGGGCGCGGATTTCCGGCAGAACGTTGGTTGCCTGGGCGTTGCCCTGAACCAGTAGACGCCGCAAGGCATCCAGTCGGTCGGCCAGTTCACGGCGCTGGTCGGGGGTCATCTCCGGTGCGC
This sequence comes from Magnetococcales bacterium, assembly GCA_015231265.1. Classification (GTDB taxonomy): domain Bacteria; phylum Pseudomonadota; class Magnetococcia; order Magnetococcales; family JADGBX01; genus JADGBX01. The sequence goes on along the minus strand of JADGBX010000019.1, from coordinate 10,344 downwards.
TCTCCGACGGCGGTGGCGGCTCGGGTTGGACCTGATCGGTTCCGGTGACGCTTCCGGCAATGGTGAGCAGTTCGGTGGGGGTGACCGGCTTGCGACAGATCCCGGCCAGGGTCACGTCGGAAGCCGCCCGTGCCGCCCGTTCCCGGCCGTAGGCGGAGACCAGAATTACCGGGATCGAGGAGAGCGTATCATCCTGTTGCAGAAGGGCGGTGGTTTCGATGCCGTCCAGACCGGGCATCTTCCAGTCCATCAGGATGAAATCACAGCTCGGCTCTCTCCGTCCGGGTTCCTGCAGAAACGCCAATGCCGCCTCTCCCGAATCCACCGTCACCACTTCGGCCCCGAGATTCTCCAGCAGCGCCTGGAAAATCTCCCGCGCTCCGGTATCATCGTCCACCACCAATACCCGCAGACCGTCGAGTCGCTCTCGGGTCTCCTCGGCGAGGACCTTCTCCGCACTCTCCTCCAGCTCCAGGGTAAAGGAGAAGGTACTGCCCCGGTCCGGCTCGGTCTCGACCTGGAGATCGCCCCCCATCAGCTTGACCAGATTCCACCCCACCGACAGCCCCAATCCAGCCCCGCCCGCTTTACGGGTGGAGGAGTCATCGCCCTGGAAGAAGGGCTGAAACAGCCGCTCCAACTGCTCGGGCATGATGCCGATTCCGGTATCGGTGATGGTGAAGGTGAGACGGGGTGGATCTTCATCCAGCCGTTCCATCTCCACCGAGACCACGATCCGTCCGCCGGTGGGGGTGAACTTGATGGCGTTCTCGATCAGATTGAGCAGCACCTGCTCCAGACGGTCGGCATCACCGAGAAAGGCGATCCCAGGCGGCAGGGCGTGGGAGAAGAGCAGCTCCACCCCCTTGACTTCCGCCTCCGAACCCAAGCGGCGGGCCAACTTCTCAAGGATGTCGTCCAGATGGAAGGTGACCGAGGTCAACCGTAGCTGTTCCGACTCAAGCCGGAACAGGTCGAGAATGTTATTGAGCAAACTCAGAAGACGCTCCGAGCCCAGTTGGATCTTGTTGAGATAGTCCCGCTGTCTGTCGGTAAGATCTGTCTGCATGGCGAGATGGCACATGCCGACCACGGCGTTCATGGGGGTGCGGATCTCATGGCTCATATTGGCCAGAAAGCGGGTTTTGGCCCGGTCGGCCTGTTCGGCGGTGGCCCGGGCACGTTCCGCCTCCTCCGTGGCACGGCGCAACTCTTCGGTGTTGCGGGCCACCTGTCGGCGCAGAGTACGGTTCCAAAGCAGCACCCCCGAGATCGCCAAAAGCAACACCACCCCGGCAGAGATGATCCAAAACCGGGCCGTCGGTCGCCACCCCTCCGTTCGCAGCGAGATCCAGCGGTTGAAGATTTGCTGCCGCTCCGCTTCGGTGATGCTGGCCATTGCCTTCTCCAGCAGAGTGTTGAGCTGTGGCCAATCCCTGCGCGAGGCGAAACTCAGCGTGTAGGTGAAGTCGGTGGTGCCGGCGATGCGCAGGTTGGTGATTTTGGCCCGTTCGATCCAGTAGCCCGCCGTGGCCATATTGAGCAGGGTCGCATCCACCCGACCGATGGAGACCTCTTCCAGCGCTCCGCGCACCGTCTTGACGTAGTGGAGATCAATGCCGGGATACTCCGTACGCATTTTATCGCTCAACGCCCACCCCTTGATATGGGCGACCCGCATGCCGGTCAGGTCGGCAATATCATACGTTCCGGAGGTATCGGCCCGCATCAATACCACATTGGGAAAGACCGCATAGGGGGCAGTGAATCGCATGTACGCGCTGCGCTCCTGGGTCTTGCTGGCCACGGTCACCAGGTCGGCTTGGTGGGTGCGGACCGCCTCCAGGGAGGCTTTCCAGGAGGGGGTGGTAATCCTCTCAATCCGGATGCCCAGTTTGGTGGCCACCAGTTCCAGAAACTCCGGGGCGATGCCGATGGGTTTTCCCCCATTGTCCCGCCACTCGAACGGGGCGTAGTCGGGGTCGGCGGCGTGGCGAATCAACGGATGATCCCGCAACCAGGCCCGTTCCGCCTCGGTCAGCACCAGCTCCGACGCCTGGACGCCACCATGCGGCAGCCACATACCCAATACGGCAACGACCACAACGATCCACCCTGGAACAGGGAACAGGCGCACGTTATGGGGGCTCGGTGGTCTCATGCCGTCTTATCTTCCAGTGACCGGCGTAAACTCTCCAGAAGCTCTTCCGCTTCTTCGAACTCATAACCGTCGATCAAATCCTGTATCTCATTCAGCGGTCCGGCCAGGGCGTCTCCCGCCACCTCGTGCACCTCTTCGATCAGGCGGGCGGCTTTGCTGTTGCCCTGTCCCAACAGAGTGCCCAGTTCTTGCAGCAGCGGCAGCAGACGGTCCAGATCGGTGGATCTGGCGGGGGTGTCGTCCGGGGTGTCGGAGCGATCCTGCTCCAATATGGCGATCCCCTCTACTACCAGGCTCAACGCTTCGTCGAACGCCGTCAACACCGACGCATGAGGACGCCCTTCCTTCAACGCCGACTCCAGCGCCAACGCCGCCGCCGACAGCGCCTCGGCCCCCAGATTTCCCGCTGCCCCTTTGACGGTGTGGGCCAGACGCCGGCCCTCCTCGCTGCGATCCTGCTCCAGGGCCGAGTGCAGACGTTCCATGCCGTTGCGATAGTCCTGGCGGAACTCCATCAGCAGTTTGCGCAACAGTTTACCGTTATCACCGACCCGGCGCAGTCCGATGGTGAGATCGATCCCCGGCAGCGATTCCGGCAACGCCCCGTTGTCCTGCCCATTCATCGCCGGTAACGGCACCGAATCCACCTGCAGATCACGCGGAGCCCGGTCGGGATCGATCCAGTGCAGCAACGTGTTGAAGAGAATCTCCGGTTCGGTGGGTTTGGCGACGTGGTCGTTCATGCCCTGCTCCAGGCAGCGCTCCCGGTCGCCGGTCATGGCGTGGGCGGTCATGGCGATGATGGGCAGATCCGCACACCCCGGCAGTGCCCGGATGGAACGGGTCGCCTCATAACCGTCCATGATCGGCATTTGAACATCCATCAGCACCCCGTGAAACGTCTGCTCGGACTCGACTGCCGCCAGCGCCTCTCGGCCATCGGCAGCCACCGTGACACGGATGCCCGCCTGCTCCAGCACCTCCCGGGCTACCTGCTGGTTGATAGGATTGTCCTCTGCCAGCAGTATCCGACAGCCGCGCAACGTCTGCATCCGCTCGGGATCGGGGGTGCTCTTGCGAACCCATGGCCCCCGTTTCCGCCCCTCCAGACCGAAAAGATCCGACAGGGCATCGTAGAGGGTGGAGGCGTCGTAGGGCTTGACCACCATGCTCTCGTCGGGAGCTGCTTGGATCTCCGCAATCACCTCCGCATCGATGTTGGAGGGGACCAGGAAGAGAATCCTGGCCTTGGCGGTCGTAGCCCGTTCGCGCAAACGCCGGGCCACTTCCCGACCCGTGACTCCGGGCAGGGTCCAGTCCAGCAGTACCAGATCATAAGAGATCGCCTCCTGATCCAACCCCGGCAGGGCGTTTGTCACATCGGCCAACGCCTCGACTTGGAACGACAGCGACTCCAGCAACCGCACCAGATGCTCCCGGGCGGTGGTGTTGTCCTCGACGACAAGCACGTTCAACCCGCGCAGCGCTCCAATGGGTTGCGGCTGTTTGGCCTCGGCGCGGGCGCGGCAGGCCAGCTCCAGTGTCACCATGAAGCGGCTGCCATGGTCCGGGGCGCTCTCGACGTGGATCTCGCCGCCCATCAGCTCGGTCAGGCGGCGGCTGATGGCCAGCCCCAGTCCTGTGCCGCCATACTTGCGGGTGGTGGAACCGTCGGCCTGGGTGAACGAACGGAACAGACGCCCGATCTGCTCCTCGGTCATACCGATGCCGGTGTCCCGCACCGTAAACCGTAGCCGTACCGCCTCCTGTCGCCGCTCCAGCAGATCCACATGAATCGCCACCTCACCCCGCTCGGTGAACTTGATGGCGTTGTTGGTCAAATTGGTCAGAATCTGCCCCAGACGCAGCGGATCACCCATCAGCGGCTCCGGAATCTTCGGATCGATGGCAAACAGCAGCTCCAGCGCCTTGTCCGCCGCCCGAATGCCCATCAATCCCGACAGATTGCGCAGAATCTCATCCAGGCTGAAGGGGATCTGCTCCAGATCCAGCTTGCCCGCCTCGATCTTGGAAAAATCGAGAATGTCGTTGATGATCCCCAATAACCCCTGGGCCGAGGCGTCGATCTTATCCAGATAATCCCGCTGTTTCGGGTTGAGGTCGGTCCGCAGCGCCAGATTGCTCATGCCGATGATGGCGTTCATGGGGGTGCGGATCTCATGGCTCATGTTGGCCAGAAAGGCGCTCTTGGCCCGGTTGGAACTCTCCGCCACGTCCTTGGCTTTGATCAGGGCGTTCTCCAACTCCTTGCGTTCTGTGATGTCCACCACCAGCCCGAAGATGCCCTGAATCCCGCCCGCATCGTCCTTATGAGGAATCAGCGTGATCCGATACCAGTGATCGAACCCGGCCCGGGTCCGGAAGTGGTCCTCCTCGATGACGGTCTCACCGCGCAGGGCGGCATCGTACTTGGGTTTCTCCACCGCATAGCCTTCATCACCGACCACCTCCCGCAGATGGCGCCCGATCATGTCGGCGGGGTCGATGCCGTGCAGCTCCTTGAACTGGGAGTTGGCCATGCGATAGCGCAACCCCTTGTCGAGATAGGCGATCAGCACCGGCACCGAGTCGATCAGCAGTTGCAGATAGGCTTTGGAGCGCGATAACGCCTCCTCGACGCTGCGACGCTCCCGGATCTCCGACTGAAGCCGACGGTTCCAGAACAGAATCACCCCGAACACCAGCAGCGCCACCGACCCCACCTGCATCCCTACCCGCCGAACCTGGGCCATGTCGATGCCGTCGTAGGCGACCGATGACCAGCGCTTGCGCAGGGCGTTGTGCTCCTCCTGGGTGATGGACTGCAACGCTTTGTCCAGGATGGTGACCAGCTGCGGCCAGTCGTTGCGCAGGGCGAAGTGGAGGTTGTCCTGCCCCTCGGCCATGGGGGCTGCTACCTTGAGATTGGAGAGGTTGTAACGCTCGATCAGATGGCTGATCACCGCTAGATTGCCGATGAACGCCTCCGCCTGTCCCACCGAAACCGCCTCCAGCCCCTGACGGGCACTACCCACCAGATGGAGCGGCTGCTCCGGATACTCCTGCCGCAGACGGTCATGTGTGTAGTAGTCCCGCACCACCGATACCTTGCCACCGGCCAGATCGCGGATTCCGGCAATGAGCGGGGCGTCGGTGCGGGTGATGATCATCCACGGAATGGTGATGTAGGGCTGGCTGAAGGAGAGGTATTCGGCCCGCTGTTCGGTGCGCGCGACACAGGGGAGCACATCCACCTCCCGACGCTTCGCCTTCTGCACCACCTCGGTCCAGGTTCCGGCAGAGACCGGGGCCATGGCCAGTTGCAGACGCTGGTTGATCAGCCGCACATAGTCGGCACAGAGCCCCTTGTAGACGCCACGATCATCCCGAAACTCGAACGGTGGCCAGTCGGGATCGACCCCGAGCCGGATGTCGACGTGTTGGGACAACCAGGTGCGCTCCTCGTCGGTGAGCTTGACCAGATTGCTGCGCTCCCGCTCGGTGCCGTGACCGCTGATCCAGCGCTGAACGATCGCCTGCTCCTCCTCCGGCAGGATGCTCGCCAGCCCCTTGTTGAGAATCCCCACCAACGGTGCCCACTCCGGATCTTTCGTCACCGCGAACCGTTGCGGGTTGGGCGGGTAGCCGGAGTCGGCCACCGAGCGCAGATTGGTCAACTGACCGTCTCGGGCGATCCACTGCGCCACTGCCTGGTTACCCACATAGGCATACGCCTTGCCCCAGGAGACCGCCTGCAACGCTGCCAGGGTGTTCTCCACCGGGATCAACTCGATGTCGGGGTACTCCTCCCGCAGCTTGCCCATCAGGAAGTAGCCGTTCTCGATGGCGACCCGCTTTCCTTTCAAATCATCAAGCGTGCGCACGGTGGTCACGTCGTCGCGGGTGGTAATGGTGTAGCGCACTTCGAAGAAGGGGTCGGTGAAGTGGAGCCGTTTGGCCCGTTCCGGTTTGTGGGAGATGGGGGTACCCACCGGCAGTTCTCCCTCCATCACCTTGGCGAGCATTGCTTTGAAGGTGGGCCCCGGCTCGGTTTTGAAGACGATCCCCAACCGCGTGCCCAGCAGGGAGAGATAGTCGCTGACGATGCCGCTGGGCATCCCCTCCGGCGTTGTAAAATCGATGGGAGGCCAAGCACCGTCCAGCCCGATGGTGATCTCCCGGTGGCGGGCCAGCCAGTCGCTCTCATCCTGTGTCAGAAGAATACGCTGCTCCGACTTGGGCAGGGTGCGCCCGACGCCGATCCAGCGGTCGTGCAGTTGGGAGAGTTCATCCTGGGAGATGGCGTCCAACCCCCGGTTGAGAATGGCGGCCAACACCGGCTCCTGCTTGCCGACGGCGAACCGAAGCTGCATGGGCTCCACCTCGTCCAATCCTGAGAATCCCGCCACCCGCATCCCGGCCAGGGCGTGCTGCTTGAGGGTCCGATCGATCACGATCTGACTGCCGATGAAGGCGTCGGCCCGGCCATTCAGGACCGCCTCCAACCCCTGCAACGCACCCGCCACCTTGAGCAGTCGCACGTTGGGGTAGTCCCGCTCCAGACGCTCCACGTAGTAGAAACCGTCAATCACGGCCAGCACCCGGTCGTCCAGATCCTTGAGGTGTTCGATCCCCTCTCGCTCTTCCCGAATCACCAATACACTGGGCAGGGTCAGATAGTGACGCGAGAAGTTCATGAACCCTTCTCGCTGCCGGGTCTTCACGACCACAGGCAAAAGGTCAAGCTTGTCGGCCTTGAACCGCTCCATCAACTGAGACCAGGTGTAACCAAACTCGAAATCGAGATTCAAACCGGTCTTGGCCGCTACCAGGCGCAGCAGCTCGTTGGCGTAGCCCTGGGCCTTACCCCCTTCGACGAAATCGATGGGCGGCCAGTCGGTCTCGGCTCCGACCCGGATGCGCGGATGGTCTGCGATCCACTGCCGCTGCTCCGGTTCCAGCTCCGACCAAATCTGAAGGCGACGGCTGTTACCGCTCATCAACCAGCGCTCGCGAATCCGACGGTGTTCGGCCGGATTGATGGCGGCCAGCGCCCGATCCAACAGCGAGACCAACAGCGGCCAGTCCCGCCGCACCCCCATGTGGAACGGTTCCACCGCCAACCCGGCGATCCCCGAGACGGTCAGGTCGGTGAGCGCCTGCTGCTCAAGGATGTGGGACATCACGGCCATATCACCGACGGTGGCGAAAGCTTCCCCCCGAGCCACCGCCTCCAGCGCCTGACGGTTGTTCTCCACCGATACCGGCTCGATGTCGGGGAACTGCTTCAGGATCAGCTCACTGACGGCGTATCCGTCGACAAGAGCCACCCGTTTTCCCTTGAGAGTCGGCAGAGTAAGCCACTGATTGGCCTTGCGGCCGATGATGATGGTGGGGGTTTCGACGTAGGGTTTGGTAAAGCGCAGATAGGCTAGACGATCCGGCGTCCGACCCAGCACCGGTGCCATGTCGACCCGCTTCTCTTTAAGGGCGGTGACCGTCTCCGACCAGGCTCGGGTCTCGACGATCTCGAACCGAACCCCGAGCTGGGTGGCGATCAGATCGAGATACTCCCGCCCCAGTCCCCGATAGTTCCCCTCGCCATCGCGAAACTCGTACGGCGGATAATCGGGATCGATCCCGACCCGGATCACCGGATGCTCCTTCAGCCACTGCCGCTCCTCCCCGGAGAGCTTGACCGGCCCCGAAAAGCGGCGTCGTTCGAAGAAACGCTGATCGGCGTTGGGAATCCAGCGCTTCTCCAGCGACAACAGCGTCTCCTGGGAAAGGGCGGCGAATCCGGCATCCACCGCCTCCACCAACGCCTTCTGCCCCTTTGGTACCCCGACCCGGATGCCGTTGTGAAACAGTGGCGGTCCGACCCGGACCACCTCACCCTGCATGCCCAGACCGGTTACCAGATTGTCGATGGTGGGGTTCTCACCGAGAAAGGCGTGCACGGTTCCGCTTCGCAGGGCGTGGACCAGCACCTCCTCCGACACCATGGAGACCGCTTTGACGCCGGGATGATGTTTCTTGAGCCAGCTCTCCTGATGCGACCCGGCGACCACCCCCACCGGCAATCCGGAAAGCGTATGCACCCCCGTGATACCGCTGCGGGCCGACGCGGTGTAGAGCGTGGTGGCAACGCCGTAGATCGGTTGCGAAAAGTCGAGCCATGCGTCCCGTTCACGGTTCTGGAACAGTCCGGAGTGGAGATCGGACTCACCGGAGCGCACCTTCTCCAGGGTGTCGGCCCAACTGCCCACCTGAAAACGGACGGCCCGCCCGGTGGCGCTGGACCAGGCCTGCCACAGATCCACCAGCAGACCTGCCGGTTTGGCCTGGGCGTTGAGAAAGGTGAACGGCGGATAGGAGCGATCCATGGCAACGATCAGGGCATCTCCGCCCTCCACGTCCCCGGAGGTCCAGCGTCGGCTGATGGTCCGTTTCTCCTGCTCACTGATCAGGTCCATTCCCCGGTTGATCACATCCAGCAGAGCCCGGTTGCCCTCCCGCACCGCCACGTACCAGCCGTTGTCGTAGAGCTGTTGGCTGTCGGGAAAGGCGTAGTCCCCGGCCAGTCCGTAGCGTTGCAGATGGAAGATCCCTGTCGGTGTATCGGCGGCGAAGGCCCGTAGCCGTCCATCGTCCAGTGCCGCCATGATTTGAGTGTAATCGGAAAAGCCGATTATGGTAGCGTTGGGCAGTCGCTGCTTGAGGAACCCCTCGACGTAGTCCTTGGCCAGCACTCCGATCCGATAGGCGGAGAGATCCTCTAAACGCGAGATGGGTGGCAGCGCCTTGTGGAGAAAGACGTGGGTGTCGGTTTTGGTCAGGGCGGTGCCGTAGTCGAGGAAGGCATCCCGCTCTTCGTTGTGGAAGAGTCCGGCGTGGGCATCGGCCCGACCATCGGCCACCATGCGCAGGGTCTCGTCCCAGGTGGCGGGTAGAAAGTCGACCCCGATGCCGCTCTTCTCCGACCAGAGACGCCACTGATCGATGATCATCCCGGCGGGCTGACCGTTGTCACCGGTGAAGTGAAAGGGAATGCTGTCTACCGAATAAGCGACGGAGATACGTTGGGGAGGCTGGGATTCGGCAATGACCGCAGTGGGGATGGCGAGCATCATCACGGCGATCACGGTGAAGACCGGCAGGAATTTCATGAACACGCGGTGCATCTCATTCTCTCTACTCCCTTTGAGCCTTGTTATTTTTGTCGAGTGTGGCTCACTATTTCCCCAAGTTGTTTATTATAGGTGAATTAACGCCCGCACGAAGTGGTGCCGCACCGGCAGCACCGAAAGCAACACCTGATCAACGGTGCAGACCCCGATCTGGCCCAGAAACACCCGTTTGCGACTCTGGGCCAACCACTGACTGCACTGGACAGCTGCCTCTTCCGCACCCTGAACACTGCCGTGAGCACGGGCCTTGATAGCGGCAAAATCAACATTGAAGCGCGCCAGTCCGTGCGCCAGCACAAGATTGGCATCCCCACCGGGAAAGAGCATCGGCGCCACCGACTCCAGTCGCGCCATCATGGCATTGGCGGTAGCCTGACTCGGTAAGGCAAACACAACACTCTCTGCCAGACCGGCCGCCAGTAAACGTGAGGCATACGCCAGGGCGGCTTCGGTCTTGCCGGAGCCGGTAGCGGCTTCGATCAGGGTTAACCCGCGACGTACCGGGCGTTCATCCACCAGGTGTTGAACGCCCCTCGGGGTATACCCAGGATAGAGATGAGACATCCCGCCCTGTTTCAGAGGCGTACGAATCAACCCGTGTGCCCGGAGCGCCTGGGCGGCAATCGGTTGAACACACTGCCAATAGGACTCCAGTGGAGCCGGGGTCGCATTCGCTGAAAAATAGCTGCTGTCCGACCCCAGCCAATCACACACCGAACAGAATCCGGCAAACATGTCAGGGCAAGGCGGCGGAGCATGTTCAAGACCGAGCCCCACCGGCGTCAGAAACAGATCGGCACTCGCCTCCAACCATGTTTGACGCGCCTGATGATCGGCACGGATCAGGGCTTCTTCAGCATCCAGAGGAGAACCGCTGTATCCTTCCGGCAACTGACCGTGGTGCCCCATAATCGCCTGCATCCAGGGTATCCATGGCGCTCTAACGGATAGATCGTTGTTGTGTAGCTCTGTGTGTTTAAGAAAGTGTGCGTA
>JADGBX010000199.1 GCA_015231265.1 Magnetococcales bacterium | reverse complement strand
TGCATCAGTTCAACTTCACCGACGAGGAGATCGAAGCGATCATCGCCTTCCTGGAGTGGACCTCCCAGATCAACACCAACAACTGGCCGCCGACGATTCAGGGCTGACCGTCACCACTCTCGTTCCCGAACCCACGTCACGCCCGATCCATAACCGCCCATCGGAACCCACCATGCCGCTTCCGTTCGCCTCCCAAGCCGTTGCCCGCCCCTACTTCCTTGCCGCATTGGTGCTGTTCGGGTTGCAGATCGTCTTCGGATTGATTCTCAGCGTGCAGTATACGGTGGGTGACTTTCTCTTTCCGGCCCTCCCCTTCAATATGGCGAGGATGATCCACAGCAATCTGCTGATCTACTGGCTGCTGTTCGGTTTCATGGGCTCGGCCTACTACATCATTCCCGAGGAGTCGCGCCGGGAGCTGCACAGCGTTCCACTGGCCATGACGCTCTTCTGGCTGCTTCTGGCGGTCTGCGGTCTCAATATCCTCGGCTATCTGCTCTTCACCTACTCGGAACTGGCCAGCCTTACCGGCAACGCCTGGCTCCCCACCATGGGAAGGGAGTTCCTGGAGCAGCCGACCCCCTTCAAGATCGCCCTGGTTCTGGTGATCCTCGGTTTTCTGGCCAACATCACCCTGACCGCCTGGCGCGGTCGGCGTACCGCCATCAACGCCCTGATGATTCTGGGCTTGATCGGCTTGATGATCTTTTTCCTGTTCGCCTTTTACAATCCGGACAATCTGGTGCTGGACAAGTTCTTCTGGTGGTGGATCTTCCACCTCTGGGTGGAGGGGGTGTGGGAGCTGATCATCGCCGCCATGCTGGCGTTCATGATCCTTAAACTCACCGGCCTGCCTCGCTCGACGGTGAACACCTGGATCTACTGGATCATGACCTCCACCTTCGTCACCGGTCTCATCGGCACCGGCCACCACTACTACTGGATCGGCACCCCGGAGAGCTGGCTCTGGTGGGGATCGATCTTCTCCTCCCTGGAGCCCATGCCGTTCTTCGTCATGATGATCATGGCCTTCAACATGCGCCGCCGACGGGTGATCGACCATGAGAACAGCATGGCGATGACCTGGATTCTCGGTGCCACCGTCATCGCCTTCATCGGCACCGGTGTGCTGGGATTTCTCCCAACTCTGGCCCCGATCAACTACTACACCCACGGTAGCCAGATGACCCCGGCCCACGGCCATATGGCCTTCTACGGCGCCTACGCCATGTTCGTTCTGGCGATGATCTCCTACGCCCTGCCGATTCTCACCACCGGCAAACCCACGTTCGGCAAACGGTCGCAAACGATGGAGCGACGCGGCTATCTGCTGATGAATGCAGGCATCGTCATTCTAACGGTGGTGCTCACCGCCGCTGGGCTGGTGCAGATCTATCTCCAGCGCATGGGCGATGATCCGCAACCGTTCATGGAGGTGCAGGAGACCCTGGCTCCCTTCTACTGGATTCGTCTCGGGGCCGGCATTCTCTTTGCCATCGGCATGGTGTTCTACTTCAACAGCTATCGGAACCGCCCCGACTGAAGCGAGCAATCGACACTCTCGGCGACCATCACGGCGCCATCACCTGCTCCTTGATCTCCAGATCCACGGGAATGAGCCGCTCCAGCCCCATCTCCAAGGCACGACGCATACGGTCAAGCCCCACTTCTCCCTGCCCCGGTTTATTGAGAAGAGAGATACCGGAGAACCACTGAGCCACCGGGGTGCCGGGGTAGGTCTCATAGATCTCCATGGCGATGCGGTCGTACTCCTCCACCCGCTCCTCTTTCAACAGCCAGATCAGATAGTGCCCCCAGAGATCCCAGCGTCCGGGAGCCTCCTCCAGAATCAACCGGATTCTCCCCTCCCACTTGGCCAGATAGAGTTCCGCAAGCTCAGGAAAGACCGGGTTCTCCTGCAATGAAGCGATATCATTCATCACGGAGTGCGTCATCATCATCAGACGCACACTGCTGGTGCCGGAGAGAATGCGATTCTCCGCTGCACAGAGCGTTCCCCGAAGTTTATCCATATGGAATGAGATCTCTTTGATAAACTTCTGATCATCCAATATCCCTCGCTCACGCGCCTCTTTCAAAGGACCGGTAATACCACCTGTAACGGCATTGTATCGACGCAGAAGATGCTCATCACCACGATTAAAATCCTCCAAGAGTTCCGGGCAGTTTCTGCCCATGACCGCATCGGCATTGTGCTCGGCCTTCATGGCAGGCATGAACGGAAACGCTCGAATAGCAAAGGAGCGGGCATGCCATGACAAAGAGAGCAGAACAATTCCACACAGTGCTACAACAGCCACTTGCACCCTAATCCCCGAGGGTTTCGGCCACCTGATCACCCCTACTCTGGGATTGACCATACTGCTCCAGGCGATCGCCATGACCGGCCAACTGACGGGCATCTGAAACCACAATGCACTCAAACTGGAAAACATGATGCCCGTTGCAGCCATCATAGGTAGATGCCGGCGCAGAGAGAGAAGGGGAAGGATAACCATCATTGCGGTGACCAGAACAACAGCGATGACCCCACCACCTAAAAACGCGTCAAAAACATAATTATGACTATGAAAATCAATCCGGTTAAGAGCATCCCAGCTACTGCCGATATTGTTGAGATCCACCCATTCCAGAGGGACGTTCATGGTGAGAAGCTCGGGGTACATCCCCCACCCCTTGCCGATCAGCCAGCTGTCAAGATCGCCTTTGATGGCATCAAAACCGACGTTGATTAGATTGAAACGGGAAAGAAAGGTCTCATCGACGGATTTGAAATAGAGGCTAAGGAGCTCCGTACCGATCAAAATGGTTATGATGGTCATCGCCACCGGCGCCAATACGACACCTGCAGCAGATAACTGGCGCGCCTTCTGCTCCTGCTTGAATTTCATCATTCTCCAGACAATCAGGAACAACAGTGGCCCTCCAAGAAACCAGATGACCATTCCCCCCCTGTTATCGGAGATATACATCATGTAAGAAGCCAACAGCGCTGAAAGCACCAGGGCAACCCTCTGCCATCGACGCCTGCGAAACAGAAGCCCCCCGGCGATGAGAGGAAGATAAACCGCATAGTGGGCAAGATAATCAGGATAGAAATAGGGAACGACCGGCAACCTTTCCGTCTTGAATACATAAAGAAGGTAAGCGTTGGCAACGATGGCTCCGACAGCAGAGAAAGCAACCAGACGACGCTGCCACAGCCTTGGCCGAACGATGAGCACCCCCCAAGAGAAGAGAGCAACACTCAGATAGGCAAACCCTCCCTCTCCCAACTCCGGGTATCCGTAGAGAGTGCGTCCACTGAATTGGTGAAAGAGGGAGGTCACAAAGGCCCAGACAGCAACAAGGAATGGCAGCACAACGACAAGGTGAAGAGAAGAACGCTGTGCAAAACCGTCCTTGAGCATCAAACGAATGACAATGGCAATTGCAACGGCACCAGCCATGAACATGAACGCAAAGGAGGGGGCCTCAGTCTGATACCACATGCCAAAACGCAATGAGGACTCGGATATGATGAAGATCCAAGGGGCGATCATGAGCATGGCAGGCAGCAACCACTCAAGGAACAGGCGCACCACGTTCCACACGACACCTTTGACCATCAGACGATTCACATTCATTCAGGCACCTATTCCTGTCTTGTATGAGCACACACGCATTCCAGCCTCAGCCCCATGACCGGTCAGAGTGATCAAACTCTAGCAAATGAGTCACAATAAATACACATTGTCCGGGTATTGAATGGCGACGACCAGCAAACAAGCACGATTCAAAAAATCAAATATAAACACATTAAAACAATAAGTTAAAAATGCCACACAGCAACGAATTCAATCGATTTCAACCGAATCCAGGGCAATAATGGAGCAAGGACTCTTAACAACGATGCCGTGTCTGTAAATCAACAGTCGCACGTTCTCCGAGACGCCTGCAAATGTTTGCGACTCTGGTACAAGATGTGCTTACCACTTACTAGTTTCCGATTATTTCTCCTCAAACAGACAATATGGTGACACCCACACTGACTGGACACACATGAGGAAAAGTTGTGTATATTCATCAACCATCAGAGAAGAGGCCTGCCACACCAAACAACAACACCGTTGATTTTAAAGGACTTTCAAGATTAATGACGTGATCATCTTTTGTTACACTTCATGTTGCAAATATGTTGACACGGCGCTCTGATTCGTCTAGGATTCCGTCAATTGGATAGTGTTGGTGTTGCAGGAACGACACCTTTAAATGAAAGATTCAGCACAGAGCAATTAAGCAGATTGGCAACACAGGTACTCGTGAATGTGTTGTCACTTTGACACAGCAGGTAACGACAAGCCTAAAAACGTAAGAGAAGGAGAGTATCACATGAAACATTGGTTGAAGAAAACTCTGACGACATCGGCGGTTGCCGTTGGCGTTGCAACATTCGGGCTGATCGGAGCGCAGAACGCCTCTGCCGTGTCCGCTACGGCATCATACACGGGCATTGACATCGTCAAGGTCTCTTCCACCTACGACTGTAGCCATGCCACCTTCGGTACCAATGGCTGGTTCTGGTCCTATAAATGGGGTTATGCTGAAGCTTTCGGTTACTCCGTTGGTCCTGTCCCAACCACGACCACAGTCGGTGTTGGTGGATATACGGGCTCTAGATTGCTCGGTTTTGGCGGCAAAGAGTCGAGCTGGACACCTGGCACGAACACGGTTCCCACATGGGATATGACCGGTGGCTACATCAACTGGAGAAGCACCACCACCACCAACGGCACCAAACAGGGTCTGTTCTACGCAACAAGCACCACTTATAAGAACACCAACTGCTTCACTAACCACACCGGCAGCACTGCTGGTACAGCGGTTATCGGAACGCAGGTTCTTCGTGCTGCGACACAGCTGATCTCAGGCACCATCCTCGGCCGTATCAATCAGGTTCGTCACGCTTCCCGAAACGGCACTGGTGTTGAGATGGGTGGCCATCTTGACGAGAAAAACGGCATGTTCGGCATGTCCACCGGTGAAGCTGGTGAGAAATGGGGCGTTTGGGCACACGGTTCCTTCACCAATATCGAAGACGACCACGTGACCACCAAAATGGACGGCCACGTCTGGAGCGTCATGGCCGGTCTTGACTATAAAGTCACCCCGGACGTCCTGCTTGGTCTCTCCTTGGGCTACGGATTCTCCGACATCGACACCCAGTTCAACAACGGTGAAGTCAAAGGCGAGTACTACACCATTTCGCCCTACCTCGGCTGGACCATCGATAAAATCTTCAGCCTGGACGTCGCCTTCGGCCTCTCCTGGGGTGAGATCGACCAGAAACGCACCGGTGTTGGCACTGGCACTGAAATCACCAGTAACCCCGACGCTGAGCGTTACTTCTGGACCATCATGCTGAACGCCGACACCATGGTTGACAACTGGCGCCTCGGCGGTGAGATGGGCATCCTCTACACTGAAGAAGACGTTGACGCCTTCATGGAAAGCAACAACGTCAATGTCGCCAAATCCACCAGCAAGCTTGGTCAGTGGCGGATCGGTGGCGACGTTGCCTACTCCTTCGGTGTGGTCGAGCCTTACCTCCACGCTCGCATCGAGTATGACTTCGAAGATCGTGAGCTCGAAGTTGCTACCAACCAGCAGACCCCTGCTGACGACGACACCGGCGGTGTCATCGGAGCCGGCATGCGCTTCAACTTCTCCCCGACGGTCACCGGCGGCATCGATTGGGAGCACACTGTTGCACGCTCCAACCTCGACGCCTGGACCCTCGCTGGCCGCATCCGCCTCCTCTTCTAATCCAGAAGATACAGCGGAAAGCCTGAGAAGGTTTGTTTAAAAAAAGGGCTCGGTCTTCGGACCGGGCCTTTTTTGTGTCCACATCCTGGGGGATACTAGGGCGTGTCCTCAATGAGAACACAATCGTGTTTGTGCCTGAAAATGCAGAAGGCAAGGCGTGAGGAGCGCGGTT
>JADGBX010000198.1 GCA_015231265.1 Magnetococcales bacterium | reverse complement strand
GGTCGTCAGAATGCGAATCTTCTTGTTGACCGGAACAACGACGTTGTTGGTCACCTCAAGCAGATAGTTCTCACCCTTGGGAGCTTCGTTACGAATCTGCTCCATCGGGGTTGAGAGAACACTCATGAAGCTGATGCCCTCATCAACGTACTCATACTTCCACTTCCACTGAATCCCCACCGCCTTGATGGTGATGTCGGAATCTTCAGTATCGTACATGTTGATGAAAGTCTTGGTTGCCGGAATCGCAATGGAGATCAAGATTACAAACGGAACGATCGTCCAAATGATTTCAAGCAGAGTGTTCTCGTGAAAGGAAGCGGGCTTAGCGCCCTGAGACTTACGAAACTTCCAGAACGAGTAGAACATCAGGCCGAAGACAAAAATGCCAATCAGCCAGATGGTCAACACGATCTGGTCATGCAAGCCGTAAAGCTCGCGTGCAATAGGCGTCACTGGTTCTTGAAGATTGTAGGCAAAATCTGCCCAGGCGCTGGCGGGTCCGAGCAGCGTGCCGGCTGCGCCCAGGAGCAGGCCCGCTTTTTTAGGTGTGCGAAACATACCGCTATCCTCTCCTCGCTTGATGGGTACCCCGATGGTTCTTACTCTGAGGATGCCAGCCATTCGGGAAAGCAATTATGGCAGGCAAATCACACTTACAAAACTGTTCTTTCCGGATTTTTTACCAAAAATTGGTGGAGTTCCAATCTAAAGGTCTCGTGATTCTTACTCTTTTCGCACCTATCGTCAACACCTTTTGAGGCGGAGTGTGTCATTTCACACAGAGCCTTATGCCATCTCACTGATTATCAATTTATTTTCACCCTGATTAAATATCAAACAATAATAAATCTTGAGATTCAGCGCCGAGATTATTGACGACGCAGAGTTCTGATACCAACACATCCAGACTCATTCCGGATATCATGGAATCCAACACCACTCCTGGAATCCAGCAAGAAGATCGTCCATCATACGGGAGTCTTTAGATAACGTTCAGAAGGATCTGTCCTGTAATGATAGTCGTTGAGAATGTATCGCACCGATATCCCGGAAACCGAAAAACACCAGGGCGCACAGCCCTTCGCTCCGTTGATCTATCACTGGAAAGTGGCAGTTTTTTCATGCTGACTGGTCCAAATGGTGGCGGCAAATCAACACTGTTCAAGATTCTCTGTGGTATTCAGCGCCCAAGCGAAGGGCGCATTTTCATCGACGGCCAGGATGCACTGGCCTCTCCGGACACTATTCGTAGAAGTATAGGCGTCGTCTTTCAACATCCTGCCTTGGACAAACACCTGACAGTCCATGAAAACCTAGCGATCCATGCCGGTCTCTACGGGATCCCAAAGACAGAATTGGATGCGCGTATCAAGGACTCCCTCTCCTGGACGGGCCTGGAAGAACGCCTTGACGAGACAGTGGAATCCCTCTCAGGCGGCTTGGCCCGTCAGGTCGAACTGGTAAAAGTTTTGCTGCATCGTCCAAAGATCCTTCTGATGGATGAACCTTCGACAGGACTTGATCCCGGTAGTCGCAGAGCCTTTAGAAAAACCGTCAATCAGATACGCCTTGATATGGGAATTACGGTGTTGATGACCAGCCATATCTTCTCTGAAGCAGAGCATGCGGATCGCGTTGCCATAATTAAGGATGGCAAACTTCTGGCCAATGACCACCCAGATACTTTGCGCGCATCCATCGGCTCGGAGATGGTGATCATTTCAACCGATGATATGGATGCAGTGGAACAGACTCTCGCTCACCACACGGAAATCTCCGTTCAACGCCACACTGACCACTTACGGATCACCGGAGGCAATGTGGTCCACATTCTTGAGGATGTTCTGGAAAAACACAGATCCCGAATCCGTCAGCTTGCCATCAAACGCCCAACCCTTGAAGACGTCTATGTCCGCATCACCGGGCGCACGCTTCAAGAAACAGAAGAGAACGCCCAGTTGGAGAAAACATCGTGATTGGTGTGATTCATGTGTTGGCTAAACGCGAGTTGGTCCGCTTCTTTCGTCAACCCCACCGAGTGGTCGGCAGTCTGGCACAGCCTTTGATCTTCTGGGTTCTTCTCGGCAGCGGATTCGGCGCCTCGTTTCGGGCTCCAACAATGACCGATGTCTCCTATATGGAGTACTTCTATCCAGGCATTCTCATGATGCTGATGCTCTTCTCGAGCATCTTCTCGACGATTACACTGATTGAGGATCGTAATCAGGGACTTCTTCAAGAAGTTCTCGTCGCCCCTGTTCCCAGGATCGCTATCGTGCTGGGCAAAGTTAGCGGTGCAATGAGCGTAGCCATGTTACAGTGCCTCGTTCTGCTGGCTGCAGCGCCATTTCTAGGCTTTCAACCAGGTTTTCTTGGCGGTCTCCTCCTGCTTCTCGGTCTTATTCTCTCTTCACTAGGGTTCACAGCCTTGGGTTTTCTCATCGCCTGGCGGATGGAGAGTACGGCTGGATATCACGCTGTCATGTCGATCTTCCTCATGCCCATGTGGCTGCTTTCCGGCGCTATCTTTCCTCTTGAGAATCTTCCCACCTGGCTCTGGTCGGTGATGATCATTAATCCAGCTACCCACGCGTTGAAGCTCGTGCGCATGCCGCTCTATGAAGAACCAATGACTCTGCTCTCCGATTCTACTTTTCTTGTCTCTCTTGGTGTTGCGCTGTTCTGGGCAATCGCCTGTCTCTGGCTCGCCATGAAGCGGGTAGAACGTGCTGATTGTGGCGCGCCTTTGACGCAGGGAGTCGAATAGTCAAAAAGCACTTGGCTTATTCATGCACTATTCTTTCATCTCCCCTTTTCAGCTCCTGTTTACTCCTGAAGAACAGGCACGAAAGCGTTTTTTCTCTTTTTCGTAAATCTGCCGCATATTCAACAGTTAAAAATATAATCAAACACCATATCAACACCCCTCCTTACCCTCCGGTGGGTTGCTATCACGGTTGCAAAGTGGTAAACGTCTGCCTTATGAAGTCAAGGGAGCCCACAAGACAGGGAGTCTGGTGAGCGTTTAATGAGAGCCCTACGACACTTCAACTCGACACCTCCGACGATAGCGATGATTCGTTGTCAGGGAGGCGTCAACTCCAAAATGTCAACAACAACGCGTTGAGTGGCTGCTGTTCTACCTGGAAAGGTATCCGGGTGTGCGCATCGTGACCAACTCAACACCTGTGAATCAATGGCACATCTCCGGCCTGTTGTTAGCTGGAGGTGAACTCAAAGGAGAGCCATCGTGAGCCATGAATCCCTGGAAGCCACTGTTGATCCGGCAAAAGTTGACGCCTGGATCGCAGAACTGGGCTCCGAACCCTCTGCAGCCGTTCCCCTGCTTCAGGCCATTCAGACCGAATACGGCTATCTTCCCCGTCCCGCCATGGAGATGGTGATCAAGAACACTCAGATCAATGCCAGCCAACTCTTTGGTGTGGCAACGTTTTACGCCCAATTCCGGATGAACCCGGTAGGGCGCAACATGATCAAGGTGTGTCACGGCACGGCGTGTCATGTGCAGGGTGCCGACCGAATCAACACCTCCCTTAATCACGCTCTGGGTATCACCGATGAAGAGGAGGATACCGCTCCCAACGGCAGCTATACCGTTGAGGATGTGGCCTGTATCGGCTGCTGTAGTCTCGCTCCGTTGATGATTATCGGCGATCAGACCTTTGGTAACCTCAAGGGTTCGGATGCTCAACGGCACCTGAAGAAGCATGCCCGTGAACACAATGAGGTTCTACCCGGTCATGCCGAACAGGAAAAACAGAAAAAGAAGAACAAACCCGGCCAACAAACGGCCAAGGCGTAAGGAGACGGATCATGAGTGGAGCAAATCTGACCGTCACGGTGGGTGAAGGTACCTGCGGAATCGCAGCAGGCGCCAAGGACATTGCGACGCAGCTCAAAAAACGCCTTCCTGATGCCACATTCCGTACCGTTGGTTGTGTCGGTATGTGCCATCAGGAGGTTCTGGTCGAGATTGAGGATGACAGCGCATCCTATCTCTGGGGCAAAGTTGACAAGAAAAACATCATTAAAATCGTCAAATTCCACAAAGGTGAAGCCCCCGCTCCAGAAGAGTTCCTGGTGCGTTCCACCGAGAAGGGTGATCTCGCAGGTGGACAGTACCTCAGCCGACAGACCCGTATCGCGCTGAGAAATGTCGGCCAACTCAACGCGACTAATATCGAGCAGTACAAAGAACGCGACGGCTACAAGGCAATCTCCAAAATCCTGTCTGACGGATTGACCCCAGAAGATGTGATTGAAGAGGTGAAAGTTGCGAATATTCGGGGCCGTGGAGGTGCTGGATTCCCGGCAGCAACCAAGTGGGCGTTTGCTCGCGGGGCCGAAGGAGAGGTCAAGTACCTCGTCTGCAACGGCGACGAGGGTGACCCAGGTGCCTTTATGGACCGCTCTCTGCTGGAAGGGGATCCCCACAACGTCCTCGAAGGGATGCTGATTGCCGCCTACGCCATTGGTGCGTCCAAAGGCTACGCCTACATCCGTGCAGAGTATCCGTTGGCTGTGGAGCACTTTGGCAAAGCCATCGAAGATGCCAAGGCAGCCGGTTTACTGGGTGACAATATCCTGGGAAGCGACTTCTCCTTCGATATCAAGATCAAGCAGGGTGCAGGCGCCTTCGTCTGCGGCGAGGAGACAGCTCTTCTTGCCTCCATTGAAGGTGAACGAGGCATGCCTCGCATTCGTCCACCCTTCCCGGCCATCAAAGGGCTGTTCGGCATGCCCACCATCATCCAGAATGTGGAGACCCTCTCCAATATGCCCTGGATCATTCTCAACGGTGGTGAGGCCTACGCTAATATCGGTACTGAAACCAGCAACGGCACCAAGGTGTTCGCCCTGGCTGGCGCGATTGCCCGCGGTGGTCTGGTCGAGGTTCCCATGGGCATGACCATTCGGGAACTGCTGGAAGATATTGGCGGCGGCTCGTCCACCAAGTATCCGCTCAAAGCGGTGCAGTTGGGTGGCCCCAGTGGTGGCTGCATCCCGGCATCGATGTTCGACACCCCTATCGACTATGAATCGATCAATGCAACCGGCGCCATCATGGGATCCGGTGGACTGGTCGTCATGGATGAAAAATCCTGCATGGTCGACATTGCCAAGTACTTCCTGGAGTTTACGCAGTTGGAGTCCTGCGGGAAGTGCACCTCTTGTCGTGTGGGTACGGTCCGCATGCGTGAGATCCTCACCCGCATCTGCGATGGTGAAGGCACCATGGAGGATATTGACAATCTGGAGACTCTGGCCGAACAGATCAAATCCTCCAGCCTCTGTGGTCTCGGCCAAACGGCACCCAACCCTGTGTTGACGACGCTCAAGTACTTCCGGGACGAATACATCGCCCACGTAAAGGAGCAGAAATGTCCGGCGGCGGTGTGCAAAGGATTGATCACTCACACGATCATCCAGAAGGACTGCACCGGTTGCACGCTGTGCAAAAAGTACTGCCCGGTTGATTGCATCGAAGGTGAGTTGAAAAAACCTGAAACCTGGGTAATCGACCAGGAGGTGTGCATCAACTGCGGTATGTGCGTGGAAGTGTGCGCACCCGACTGCATCCTGGTGGCCTGACCACCTCTGCTAAGAAACGTTGTTCGACTTCAGGCAGGAGGAGATGGTTCCCCTGCCCTGTCGAGCCGACGATGACGACGACGAGGATCCGCTCATGAGCGATACCGTAACCATTACCCTGAACGGCAAGGAGGTCGAAGCCCAGGCCGACGCCACCATCCGTGATGTTGCCGAGAGTCAGGGCATCCATATCCCCACCTTCTGCCACGATGAACGGCTCAAACCGTTTGCCTCCTGTTTTCTCTGTGTGGTTGAGGTGGAGAAGGCTCGAACACTCCTGCCGGCCTGTTCAACCCGAGTGGCCCCGGGGATGGCGATTCATACCGAGAGTGATAAGGTTCTTACCAGCCGCAAGACGGCTCTGGATCTTCTCCTTTCCGACCATGCCGGTGACTGTATCGCCCCGTGTGAGGCAACCT
>JADGBX010000197.1 GCA_015231265.1 Magnetococcales bacterium | reverse complement strand
CCAGAATACGGGCCTTGGCGTAGGCACTATCAGTCAAAACCGGTGCCTGCCAACCCAAATAGGATTTAGCCTTATGTCCCTGGGTCTGAATGGCAATGGCCAAAAGTCCGATGGAGACCTGCTCACCAGCAGAGACCACCACATCATACTCGCGTTTGCTGTGGAATCCCGTGATGTCATTGACCAAACCCACAAGACGGTTGGTCTCTCCCGACATGGCAGAAACCGTGACAACGACCTTGTTGCCAGCTTTGAACTCAGAGATTGCACGAGATGCAACATTCTTGATGCGCTGGATGGTTCCAACGGAAGTGCCACCAAACTTTTGAACAATAAGACTCACTGTCGCTTCAACACCGGCTCGGGCCGGCTCTCCATGTCAGTGCAACCGCTTACCCATGAACATACAAGTGGGGTGCGGCATGCAGCGTTGCTCCATGTGATCACCGCGCTTGATGATCACCATCCGTCAATGAAAGAGATCTCTGGGTCGGCAGGATGAAGGAAGATCGAAAAGCCAAAGCAACAAGGAGGACTCTCCTTGTCGATTCACTACGCCCTGGATGCAACTCCTTTGGGAGCCTCGCACCACACTGTATCCCAAGGGTGGGATAAATGTCAGAGTGTCAAACTCATCTCTTATCGTCTGTGTATAGCTGAGTCCGTGATCGATTTCAACGGAAGATCACACTGTTCGCCCATGGCCATTTAGAGACCGTCTCACTTCAATAGCATGGATGCATTAATGGCGACGCTCGATCCGTGTTCCTCCAGCATCACTTCCACCGGGGGTTTCGTTCACATCATCAAGTCCAAGACTCTTGCGCTTCCGTGACTGTTTCTGCCAGAGATAGCCACCGAGAAAAAAAGCAACCAAGAGCAGCAGACCAGCAATCACCCAGCCAAGATCCTGATTGGCTACCTGCTCCATGTAGCCTCGAGAAGCTCCTTGTACGCGATTCATTACGACCCCCTCAGTCCGCTGGTTACGTTGCTATTCAGTGAAATCGATCTTAGGTTCTGCTCTGATTAAATTGTTCTAACTTGCTGCGACTGGGTTGAAATTGCAGTCAAACGCACATGTATACCGCGTATTCTGCAGAGTGTGACGTGCCGGAGCTTCGCAGACCGAATTGTCAGACAGAGCTTAATGAAGGGTCATCACCACGCACAATGATGAAGGTGGTGACAGACCAGTGCTTACGGACAAATACTATCGCATTTGCTCTGCGATTACAGTTCAAAACGGCTGGAGTCAACAAAATCCGGTAGCGGAAAAGCCACGGTTTCAAACAGAGTTTCCGCTCTGTCTCCTCCCGAGAGCCCGACAACACGCATGGCGTGCATGACGACGTCTCCTGCATTGCCGACCACTGTGACCAGATTGCCGCTCTTGCTCAACTGACCAATGGCTTTATTGGGGATCTCTGGGACAGCACCGCAAATCATAATGCCGTCGAAGGGGGATTCATCAGCCCAACCTTGTGAGAGATCGCCGGTTCGCCATTCAATGCCGGTCGTGAGGGCTTCACCCTTTTTTGTCAGTGCCGCATCCGACTCCAGAGCGAATACCTTCATACCCATGTTGGCCAACAGGGCGGCTTCATATCCAGTACCCGCCCCAATCACAAGCACCTTATCGCCGGTATTGAGTTCAAGGGACTGAATCATCCAGGAGAGTTGCAGCGGTTTGAGAAAACGCCTTTCACCAACCAGTGGGATCGAATAGTCACTGTACGCATAGGAGCGAAACTCCTCATCGACGAAGATTTCCCGTTCGATCTTCATCAAGCTGCTGATCAGCTCAGGGTTCTCAATACTGTTGGGAACCACTTGGGATTTCACCATATTGGTGCGGGCGAGGGTGAAGTCCATTGTTTGCCTCATCCATTCTATTCGGTTTGTGCACGTTTAGAAGTATAGCACCCCTTAAAAAGGCGCATAACATCAACAACTGCAGATGAAAGAGAGTTCCCCATTAACAGGATGTTAAATCCATATGGAACCCCCGCTTTTTCATTCTGAAATATTACAAGGTCTCGCATCAACCTGCAATGCACAGCGGAGTCGGGAGAGAATATATGGGATTCGTTGAAAAAAAGAAGTGACTTGAGAGGATGGTTGGTGGGGTTATTCAGGCAGGTGTGGAAAAGTTATCGTCAAAATGACGATAACATCTCATTTAAGAACCTCATACCCACTCCCTGTGTGCCATTTCCAGACGCTGCGGTGTGCCCATATCGGTCCAACGTCCGTCCAAGACAGATCCATGAAGCCGCTTCGTCAAGAGAGCTTTATCGTAGAAGCTATTGAGTGAGAAGGGTTCAATTGGAAAGGGCTGAAGGGCTGATGGGGAAAGAATTTGAATGCCGGAATAGGTGAACGCTCCTGCAGTTCGCTCAAGCGCACCGGATGAAGTCAGGGTGAAATCGCCCTTGAAACCGTCAGGATTGGGGATGAGACCTAACAGAGCGTCCATTCGTTGCGAATCAAAGTGATCCAAGATGGGTGCAAGGTCCAGATCCCAGAGAATGTCTCCATTGACGGCAAGAAAAGGTGCGTCACCCAGGAGTGAAAGCGCTTGGCGCACTCCTCCACCGGTGTTCATCAATCTCTCTTCGCGTGACCATTTGATCGTGACACCAAAGCGTTCTCCATTTCCAATGGCATCGATAAGCTGGTCACCGAGATACCAGACGTTGATGATAATCTCCTTGATACCCAACACGGCCAGTTGGGAGAGCGTCCGCTCAATCACCGGCTTTCCGGCCACTTTTACCAGGGGTTTTGGTGTGTCATTGGTGATCTCTTTGAGACGTGACCCCTTTCCAGCCGCAAGAATCATCGCTCTCATGCTGCTTCCCGCAGTCTCTGGTCTAGATTCGGCAGATCTGGGACGCACTCGTCGATAAGTTCTGCAAGATCAGCCAATTCAGGACGGCTAACAAGGGTTTCTCGGACGTAGCCCATAGTGCGTGGAATATCCTGAAGATAGCCGTGTTTGCCATCACGAAGAGAGAGGCGTCCGAAGATGCCGATCGCTTTGAGATTGCGCTGAATCGCCATCATGTCAAAATCACGTTCAAAAACAGTCCACGGGCGATCGTAGCCGAGGCGCCTGACCGCCTGCGCATACCAGTAGTTCATAATTGTGTGCCGGAAACCCGCATCCCAGGCCACATAACAGTCTCGGAGCAAGCTCGCGAGATCATAAGTAACCGGCCCCATCACTGCATCCTGAAAATCAATAATTCCCAGGCCCTGACGATCAACCATCAGGTTGCGACAGTGATAATCCCTATGGACAAAGGCAAAAGGTTGAGAAAGCGTCCCGTCCAGAAGACGATGGAATGCGGTATCAAACCGTGCATATTCATCATCTGTTAACGGGCAATCAAGAATTCCGGCAAGGAACCAGTCGGTAAACAGTGCGAGTTCAGTTCGTTGTAGAGTCCGATCAAAAGGGCGCTGATGAGCAATACAGCTCCCATCTTCCGGTGTAGCCTGCATGTCAATGAGAGCGTCGACAGCCTGTTTGTAAAGGGGTTCAGGATCGACACCTTGTTCAAGTGCTTGGGAGAGAGTGGTGTCGCCGAAGTCGCTGATAAGAAGATGACCATCGGAGAGTCGAGCTTCAATGATCTCAGGTACACGGATCCCGTGCTTCAAGAGAAAACGCGTCACATTGATGTACGGTTCCGAATCCTCCTTTTCCGGAGGGGCATTCATGAAGATGGATGAGTATCCAGAGGCGTTCAACACTCTGTAGTAGCTGCGAAAAGAGGCATCCCCTGCCACTTTCTCTATCTTCAAGCCTTCGCCCAGGGTTTCACTGAGAAAAGCCAGGGCGCTGCGATCCAAATCACTGGTATCCATCAAGCTCATCAACTATCTTCCCATGCTCGTGATCAGTGGCAGAGAGCGATATGAGGCGGATTTCCGGGTCTTCGTCGTCGTAGTCGATCTGAACGATCAGATGGCCGGTTGGGACCCGGTCCCCTCCCCGCTCTTTCCATTCGATCAGCGTCACGCCATCGACACCCAGATACTCTTCCGCTCCGATCAGGTCCAACTCTTCAGGATCTCCCAACCGGTAGAGATCCCAATGCCAGACCGGCAATCGACCATCAGGATACGGATTCATCAATGTAAATGTCGGACTGGTGACGCTCTCCTTATTGGAGCCCAGACCGCGAACGATGCCGCGTGCTACAACGGTTTTTCCCGCCCCGAGGTCGCCCTCCAGGACAATCACTGATCCAGGATGCAAAAGCTCTGCCATTCGGCTGCCAAACTGCTCAGTTTCATCTTCGGAGCGGGTAGTGAATCTTTGTTCAGCCATTGCAAAACACCCATAAGCTTGCAGACAACGAGTGGTAAGGAGAGGATTTCATCAAGTTTCTTAAGGGTCTTCTAACATCTGTAAAATGAGACTCTAAGATGGTCTTGGTGCACGCTAATGCTGATCTCCCCTCCCCAGCGAGGTGGTGACATGGTAACGTGTTCCAGTGGCAACCATGAAGATTCTTTTTCGCTTGACCCCGCCATTAATCATCACGTGTCAACTCCATGGATTATGAGGTGTGTTGGGAGATATGGTACTAAAACTCCTGCTATTGGGTCTGGTCATAGGTGCTGTCGTTATCCTGGGTCGAGGAAGTAGATCGGAGGAGAGCGCTCCACTCCCGCCTCCCTCATCGAATGAACCGGATAATCCCTCTTTCCGGCGTCGATTTCGCATCGCTTTTTCCTTTGCTGCTCTGGCCGCCTCCCTTGGTGTTGCCGTGTCGGTCTATACCGACTGGAAGGATGATCAGCGCCAGATCCTCATCCGTGTGATCAATGCTCAGAACGGAGATGTCAGCACCTATCGCGCCCTAAAAAAAGATCTGCATATGCGCACATTCCGTACCCTGGATGGCACTATGGTCACTGTGGCCGACATGGAGCGCATTGAGGTTGAACCCATTGAGTAGTGGCCTCCTTATCTCTGACAGTTGGGACACCAGTAGGTTGCTCGTCCAGCCATTTTACGATGCTTGATCCCTTCTCCGCAGTGTTTACAGGGTTTTTCATCTCGTCCATAGACTTGTAGTGACTGGGAAAAATAGCCTGGCCGCCCGTCACTTCCGACAAAATCTCTGAGTGTCGTCCCACCTGCTTCTATGGAGCGTTCGAGTACTCTCTTGATAGCTTCACACAGTGCTTGCAGTTGCGTCGTCGTCAGTGAACCCGCTCTACTCATTGGTGAAATGCCCGCTTCGAAAAGGGATTCGCTTGCGTAGATGTTGCCAACCCCGACAACAGTGCCAGCATCCATGATCAGTTGTTTGACTGTCGCACGTCTTTGTGCAAAACGTGTGGCAAGATGACCAACGGAGAACTGTTCTGAAAGAGGCTCGGGTCCGAGTTGTGAGAGGCGGGAATGGTTCTCCGGAGAGTCTCCTTCCTGCCATAACACTGCGCCAAATCTTCGTGGATCGTTATAGATTAAGTATCCATTATCCAGAGACCATATCAGATGATCATGCGTGTCCGGCTCCATCCTATTCACAGTGAAACGCAGCACACCAGACATGCCTAAATGCACAATCATCCATCCAGAATCAACACGAAACAGGAGATACTTGCCACGGCGTCTTAACTCTTGTATCGGTTTTCCAACCACGTGCTGCTTCAGAGTATCTTCAGGAACGGGCCAACGCAGATCACCTCTGCGAACACAGAGATCTTGTACGAGATGACCAACGACATAAGGGTGCAATCCCCTTTTAACGGTTTCAACTTCCGGTAGTTCCGGCATGGGCATATATCCGATACTGAGTGGAGAGCCTCTATCGGCAGACTAGGGCGTGTCCTCAATGAGAACGAATCAGAGTTTGTGGCTGAAAATGCGGCAGGCAAGGCGTGAGGAGTGCGGTTTGGCACGGCCAAATGAGCAACGAACAACGCAGCATGGTGCATTTTCAGGCCAAACTCGGAGGGCTGGCGGCACGCCAGCGCTGTTTCGAGCTAATTGAGGACACACCCTAGCAGAGAGTTTGACGACACTC
>JADGBX010000196.1 GCA_015231265.1 Magnetococcales bacterium | reverse complement strand
GGCGTTGATCTGCAAAGGGCAGTTTCACCTGTCTGATGATTCCGCACACCGCACAGGCGACCCGTTGAATCGGAACCTCCAAAAAAAATTCGCCGCTTCCCAATCGGCTCCATTCGAAATCGTCTGACGCTTTGACCTTTTCGCGTGATCTCCCGAGATTGGCATTCTGGACACCTGAGACGCCTCATCTTGGGCTCTACTCTGAATACGGTTTTCCGTAAACTCGTGATTGAGCATCGTCTCATCAGGCCCAAACATCCTCAGACCCATGGGATGGTGGAGCGTTTCAACGGTCGTGTGAGCGATACCCTGAAGACGATTCACTTCGACTCTTCCTTGGATCTTGAGTAGACTCTCAAACGCTATCTGAGGATCTACAACCATCACGTTCCCCAGAAGAATCTGGGGTACATTAACCCGTTTCAAAGTCTTAAGGAGTGGAGGGAGAAGAAGCCTGCGTTGTTTAGAAAACGACTACATGATCTCACGGGACTTGATAATTACTCATACAACAAAGCCGCCACAATCGATCCTTAACCAATCAATGATGATCACTCGCATATTATCCATAACGACCTTCAATATAGTCTGAAGTCTCCTTCATCTTCGGTGATACAAACATATCTTCTGTCTTGGTATGCTCGATCATCTTGCCCATCAACATAAATATGCACTCATCGGAGGCTCTGCGTGCCTGTGCCATATTATGCGTTACGATAATAATCGTATAGTTCCCGCGCAGCTCCCATATCAGTTCTTCTACGGCTTCGGTTCCTTTCGGGTCAAGCGCGGAACAGGGTTCGTCCATCAGGAGGACTTTCGGCTGTACCGGTATCAAGCGGGCTATACAGAGTTTTTGTTGTTCCTCGAGGGACAGTGTCGTCGCCTTGGTACCCAGACGATCCTTGACCTTTTCCCATAGAAGAACTTGTCGAAGCGATGTTTCAATCAATTCATCCTGTTGAGTCCGGGAGAGTTTTCTCTCCTTCTGTTCGTGAATATTAAATCCGAACAGTATGTTGTCACGGATAGACAACGGCAATGGATTCGGCCGTTGAAAAACCATACCAACCTGTTTGCGTAATTGAGCAAGTTCAACATCACTGTCATAGATATTCTTACCGAACATCTCGATAGCGCCGGAAATACGAACATACCCTAACCGTTCATTGATACGATTAATCGAACGAAGCAAGGTGGTTTTCCCACATCCACTGGGACCAATCAAGGAAGTTATAATACCGGACTTGAATTTGGAGTTGATGTTATAAAGAGCCTGGAAGGTGCCGTACCACAGGTCAAGATTATGCGTCTGGACCGCCAGGGTATGGTTTGAGGTATCTGCCATGACAAGAACGTCTCCCTGAGTACGTTAGCCGAATCGGCCTTCAATGTAGTCTTTGGTCTCCTGATGTGAAACATTTCCATCAAACATGGACTTGGTATTGCCCACTTCGACACAACGCCCATTCAGGAAAAACGCCGTCTGCTCGGCCAGTCGGTTCGCTTGCTGCACAAGGTTTGTCACCAGGATGATGGTCATCTCTTCCTTCAGCTCTTGGAGAACGTCCTCAATGCGCATGGTCGTCACAGGGTCGACCGCGATCGAAAACTCGTCCAGCATCAACAGATCCGGCTCTTGAGAGAGAGCTCTTGCAATGGTGAGTCGCTGTTGCTGGCCACCGGACAGGAGACTCCCCAGAGAGTCCAGTCGATCTTTCACCTCATCCCATAACGCCGCACGCGTCAAACATCGTTCGACAATAACATCAAGCTCTGCGCGTTTCTTGATTCCTGCAAGACGTGGCGCCAAGGCGACATTGTTGTAAACTGTCAGTGGCAACCCCACGGGCAGAGGAAAGACCACACCGATTTTGCGTCGTAAAGCATAAAGATTACGCCAGTTTGTCAGATCGATACCGTCATAAATGACACGGCCCGTGACGTTCATATTGTCACGCATGTCATCCATACGGTTTACACAGTTGAGGAATGACGTCTTCCCGCTGTTTGCTGGTCCGATGATCCCAAAAATCTCATTCCGTGGAATCTCCAGAGAGACACCCGTCAGGGCAGGTTCACCTGCATAGTCAATCGAAAGATTCTCAACGACAATTTTGATATCCGGTGCGTCGTTGGTGTTCTCTACCATTTTTTGAGCCCCCGGAGATAGATACGAAATGAGATGGAGAGGGCATTGAAGGCAAGAACCACTGAGATCAGCACCAGAGCCACACCGTAAGGCATGGCATCCGGTACATTCGGCACCTGTGTTGCGACCACATAGAGATGCATGGCGAGTGCCATGGTTTGGTCAAAAACACTCTCCGGCAAAGTGGGTAGGTAGAAGGCGGCACCTGTAAACATGATCGGTGCCGTTTCTCCGGAAGTTCGTGAGACCTCCAGAATGACCCCCGTCAAAATACCGCTGATGGCATTGGGGAGAACGACCTTGCGGATGGTCTGCCACCGGGTGGCACCCATATTCCAGCAGGCTTCCCGGAAGGCATGCGGTACGGATTGCAGAGACTCCCGCGTTGCGACGATGACCACCGGCAGCGTCATGATGGCAAGGGTCAGGCTTGCCGCAAGAATGCTCGCCCCAAAATCCATGAAGATAACGAAAGCACCCACCCCAAACAGTGCGTGGACGATGGATGGAACACCGGCAAGGTTCACGATGGCAAGGTTGATGGATCGGGTAAGCCAGTTGTCAGGTGCATACTCGGAAAGATAGATCGCAGCTGCCACACCTAATGGGACAGAACAGATCAATGCCACGACCACAAGCCAGATGGTACCCAAAAGAGCAGGAAAAAGTCCCCCCGCTGTCATGCCGTTACGTGGATCCGCAAACAAGAACTCCATGGATATGATGGGCCCACCCTTATAAATCAAGGTGGCTAAGATAAGAAGCACTGGTGTTACCAATAGCATAACCATCATCAGAAAGAGGATTCTGAACAGTTTCTGCGTTTTTTTATCCCGCTTATTCAACGGTGACTCTGCAAACATCATGGCCTTTATCCCTTACGCACACCGCGAACAATCAAGTCCGCAGTAAGGTTGATGATGAATGTGACAATAAACAGGAAGATCCCGATGGTGAACAGTGATTGATAGTGAGTGGAACCTTCGGCTGTCTCTCCCAGCTCAGCGGCAATGGTCGCTGTCAAGGCGCGAACCGAATCGAAAATATTCTCGGGAAGATTAATGGAGTGTCCCGAAGCCATGAGTACCGCCATCGTCTCACCAAAACTACGCCCGACACCCAGCAGTACCGCACCAAGCAACCCGTTCTTGGCAGCAGGAAGAACCACCTTGTAGATGACCTGCCAGCGCGTAGCTCCCATGGCTTCAGCTGCCTCACGAAAACCATCCGGAACAGCCTTGAGCGCATCTTCAGCAATCGAGGTGATGATAGGCGCCGACATAAGCCCGAGAATCAGACCGGCATTGAAAATATTCAAACCAACGGGAACATCGAAGATATCGATGATTAACGGATTCATGATCGAAAGACCGATAAACCCCCATACTACGGACGGGATGGCAGCCAGTAGTTCCACCAATACCTTGAGTGCCTCTCGTGTCTTTCCTGTGGCAAACTCAGCGATATAGATCGCAGCGCCAAGAGAGAAGGGAATGGCGATCAACATGGACAGTCCGGTTACACTGGCGGTCCCGGTGATCATGGCCAGGATGCCATACGTTGGGTTCCACTCCGACGTTGGTCTCCATCTCGGTGAAGTGAAGAACTCAGAAAAGTTCATCTCTTCACCACCGATGAAGCCAGCACCCTCTTTGCTGACGAAGATAAAAATACCGATAATGAAGATGATGGCCGAGACTCCGGCCACGAACATAATCACCTGGACCGCCTTGTCGACGTACCATGCTGTATCGGGTTGATCATCTGCCAGGACAGACGGTTTTTGTGATGCTGTAGCGCCACTCATTTACATTGTCTCCTCTCCGCGCAGTCGTTTCATCAACTCATGAACCTTGCGTGATATATTCCGATAGAGCTGTTCAAAATAGTGTCGCGCATCGCGATTCTGAACTGCTTCGGAATGTAGTTTACCTACCGGATCTGACCACTCCAGAAAAGTGGCATGAAACGGGATGTCGATGTCATAACCTTGCGCAGGACCATCGAGACTGACGATGACGTCCATATGATCAAGGTCGGATAGCAGGGATGACCAGTCTCGACGATTCTCTCTGCCCAGGTCATAGCCGAATCTGGCCATCTGTTCCACTAATTCCGGGTCTGGCTGCCGCGTACCTCTGCGACCGGCACAATAGAACCGGCCCATATGTGAATATCCTTTATGGGCAATGGCTCCTGCCATCTGACTAAGGTGGCCATGGCCATGATCCAAGAACAAAACCTCGAAGATTTTGTCAGGCCCCACCTCCCCAAGAACTGAAAAAAGCGTCTCCTCACAGATATTCTCTGCACGATTACCGACCCGTTTCAACATGTAAAATACGGCATGAATATCCAGGAGATTACGAATCCCGTCACGCCTAGAAACGTTGTAAGACCTTGACAAGGATGTAAGAACGCGCCCCATGTGACGTTTGGTTTGATCAGCCAAGACCATGGTTCCTCTGGCTAATTCGATATTTTCATGCTTGAAGGCGGTTAATGCTTTTAACAGCATGCTATGGGACTGTTCGAACATCTTCTCCATATCGTGGCGAAGGGTGCCAGTAGGCACATGCGTCAGGTGTAGAGCTTCGCGACCGATCGTAACAACATAATCACCTATTCGTTCCAGCTCATGAGTAATACGCATGATCGACGAGATCCTACGCAGATGGCCAGCACTCGGAAAATGTTTGACGATAAATGCGTGGCAGAGATTGTTTACCTTATGGGCACGGCGATTGATCTGGTGATCTGCTAAAATCGTGATAGATGCTAGGTGGTGATTATCTGTGAACAAGGCATGGACGGCATCTTTCAATCCCATCCACACCTGTTCACCGAGCACATCAACTGCATCCAGAATCCGGTCAAGATCATGATTCAACCGGTGATCATAACTTGGCATGATGTCTGTTCGTGATGCGGTTTACGCGGTCACTACTTACAGGTTACTTTCCGGACGGGTGCATAGCCTTTCTTCTTGATAATACACTGACCTTCATCACTCATAATCCATTCAAGATAGGCTTTCACGTCGCCTTTGGGCTCACCGTTGGTATACATGAAGAGGGGGCGTGCAATGGGGTAGGAACCATCACTTGCGCTGGCAACACTGGGGCTGACACAGGCCTGCCCCTCAGTTTTTGTGATGCAGGCCATTTTGATGTGATCCGTTGCGTAGGCCAATCCACTGTACCCGATGGCGCAGGGGGTTTTCTCCACCAGATCGACCACATCCTTGGAACCGTGCATATCACGCGTGCCAAGTTTGTAATCGCGACGTTTACCCAGAACAGCCTTACGGAAATAAACATAGGTGCCGGAATTATTCTGACGGCTCACCAACACCATCTTTTGGCCTTTACAGCCCGGCACCTCAATATTGATCTGCTTCCAGTTGTTGATCTTTCCATTTTCTCCGTAGATTTCGGCGAGTGTGGAAATGGGAATAGAATTGAGAGGATTCTTCTGATGAATAAAAACAGCCAACGCATCGTAGCCAACCACATGCTGAACAGGGTTGACCCCACGTTTTTTGGCCATCTTTATCTCTTTTCCCTTAATGGATCGGCTCGCGTTTGCAATATCCACGGTGCCATGGATCAGGGCCGCAATGCCTGTTCCTGAGCCACCACCCGATACGGCAACGGAGATGGAGGGTTTGACCTTCTGGTACTCTTCTGCCCATGACTGAGCAACATTCACCAGTGTATCCGACCCTTTGTTCTGAATCATGACTCTGGCTTGGGCGGCAAACGGCAAAGAAGTCATGCCAAGTGCCACTGCCGCAACAGCAACCAATTTTTTCATGATGATAAACTCCTGATTAATCGTGTTAAGAGATCTAGGCATGCTGTCTGCATGCATCATCGATACGTGAGTGAATGAAAATATCTGCTCAACAGGAAGAGATGCCAAACAACCCGTCGACTGATCTACAACCCATG
>JADGBX010000195.1 GCA_015231265.1 Magnetococcales bacterium | reverse complement strand
CATCCCTCTGCCTCTACCGGTGCCTGTACGGAGCCACGCAGCGTCGCTCCTCTGTACACGGGCACGGGCATCGTGAAGATGCTGGAAATGTCCGCAGGCCAGAACCTCTAGACCTGCATGATGTCGTTCTCTTTTTTGGCTACGACATCGTCGACCAGTTTGACATGCCTGTCGGTCAACTCCTGGACCACCTTCTCCTGTCCACGCATATCGTCCTGAGAGATCTCTTTGGCGACATCGACGAAGGAGTCGCCCAGCTCGATTCTTTTCTTGGCCGCTTGAATGCGTACGAGAGCCTTGCCCCAGCCATCAGGAACCTTAGCATCCGGTTTGATGAGAATGTGACGAGCCCGGCGTGTCTCATCCACCCGGTAGGTGGGCTTGTGCTCGTTGTAGTGCTCCTGGATCTCCCCGTCGGTCACTTTCACAACATCCCGGACGCTCTCATTATCGAGCAGGACGTAGCGAATCGTCACCGTTGGTTGGGTGGTGAAGCGTTCCGGTTGGTCCTCAAGATATTTAATCAGGGTGTCATCATCAGGGGTGATCTCGTCATTCAGTGCTGAAGGATTCAGAGTGAGTGTTGTGATGCGCCGTTTTTCACTCTCTCTGTTAAAGGTGTCCACCAGCATATGAGTCGGAAGAGCAATGGCTGTTCCACCCATGGAACGGAGTTGATTGGTGGTGAGATCACGGATCAACTGCGCTTCGAAATCTCGGGGATTCATCCGGTTATTGCGCAGGATCAGCTTGTAACGATCATTACTGAACGCGCCATTCTCCTGAAAGGCGGGATCATCGCTGATTTGGGAACGCAGGTTTTCATCGGAGACGGCAAGGCCGAGATCCCGGCTGGTCTGAATAAGCAAATGGCGCTCAAAGAGTCGGGAGAGCGTGCGCTCCTTCATGCCGAGGGCATCGGCGGTTTTCTTGTCGAAGCCGGCTCCCATGAACTGTTTGGCCTGATTAAAATCCTCATTATAGGCCCTGACGAACTCTTGCGCTGTTATCTCTTGGCCGTTGATGGAGGCGACGGGCGTTCTGGCGCCGTTGGAGACATAGTCACCTACACCCCAGACAACAAAACTGAGTGCAATCAGAATGAGCAGGGCTTTGATGACCAAGCTGTTGGCACTTGAGCGCATGACGTTGAGCATGATTGGGTCTCCGGCTCTCTCTGAAACTGTCTCTTTAAAGAAGATGGTGATGCACGTTTTCGGAAAGGAAAACGGAATCGGTATCCCATATTGAACCGCATCTGTAAAGGATTCGTCCTGAATCCTGCGCCAGCGATAGGGTGGATCTCTGCCCAGTGGTCGCGAAAAAGCGTAAGAGGGCTGGTGTGTGGAGGATGATCGATTGACTGTGGGGGCGCCTTCGGGTAGCTTGCCACCGGAACCGGTAGGAAGCGGTCTATCATCTCGAATATCGTATGGATATCCATCGAGCCGTGGGCTGCTCGATTGAAGAATTAAACCACTTCTATGCCATCGACTTCTTGATCACGGCTTCTTTTTTTTGACAAGTGGCTGAAGCTCCCGTTAGCGAATGTATATCATAAGAGGCAGCCAGAACATTCCGGACTCCTTTCGAGGAGGAGCGGTCACCATCGGTAACTTTGATGGTGTGCACTGTGGACACCAAGCGATCTTTGCTGCGTTGCAGGAGCGAGCCCGGCTGGATGATCTGCCAACAGTGGCCATCACCTTTGAACCGCACCCTCGACGCCTGATCCGGCCGAACAATCCTCCCGTCAGGATAACGGGTGTACGAGGTAAAGCACGCTGGATGGAGCGTTACGGAGTGGATGCCATGTTCATTCTCCGTTTCAGCCGGACTCTGGCGTCGCTGGATGCCGAGAGCTTCGTTCGTCGCTATCTTGTCGAGGATCTGGGTGTGCGGGTGGTCAGAGTAGGTTATAATTTTCGGTTCGGTGCCCGTGGGACAGGAGATATTGCTACACTTTCAGCCTTCGGCAAACGCTGGGGGTTCGAAGTGCACGAGCAACCGCCCCATGTTCTGGCTGGTGACACAGTCTCATCCACTCGGATCCGTGAGGCGATTCACGCGTGTGAATTTGCAACGGCTGAGCAGCTGTTGGGGCGTCCTTTTGAGATAGAAGGCCGCGTTGGCAGCGGTCAGAAACGGGGTAGGGGGCTTGGATTCCCTACGGCAAACCTCGGATTGAGTGGGCTGTTGCACCCTCCTTCCGGAGTCTATGTCGTCGAAGGGTGGATTGGAGGAGAGTGGGTGCCAGCAGTTGCCAATGTGGGAACCAACCCCACGTTTGGTGATGAAGGGCTCCACCTGGAGGCGCATATGTTGGCGCCGTGTGGTGATCTCTATCGGAAGGTTCTGCGGATTCGCTTTCTTGCCCATTTACGGTCGGAAGTGCGTTTCTCCGGGCCGGACGCCCTGATCGCCCAGATTACGGAAGATGTCAATCAGGCCAAGTGTTTCTTTGCATCCCGCCATGAACAGGCGCAGGAGAGTTGATCGATGGATTACAAGCAGACCATCCAGTTGCCGAAAACCACCTTCCCCATGCGGGCCGGTCTGCCCAACAAGGAGCCCGGCTGGTTGCAGAAGTGGGATGAGATGGCCCTGTTCAACAAGCTGCGCCAGGATGCTTCCGGTCGGACGCCGTTCATTCTTCATGACGGTCCTCCCTACGCCAATGGACATCTGCATATGGGTCACGCCATCAACAAGGTGTTGAAGGATGTGATCGTCAAGTCAAAGCAGATGTCCGGTTATGACGCCAACTATATTCCCGGTTGGGACTGCCACGGATTACCTATCGAGACCAAGGTCGAGCAAGAGCTGAAGAAGGAGAAACTCAAGAAGGAGGATGTGGATCCGGTCGAGTTTCGCAAGCGCTGCCGCTCCTTTGCCTCTCGCTGGGTGGATATCCAGCGTGGGGAGTTCGAACGTCTGGGTGTGATCGGGGATTGGGAGAATCCCTACCTGACCATGGATTACCGGTTTGAAGCCGATATCATCCGTGAGCTTGGGAAATTTCTGGTCAACGGTGGTCTCTATCGTGGAGCCAAGCCGGTCTACTGGTGTTCCCACGATGTGACGGCGTTGGCTGAGGCGGAAGTGGAGTATGAAGATCATGTTTCAACATCGATCTATGTGACGTTTCCTTTGGCCGAGGGGGAGAGTCTGAGCGATGTCGATCCTGTCTTGGATGGGAGCGCACCCACGTCGGTGGTGATCTGGACCACCACGCCCTGGACCATTCCTGCTAATCTGGCTGTCTGCCTCAACGCTTCTCTGACATATGTTGCTGTTCGGATCGATGATGCCGGTGATAATCCGAACCTAAACAGTGGGGTTGTGCTGATTTTGGCTGAAGGATTGTGGGAGCAGACCATGCTGGGGATCGGACTCGATTCCGATCACGGTACGGTTCTCACGCGTTTTGATGGCAGTGCTCTGGAGAATAAGCGCTTCCGCCACCCCTACCTGGATCAGGATGCCCCGATTCTGGTTGGTGATCATGTGACGCTTGAGGCTGGTACAGGCTGCGTTCACACAGCGCCCGGTCACGGCCAGGAGGACTATGATGTCGGTTTGCGTTATGGTCTTAAAGCGTTTAACCCGGTGGATGATCGCGGTATCTTTGTCGAGGGCACTCCGCACTTTGCCGGTGAACACATCACCAAGGCCAATCCGAAGGTCGTCGAGTTTCTCCACAGCTCCGGAAGGTTGCTTGCCCAATCCTCCATGACCCACAGCTATCCCCACTGCTGGCGCTGCCATAATCCATTGATCACCCGTGCGACACCGCAGTGGTTCATCTCCATGGAGACCAATGATCTCCAGAAAAAGGCGCTGGAAGAGATTCGGGCTACGGACTGGATTCCCGCATGGGGTGAAGAGCGTATTTTCAATATGGTGGCCAATCGCCCTGACTGGTGCGTCTCCCGACAGCGGGCGTGGGGTGTGCCCATCACGGTGATCGACTGTGCCGACTGCGGAACCAATGTTACGGATGCACAGGTGGTCGAGACCATTGCCCAGGCCGTGGAGCAGGAGGGAGCCGATGTCTGGTTCTCCAAAGAGGCTGAAGCGTTTCTTCCGGAAGGCCACACCTGTCCCAAATGTGGTGGCAACCATTTCCGAAAAGAGATGGACATTCTGGATGTTTGGTTCGATTCCGGTGTCACGCACGCCGCGGTTCTTGAACGCCGTGACGGCATGTCCTGGCCTGCCGATCTCTATCTGGAAGGGTCGGACCAGCATCGCGGCTGGTTTCACTCCAGCCTTCTTGCCTCAGTGGGAACGCGGGGTAAGGCGGCTTACAAGTCGGTCCTCACCCACGGCTTTGTGGTCGATGGTAAAGGCCGTAAAATGTCAAAATCTCTGGGCAATGTGATCGCACCGGAGAAGGTGATCAAACAGTATGGCGCCGATATCCTGCGCATGTGGGTCACGGCTGAAGACTACGCCGACGATATCCGCATCTCCAATGAGATTCTTAAGGGGCTTGCTGATGCTTACAGGCGCATTCGCAACACCATGCGCTTTCTGCTCAGCAATCTGAATGACTTTGATCCGTCACGAGATTCTGTTGATCATGGAGAGATGCAGGAGATCGACCGTTGGGCTCTTGATCGGCTCGCCAATCTGATTGAGCAGGTGGAAACATCCTACAACGACTATGTGTTTCACCGTGTCTATCAGGATCTGCACTACTTCTGTGCGGTAGATATGGGGGCTTTCTATCTTGATATCATCAAGGATCGTCTCTACTGTGCCGCTCCGGACTCCGTGGAGCGTCGGTCTGCTCTCACCGCCATGCATCAGGTGCTGGAATCTCTAGTCCGTCTGATGGCACCTATCCTCTCCTTCACCTCGGAGGAGGTGTGGTCGCATATGGAGGGTGAGCGGGAGGAGTCTATTCATCTTGCACAGTTCCCCAAACCCCATCCCGAGTGGCGAAATCAGGAACTCAACGAGCAGTGGGAGCGTTTGCGGAAAGTGCGTGCCGAGGTTTATCGTCTTCTGGAGCAGGACCGCAAGGAGAAGCGCGTCGGGTCGTTCATGGAAGCGATCGTTACGCTCTACTGTGATGACGACATGACGAAGTTCCTGAACGGGTTTGATGAGCTGTTTCGTTTGATGATCGTTGCGGAGGTGCATGTTCTCCCCTTGGATCAAGCCGACTCTGACGCAGTCGAACTGGACGGCGTTCCGGGGTTGCGTATTCAAACCTCGAAATCCGAGTCTGATAAGTGCGAGCGTTGCTGGAATCGTGATGAGGGGGTCGGACAGAGTGCCGAACACCCCACTCTCTGTCCCCGCTGCGTCTCGGTCGTCTCCACCCTCGATGTCGGTTGATGGATTGTGCTACGTCTTGGA
The DNA here is from genome assembly GCA_015231265.1 of Magnetococcales bacterium. Classification (GTDB taxonomy): domain Bacteria; phylum Pseudomonadota; class Magnetococcia; order Magnetococcales; family JADGBX01; genus JADGBX01. Next base: position 747 of record JADGBX010000195.1, on the reverse strand, counting down.
CTTATTCTCGCTGTTGTGGTACTGGTGCTTGACCAAGCCAGTAAACTCATGGCCAGTGCGTGGCTTCAGTATGAGAGTGTCACGCTGATTCCGGGTTTCTTTGATCTGGTTCTGGTGCATAATGTCGGAGCAGCCTTTGGCCTGTTCACCGATATGGGAGAAACGGCCAGAGCCGTATTGTTGATTGGTGTGGCTGTTGCCGCCATAGCTCTGATCATCCACCTGCTGCGACAGGAAAACACTCTTTGGGGAGCCGTCTCTCTGGGTCTGGTGCTCGGAGGGGCCATCGGCAATATGATCGATCGCATTCGAATCGGTTTAGTCGTTGACTTTATCCATCTGCACTGGCAGACGCTCTCCTGGCCGGTCTTCAATATCGCAGACAGCGCCATCACTGTCGGAATCGGCATGCTGCTGATTCTAGAACCCACCGCCGAACGCAACCGCACCCTGGCTCTGCTGCCAAAAACTGAAAAGGGACCGGAAAAGATCCCCGCCCAGGCGCTTACCATCGATCTCAGGGGGCGCAATTTTCGCTATGCCCATTTTGATAACACCCAAATCTACTACCCCGACTTTACCGGGGCGGATCTGACAGAGGCTTCTCTTAACGAAGCCAAACTGCACACCGCCCTATTAAAAAAAAGTGTGCTCACAAATGCCTCTCTGAGATACGCCCGGCTTCAGGGCGCGGAGATGAGTGACGCCCAGCTTCAGGGCGCGGATATGACATCCGCACAGCTTCAG
>JADGBX010000194.1 GCA_015231265.1 Magnetococcales bacterium | reverse complement strand
TCATGGGCCGATACTCCGGGAAGGACCGCACCGGGGATGCCATCTATCTTGCAGGTATCAGTGGCGACACGATCACCCGTGATCGAGTGGGCGGGGAGTCCGGTCCGGAGTCGCGGGTGGTTCGGAATCCCTGTCTCAACGTTGCCATTATGGTGCAGCCGGACAAGTACCTTGAAGCGGCTCGCCATCCAGCCCTGAGAGCGTCAGGAGCACTGGCAAGGATTCTGCCCGTCCATCTCCCCTCACTGGTCGGAACCCGGTTTGAGGAGCAGGGCGACCCCGGACTTGATGAGAGCTTGCTTGAACCATTCACAACCCTGGTTAACACCCTGCTGAATACCATCCTGCCGAAAGATGCTGATACCGGAAAACCGAACACCCATCTTGCCCGACTCTCTCCCGAGGCCGCAGAGGCCCGACGCCAGTGGTTCAACCGGATTGAGCAGTTGATGGGAGAAGGTGGAGGACTGGAGGACGTGCGGGATATCGCCTCCAAGGCTGTCTCTGCAACCGTCAGGATTGCCCTTGTGTTCCATCTCTCGGACAACCCCCACCACCTTCAAGAGCCCTATTCCATGGTCTCCCTGGAGACATGGCAGAGGGCGCAGCTTATCGGCCAATACCATCTGAAAGAGGCCATACGTCTGCAACGGGAATCGTCCGTGGATGCGCTGGAGAGTGCAGCACAACGGGTTATACAGTGGGCCATTTCAGCCAACGCAAACCCGTTTTCCGTCAAAGATGTATGCAGGCACGGCCCATCTCCACGCATGAAAGCCAAAGAGGTGAGGCACGCTCTTGACCTGTTGGTTGAATACGGATGGATTCGCCCCCTCCCTCTGGGCGACAGGGAGCGTAAACCCAGATACGAAATCAACCCCAAAGTCGCTAAGTCGCAGAAGCCGAAAAGCTAGGAGGCTGAAATGGAAGAGATGGACACCAGGAAAACCCCTGCGACTTTTGCGACTTTTGCGACTCAGGGGTGTGATGCATTCATGACAGCACACCTTATTGATGAAGATGGGAGTGTAAAATGTTGCGATAACAAAGGGGTAAGTAGTTCTGAATTGCCCAATGGTGGAAATGGGGAATCAATGGAAAACGCCTCTGCGAAAGTCGCAAACCGTTTGCGACCTGTTGCGACTTTCACGGAATCGGAGCCACTCAACCCCATCCCACCCGATCACAAGTACCAACTCCTGGACGCCTTGAACCAGTTTCGACGGGAGCACGGACGCCAGTTGAAAACCCTTGGATGGAATCGCGACTCCCTCTTTCACGGCGTGGTTCCGGAGGAGGTCAACAGCTACGACGACATGCCGGGCTTGGTGGTGCTACTGGCCAAGGGGGCGGCGTTGGTTCGAGCAGAGCGGGCGTTCCTGATCATTGAGACCGGGGGCGGTGAACGTCTGCTGTGGGTACATCCGGGCTTCTGGCTCGGGGGCGATGCTGCAACCGACTGGATGGAAGGGTATGAAGAGCGGGCGGCGATCCGAGAGCATGACGGTGGGCAGTCACGACAGGAGGCTGAACAGAGCGCCATGGAGGACGTGAGATGCAGAAAGTGACATGCGGGTGCACCTCCGGCCTGATCTGGCGGGGAATGTCCGGGGGTTGGCGCTGTATGCGCTGCGATCCACCGAAGAGAGGCGAAAAGGTGTGGGAGGTGAATAAGCAATGAGCATCGATCACAAACGACAAGGGCGGAGCGCCAGGCGCAAAGGGCGAGCAGGAGAACAGGAGCTTGCCCGACTCCTCCGGGAGCACCTGGGGGTGGAGATCTCCCGCAATCTGAAACAGAGCCGGGATGGTGGCCACGATCTCACCGGCCTGGATGGGGTCGCCATCGAAGTGAAGCGACAGACTCGGTTGAAGCTCCCGGCCTGGTGGCGTCAGACATTGGAACAGGCAGAACAGACCGGACGGGTTCCTGTGCTGGCCTATCGCCAGGACCGGCAGCCGTGGCGGTTCGTGGTGGCACTGCGTGATCTGATGGACGGATGCCAGGCGCAACCCAACGCTCTGGAGATGACGGCAACCCTCCCCCTTGAAGCGTTCTGCCTCTGGATGCGGGAACGGATGTGAGGAGAGACACCATGGAGAGAGACGCACTGACCCAGGCGTTGAAACGATGGGGCAAGTGGAACCGGGAGCACACCACCCGGAGACTCAACCAAACGGCGATTATTGCTCAATCACACGGCGTTGTGGTGGATGGGGGAGGTTATCGAGGTTTGAAGGATGATCCTGTAGCCGAAGAGGTAGAGCGGGGCGCACTGGTCATGCGGAAGAGTTCTAAGGAGCTGTTCCAGGCTCTGCGGCTCTATTACATCGATGCAATGACCACCCGCAGCGGAGCCAGAAAAACAGCCGTGAGCCAAGCAACATTTGCAACACGTCTTGTGGCCGCAGAGAGCTTCATGTGGGCGTGGCTGATGCTGCGTATGGTTGAGAGCGGAAAGACAATCACAGTCCAGAACACACCCCTGGAAACACGGCAAAATCCAGGGTAAAACCAGCGAAATAAAACAGAAATAACTGAGTTATCATATTGATATTAAATGATAAATATGATAGCGTTAAGTGTGTTATACAGAGAGGAGAAAAGGCCATGTTCGAAGACGCACAGATGAGGATGGGGGCCGCACCGCAGCCCAAACGGAAGACCAGTTTGCGCCAACGGGTGTTTGGTGATCTGCCGGGAGAGCGGTTCACCACGGGCAATCGGTTTGCCCGCATGCTCATGCAGCAGGAGCAGAACGCGCCGCCGATTGAGAGCCATACCCAGGGTATCGCCTCGATGGTGCGCCATGGTCTCTTGGGCTACATGCAGGGCCAGGCAGCGCAGCAGCAACAGGCTGACACACAGCAGCAGCAAGAGGCCATGCAGGCCATGAACCGTGGCATGTCTGCCAAGCCGTGGGTTAATCCCGACACCGGGCAGATGCCCCCGCAGAAACAGCCGGGTGGGGTCGGTGGGATGATTTCGGCACTGAACAGCCTGGAGGGGAACCGATATGCCACCCCGCTGGCGAATCAAATCTTGTTCGGAAAGATCGAGCAGGACCGGGCATCAGCACCCCAGCAGAACGCGGGAGGTGGGAACGCGCTCTCTCAAGCCTGGAACGCTGCCGGTCAGTTCGCAGGCGGCTTCAATGACGCTGTGATGGGTGGTATTGGCGGGCTCGTTGATCTGCCCTTGGAGCTGGGCCAAATGGCGGGATTGCCGGTGAAGCCCTTTGCACGGGAGGGATTGAAAGAGTCTGTTCGATCTGTAGTCCCCGCGATGCAGCCGCCGGATAGCTTGGCCGGAAAGTTGATGCATGGTGCTGGAAAGTGGGCGGGTGATGCAGCAGCTTTCATTGCCCCCGGTTCATTGGCGGCCCGTTTGGCGGCCCCTGGAAGCATGACTGCAAACGCCGGTCAAACGCTGTCATCAGCTCCCGTTCAACAGATGGCAATCGGTGCGGCTGGTGGTGCAGTGGAAGGCGGTACGGGTGATCCCGCCTTGGGAGTGCTTACGTCGATACTCACCCCCTCAATGCCAGCTGTGGCGAGGCGAGCGGTTTCACCGGTCAAAAGCCAATTGAGTTCACAAGAGGAGCGTTTGGCGAAAGCTGCCGAGTCCTATGGGGTCGCCCTCACCCCTGGACAACGCACCGGCAGCGGATGGCTTCAAACAATAGAGAGCACCCTGGGTCAAATGCCTATTTCGGATGCAGCACAACAGGCTATCTACGATGAACAGCGGAGAGTCCTCAACCGTCAAGCGCTGAGGAAGGCGGGCATCAATGCTGACCAAGCAGATCCGGCAACGCTGGACGATGCATATCGAACGATAGGGGGTGAGTTCGACGATTTGGCCAAACGAACCGATATCACAGTCGATCAGAGGTTCTTTGACGATTTGAATTCGGTCGAACAACAACACGGGCGACGCCTGCACGACGGCCATCGGAAATACAACTCCTACGTTGATGATCTCAACAGAATGGCCCCTCACATGGAGACCGACGCCCCGGTCAAGATCGCCGGAGAGGACTATCAGACCGTAGCCAGTCAACTGCGACGTGCGACCCGAACAGAAAGAGACCCGGACACCAAGCGAGCATTGCAGGGATTGCAGGGAACTATGATGATCTGGTGATGCGTTCGGCTGATGCTGACCTTGCGCATGATTGGAAGGACGCCAGGAACCGTTACAGAAACCTCCTGAGCATCGACAAGGCGATGCAGGGCGGAACACAGGCGGCTCGTGATGCGGGAGACCTTACAGCCAGCGGGTTGAAAACCGCTGTGCAGCAGATGGACCGCGCAGGATACGCCCTCTCGGGGCGGCGTTTTCATTTCTGAATTCTTCAATGTTTCCAACGCTTTCCGCGCTATTGTCAACACCCACCCTATCTCGTGGCCGTGGTCACGCACTCTCCATTTCGGCCCATTTTCTTCTCTTCTTGCCCGGATTCTCTATAAGCTGTGGTCACAGGGGGGCGTGACCATTATTGTGGTCACGTGACCACAGGAATTCGCCTACCTTTTGATGAAGATCAGACAGGACTATCTTTCAATGAGCTCCATTGAATCTCCCTCTGTACGATTAACCCTGATACAGTGATGAGGTTGCCGCTGTACGATGTTCATGGGGTTTGGAAACGGATCACTCTTCGTGGGAACTGACGCATGGCTAACACTACTGGGTTCAGGTTCAGATTTCATGTTGGACTGACGGGGTTTGTCATCACAGTCTCCGTGTTGATAGCGCTCTTTACGTTGCTCTCGGTCTTCTATGAGAGCAGGCAAGCCGCGCATGACAGAGCCCAACAACTGTTTCAAGAGGCCAGCAACAACGCCTCCAACACATTCCAATCCCTATTGGAACGCTCTGTCCTTCTGGCGCAAACCTACGCGACGACCGATGCCGTTGCAGCTACACCCGCCGTCAGTATGGACCACCCGGCCTATCAAACATTCAAGGCTATCCTCAAGGCGGACACCAGCCTGTATGCGGTCTATGTCGGGCACGCGGATGACACCTTCTTTCAGGTGATTGCGACCCGATCTGATCCGTTGATTCTGAAAGGGCTCAAAGCCCCGGCAGAGACACTGTTCGTCATTCGTACAATCATAGGCTCCGGTGAGCAGCGGCAACAGACTCGCCTATTCATTGACGCTGATGACCAACTACTCGAAAAACGCCCGGATCCCGGATTTACCTATCTACCCAGTGCCCGTCCCTGGTATCAGGTAGCCACTGAGCACAGTGATGCCCAGCTCTCGGCGCCCTATGTCTTCTACTCAACCGGTGAGTTGGGTATTACCGCGTCACGGACATTGCGTCAGGGAAAAGGTGTTCTTGCCTTTGATCTGACTCTGACGGAACTGCAGAACTTTCTGACAAGCCGTCGGATTTCCAAACATGGTGCGCTGCTTGTCTTGGATGTCGGCGGTCGGATTCTGGCGTCCCAGGGGCTCCCCGGCGCCGGACGGGATAGTGCACAAGTCGCGCAGGAGTCGACACGATTGAAGCATCTGTTGCAGCTGCGCAAAGCCGAGCTGATCGATCAACCGATCATGCGGGAGATCGATGGGGAGGATCAACTCTTTCTGCTGACACGGCGTGAATTGGCAAACGGCGGCGCCTACTACGTGGCAGCAACGGCTCCCCTGTCTGATTTTACAGCCTATCTTACGGTGATTCGTAATCACATTCTGTTGATTACGGCAGGTGTTCTGTTTCTGTTCACACCTCTGGTCATCCTGTTTTCGCGCCATCTTTCCAGCTCTCTTCGGGCCCTTTCATCCCATGCCGAGCGTATCCGGAAATTCGACTTCTCCAAGAGAGAGCAGATTCACTCATCCATCATTGAAGTCAATCACCTGGCCAAAGCGCATGATGTGATGCGGCAGACGATTCAGGAGCGTACGGAGATCCTCAAAGAGACCCAGCAGAAGCTGGAAAAACTGGTGGGACTGGGAATCTCCCTTTCAGAAGAGAAGAAGCTGGCTATGCTCTTGGAGACGATTCTCGTCGGTGGAAAGAGACTCACGTTTGCCGATGCCGGAACACTCTACATGCGAACCGAATCCGGTGATCCGAATTTTGAGATCGTTCGAACCGA
>JADGBX010000193.1 GCA_015231265.1 Magnetococcales bacterium | reverse complement strand
AAACCCGAAAGGCTGGCGGCACGCCAGCGCGGTTTCGGGCTCATTGAGGACACGCCCTAATGATTGAGAATCTCATACAGGTACGGTGGCGCGACGGTTTTTGTGATACGCACGGCAGCCATGGCGAATTGGTTCAGACGCTGGTGACGTTCGTCGAGGAGATCGACTTCGATGCTCACGCTACCGCCCCCTTCTTCGCCGAACAGATGGACTACGATGGCAACGATTGGGGGAAGGCCGTCTATGTGATCGCCGTCTGTTGCGGCATTGATCTGAAGAAAATGGGCCGCCGCTCCAGCTACATCCACGCCATCGCTCTAACCGGAGAGGATCTCGACCGCTGTAGTCTGACCAAGGCAGAGACGCTTTTCCATACCATTTATGAGCAGGATGTCCAGAAAGTTGCGGAAAAAATCGGCAACAAAACCATAAGACTTACCCCTTCAAGCAAAAGCAAGAAGATCGTGCGCGCGCTCTTTCTCACCTCAGAACGATTCGAGCGTTTTCTCAAGGAAAAGGATGGGGAAAACGGTGTGAATGCCAAGCGTAGCGACACGATATTGGAAGAGATTACGGAAACGGTTTCCGAAGAGGCGTTGCAGGAAGCGTCACAAAGGATCTCTCAGGAGGGATCGAAGAGGGAAGCCGTCAAGGAGAGTCCGGTCATACATGAAGAAGGGGAAGAGACGGAGAACCCTGCGGTTTCTGAAATGGATACGGATGGCGAAGAGAGCAGCTCGCCTCCGCTCAAACGTTCCAACCTCTCCTTGGCGGCGGAGATCATCAACCACGACCGCGCGCTTCATGCCCATGGGGAGAGTTCCAACACGCGTGAAGAGCAGGAGCCGACGCTCTCCTCCATGCTCACCCACCATTTCGGTCGCCATGCCGAGGAGCTGCATCGTCTTCAACTGACCATCGAGGATATCCAGCACGCGATGCTCCGCACCTCTCTCGATCAGAGCCAAGAGATCAAGAGCCGCTTTCAGGAGGAGATCGCCAGAGTGCGGAGGGAGAGTCGTCGGCAGGCGGAAAAAGGGGAAGATCGCCTGGAACGTCTCCGCGATGAACACAGAAGTGAGATCCTTGCCGGTCGCGAGCGTGAGCATGCACTGCAAGAGCGTCTCATGAAGCAGGAGCAACAACAGAATCTTCAGAAAAAGGGGATATTCGCCCTCTCTGTTCTGATAGGCATCTGTTTAACCGCGATTGTGTTCTGGGGGGTCGTTCTGGAGCAGCGTTTCAGAGAGAACACCAATCGAAACAGCGTGATCCATAAAAATATCAATGAGGACATCCGCGACACCTATAAAAAGATCGAAGCGTTTCAGCCCTACATCGATACTCTGAAAAGAGAGCAAGCGCGCCAGGATGCAGCAGAGGCTGCCATAAAAGCTCGACAGAAGACACAACAGAAAACCCGTCAGACATCTGATGCCCAACGCAACCAGCAACGATGGAAACAGCGCTGGGAATAGGCCGTTGCCGACCCCTTGCCTTCGTCATGCCCAGGGAGGGAGAGCGCAACAGGCGTGGAAGGGGCCTCACTCTCGACGCACCGGGTGTTGGAGGTGTCGATTTCCCATGAAAGAGACAGGTTTATATTGAAACCGTTTGATCCTTGATGTACAAACAGTCCCTTGTCCCAGTCGCGGACTGTGGAGTCACCCCTGTTACGGGAAGAGTATCGTGGGCATCAAGATCATCGCCGATAACCGCAAGGCACGCTTTCGCTACGAAGTGCTCGATCGCTTCGAAGCGGGTGTCGTTCTCGTGGGTACCGAGGTTAAGAGCCTGCGCGCCGGAAATCTGACCATCAGCGAGTCCTACGCCTATGTGCGCAAGAACCAGCTCTACTGGCTCAATGCGACGATTCCGGAGTACAAACACGGCAACATTCACAATCACGAACCCCAACGCACGCGCAAACTGCTGGCACACCAGAAAGAGATCAAACGACTGATCGGTGCCATCAAGGAGAAGGGGCTGACCCTGGTTCCGCTGAAAGCCTACTGGAAACGGGGGAAGGTGAAAGTTGAGATCGGCATCTGCCGCGGTAAGAAGCTGCACGACAAACGCGCCACGCAGAAGGATCGGGACTGGGGACGCGAGAAGCAGCGCCTGCTGAAGCATAACGTGTAGACCCCATCCTGGTGATCCGGAGAGTCACTCGGAACGATCAGAGCATCAGGCGGGGCAGGATGTGCTTATCCAGCACCTCCAGTACGCCATCACGGCTGACCGGCTTGCTGAGGAAGTGGTCACACCCGGCGTCGAGACACCGCTCTCTGTCCCCCTCCAAGGCGTGGGCCGTCAGCGCGATGATGGCAATGCCGGGAGAGGTGCCGATGTTCGCTTCCCGTTCACGGATGGCGCGCGTTGCATGGTAACCGTCCATAACCGGCATCTGCATATCCATCAGAACACAGTCGAACACCCCCTTTTCCAGAGCTTTGACAGCCTCGGCCCCATTCTCCACCACCTCAAGATGGTGCGGAGTGCGCTTCAGGTAGGCGCGAATCAGAAGGGAGTTGTCCGGTGAGTCCTCGGCCAACAGGATGCGCAGGGGGACCGTTCCATCGGTCTCCGATCTCTTCTCTTTATTACCGACATCCACCTCTTCCTGCTCGGCCACCGCCCGTTCCAGGGGAAGCGTCAGGGAGAAGCGCGTGCCCTGTTCCGGCTGGCTCTCCACGGCGATGGTACCCTGCATCATGGTCATCAAGCGCCGGGTGATGGCCAGTCCCAGGCCGCTGCCGCCGTGCTTGCGGGTGGTGGTGGAGTCCACCTGCTGAAAACTCTCGAAGATCTTGTCGTGAAACGCCTCGGGAATACCGATACCGGTATCGGAGATGGCGATGCAAACTCCCTGCGCTCCCTCGCCACGAGTGACCTGAATCCGCACCACACCCTCATGGGTGAATTTCACCGCATTGCCCACCAAATTGAGCAACACCTGACGGATTCTTCGTTCATCCCCGAGCCAGAGCCCCGCCAGATCGTCCTCGACCTCCACATCGATCCAGATCCCCTTCTCCTTGGCGGACTGGTCGAGAAAACTGGCCACGGAGAAGAGAAGCTGGTGCATCTTGAAGGGGCGATTCTCCGTCTGATCCACCCCCGCTTCGAGACGGGACAACTCCAGGATATCATCGATCAGAGTCAGCAGTGCGGCCCCCGCCCGCCTCTGCACCTCCAGATAGCTCTGCTGCTCCTCCTCACTCAGGGGTTCACCCAGAAGATCGGTCATACCCAGGATGGCGTTCATGGGCGTGCGGATCTCATGGCTCATCATGGCCAGGAACTCGCTCTTGGTGCGATAGGAGGCCTCGGCCCGCTCCTTGGCGGTGACCAGACGCTCATCGATCACCTGTCGCTCCAGCTCGGCTGCGGCCCGACCGGCAAAGATCTCCAGAATCGACTCGGTCAGTTGCAGATCGTCCAGCGGCTTCACATCCAGCACCGCCAGAATGCCCAGAGGCTTCCCTTCCGAGTCGATCAGTGGTGCTCCCACATAGCTCTCGGCCCCGATGTCCACCAGGATCTTATCCTCGGGAAAACGCTCCTGGATCCGATCGGGAAACGCACACAACTCCTTGCCCACGACCTTCTCACACGGCGTTGCGGCCAGATCGTAGTCGAAGAGGGGGGCGAAATCGTCTCCGGCCCAGATGGAGATGACACGAACCGCGTCGCTTCGCGCACCGATCATCCGTCCTACCAAGGCGTAGCGCATATCCAGAGAGAGGGCGAGATTGCGCACCAGTTCACGCAGAAAGTCCTCACCGATCACCGACGAAGTGCCTTGAATGATGCCGCGGGTCAGGCGCTCGGTTCGACGACGGTCGGAGATGTCGCTGAAGGTGACCACCACCCCCGTGATCTCATCCTCTTCCAGAATCGGTGTCGCGTGGAATTCGACGAACAGCGGTTTCCCTGCGAGGGTAGTGATCAGCTCTTCGCCGGAGAGCGCTGCGCCATGCTCCAGAACGGCGAGCACGGGACAAGCATCACTCTCCCCGGACTCCGCCGCACTGCGACCCTGCGCACACCAGGTTTCACTGCCCTTGCGACCCAGAAGCGCATCCACATCCGCCCCCATCATTCTGGCCGCTGCCGGATTGACGAAGCTGTGCCGCCCCTGCCTGTCGATCCCGAACACGCCGACCGAGGTGGATTCGAGGATGGTCCGAAACCGCTCCTCATTGCGCTGCAACGCCTCCCGACTACTGCGCGCCTCCTGGGTCAGCACCTTCTGCCTGCCGATGGATGTGAGCAGTTCACGATTGCGTTTCTGGAGAGCGTCGTTAGCCTCCGCCAGCTCGTGGGTACGGGCTTTGACCTGCGCTTTAAGATCGCTCCTGGCCGTTTCCAGTTGGGAGAACTGGTCCGACAGAGTGAGCGCCATTCTGTTGAGAGAGCGGGAGAGATCCCCCACTTCGCCCGGAGCCTCCAGCGTCACCAGCGTGTCGAAGCGCCCTTGGGTGATCTGCTCGGCGTAGTCGGAGAGACGGGAGATGGGACGGGTGATGTGGCGAACGAGAAAATAGTTGAGAAGCAGAGCGATGAAAAAAAAGGTAATCAGCACGTTTACCGAGGTGTGCAGCACCGATTTCCACACCTTGTCATCGACCACCGAGGAGGGGAAACCGAGATTGACCGTTCCCAGTTTGACCTTATCGGTGGAGAAGATGGGGATGGAGATATTGAAGTAGCGCTCGCCATCGAACCGGTCGTACACCTGCCAGAACGGCTCCATGGCCGCCAGACCGCGCTCCATGGCGACACCGCTGAACTGCTTGCCGATCAGAAGAGGATTGCTGTGGTAGAGGGCGACGGCATCCATACTGCCCACACCGACGTAGGCGATATGGCTGTTGAGAGCCACCACCTCCTGGAGCTTGCCGTTCATCCCGCTCAAGGCGTGCAGGGGCAGGCCAAGAGAGAGCGCCTCCTTCAAGACACTGTTGACACTGTGCCCGATACCGAACGCCCCCTTCAGAAGCGCATCGGTATAGGTGCGACGGAAACTGAGAACACTGACCACCGAACTGATCAGCAGTGTCACCAACAGTGTCCCGATGGTAATCAAGAGAATCTTTCGGTTCAGCCGCATCCCCTTACCCCCTGCGTGGCCTAAGATTGTCTTTATATTTGTTTAATATGTTTTATTTCAAAATGTTATAAACACACCCAATCGTCCACTCGTGCCACAATTCAGTCCCATCATCACGCCCTGCCCCAGAGACACTTTCTCAAGGATAGAGACGGACGACACATGTCATTGAAGGGTAAAGAGCCGATCGAAGAGCGCCGTCTTCAGCGCCCACATCACATCGTCATTGGCCCCGACCAGGATGATATTGGCATTTTCACCCCCCACCTGCTGGCGCATGAGCATGAGCATGCCCAGGGCGGAGCTTTCGATCATGCTCACCTGGGAGAGATCGATGCGGTACTCGGAGGCATCGGGATGCGCCTCCCACAGTTGCCGTAACTGAATGCCCATGGCATATCCAAAACGGCCACGCAGCTCCATCTGAAGCACGCCGCCCTCTTCCATTGAGGCTCTGATAATCTCTTTTTCGCCATTCATCGACACTACTCCCTGAACATCCAACACCCTGTTAAAGCGTCAGTTCTACCAGTGTTAAATCATCTGAGGCGCTCTTGTTTCCCCGAAAATCCGCCAGCACCTCGGCCACTCTCTCCAGCGGCAAACCGCCCTGTTTGACCTCTCCCATCAACGTCTCCAGACGCTTGATTCCGAAGATGGCGCCGTGTTGGTCACGCTCTTCGACGATACCGTCCGTATGGCAGTAGAGATGGGCGCTCTCCTGGACAATAATCCAGTCGGGAGAGACATCACCCGGCTCGACCATGAGACCGCGCGGATAGCAACTGGAGGCGATATGCTGGGGTCTTGTTGCCCCATCCAGATAGAGAAACGCCTCCGGCAACCCGCAGTTCCAGACCCGAAGCCTGTCCCGCTGCGGCGAGACCTCCACGAAGCAGCCTACCATAAACATGCTCTCCGGGAGAATGGCGTGCAGTTTCGCATTGACCGCTTCGACGATTCCCTGCATCGCATCGCCGCGCAGGGTGGATTCATAGAAGAGATCGGAGAGT
>JADGBX010000192.1 GCA_015231265.1 Magnetococcales bacterium | reverse complement strand
CCGGATCGATCCCAGGACCGGCGAGTGGATCACTTTCAAACGCGAGCACAAGGATCTTGTGCCCAAGTAGGTGAAGGCGCGCTGCTCAATATTCTCTTCTGACGTGATCCTTGACTCTCTCTGGTTTGCCCAGCTGCTTTGTCTGTCCCCTCAAACAGTGGCAGGAAGAGGGTGTGGAGATCACACACAATACCCTATCTTGGTTACCGCAGGATAATCCGTATCCCACCATCCGATTTCAGGATTCCATAGCTGTAATCCCCACGTGTTAGCGTATCAGTCGTTATGACGGCGCGACGCGCTTTCGAGCGGTTGTGGCTGTGTTGCTGGATGACACCGTTGATGATGTGGCTATGGGTGGTGGTTCCTCTGTGATGATCGATCACCGTCTGTCCCGGGTTGAGCCCATGGTGATGGTGATTCAGCGTGCTCGATCCGTGTTTCAGAGCGTGCCGTGTGTTCAGCAACTGACTGTTGACATGTTTATGGTGGTGGTGACTGCCTCTTTTCGGAGATGTAACCGTTATTGTGCGCGTTGTCATAATCGGTTGAAAAGTGGTCACCCGCATACTCGACTGGCCGTACTGTGTCTCGAAGCTGGAGGTAGCAAACGGACGTGTTATCGAGTAAGAGTGGGTTCGGGTGTGCACACCAGGCTGTTTTCTGACGGTTTTTGATCTAAGAATCAGATCGGCGGTTTGAATGCGAACCGGTCCGTAACTGACCAATGACCATTTCCCACGGGCGTTGGATGAGGGGTTGTCCAGCGTGATCGTACTTCTGATGATCTCCCCTTCATGGAGATAGATCTGTTCGGTCTCGACAGCGGGAAGAGGGTGGAAGGCACTTTTTTTAAAACCGATGTGGAGTTGAAGTTTGCCAGGGTTATTGCGCTGGAGTGTGGAATCCGCGGTGACTTTGACCTTCTCCAGAATATAGTGGTTGCGATTGATCCCTGGGTGCTGCTTCTTAAATAGGCTGTGCAGCGATCGTTTGGTGCCCAGACGGCTGGTGGAGAAACGTGTTTCATTGAGCGTCAAACGCACTGTGATGGTGCTTGAAAGAGAATGATCCTGGGTATGTGTCGAGAGGCCATGGGCGAGCGTATCGTCAGCAAGCAGTATGAGAATGCCCAGGGGGATGATCCACAGGGGTAGCGTATGACGATTGCGTGTTGATCTCTCCATTTTATACCCGCCTCACGTGCTGTGCGGTGACGTGACGTAGCCCTCGCAACAGTGTACGATTATTCAATCTTTCCCGATCTACTTCATGGGTGTCGAGTGATCGAGATTGGTTCCGGGTCTCACTTGCCATTTTTTCATGTTCGCGACGGTGTGCCGAAGATAAAGAAATTGTCCGTGTGTGAACCGAAATGACTCTGATACGACACGTACTATGCAGACAGAGGCTCTCTTGAACCCAAAAACCTTGGAACGACTCATGAAACAATGGATGACAAGGTGGCGAGAACCATGGCTGATCGGTCTCGTGCTGGTGGGAGGTGTTCTTGCAACATCAGGTTCTGCCCACGCTTACTGTGTTGATAATCAGACGAAGGGTCCACTGCACGTGCAGTCATTGGACTCCGCAAAATTTCAGGGAGATGCAGAACCGGGCAAGTCAATCTGTTGTGATCGGAATCACTGTATCCCCAAAGGTCGTTCTGAGACCCATCTTCTGATTTTGACAGGCTATGTTCCTGTGGATATCAGCGGCAAGAAACAGCCGGGCTGGGAAGACGAGTGCCGGGTTACGGCCGCGATGGCGGATACGGTCCACGTGCAGCCGACCCGTGATGGGATCGACTGTCTCAAAGGCGGTCACGACGAATGAACGCGTATCTTTCCGGAGAGCTGTTTTCAGCCTCCCGGTGCGATTCGCTCTGGGTGGTGATACCGCAGTGGCCCGCATCCAGCCATGGGGAGAGAACCCATGAGTGAGCAGGTGGCCCGCAGACAGTTCGTCTTCAGTGGCAATGACCCTGATGCAGAAGATGTGGCAACGGTACTCTCCGGCAAGTCCCAGCACTTCTCTGTTCTTGTGGAACGTTTTCAACTGCGCATTTTCCGTTTTCTGCTTCGTCAGGGACTGTCGGAACACGATGCAGAAGATGTGGCGCAGGAGACCTTCATCGAAGCGCACCGCAAGCTGCATGCTTTTCGTGGGGATTCGAAATTCTCCACTTGGTTGATGGGAATCGCCTTCAATATGGCGCGCTCGTTTAAACGTCGAGCTCCCAATCGCCGCATGGTAACAGTTCCTGATGAGATGCTTTCGGATCAACCTCACCCTGGGGCCAGTCCAGCAGAGAACGCGACGTCGAGTGCCCGTATTCAAGCGATCAAAGAGGGGATGGACGCCCACTTGTCACCGGATCTGAAAGAAGCGCTGACCCTGGTCTCCCTGGAGGGAATGACCTATGAGGAGGCGGCCAAAGTGGCAGGTGTGGCTATCAACACATTGAAAACACGTGTTTTTCGTGCCCGCAAGAGGTTGCGAAACGGTCTTGAAGAGACTGGAAAGTTGGAGCTTTTCAACTTCTAGAAAATAGATTTCGATGGTGTTTTTGAAAAGTTGCTGTTTTCAGCGAACCTTTTTCCTGCCCATAACACCGATAGAGTAACACCCTGATCCATGTCATTCCGGATGGTTCCACAATGACCGATGAAGAGATTCATATCCTCCTGAGCCGAGGACTCGATGCCGACCTGGACAGAGACGAGATGCGCCGTCTCTACCGTCTTGTTGCCCGGCGTCCTGATGTGGTTCAGGAGATGGGGATGCTGTCCGAGTTGGAAGAGTCGCTTCAAGAGTGGTCGGAAGAGTCGGGCCATCTCCATCCTGCGCCCGATTTCGTCAAGCGGGTGGAACAAGCGCTGGCCGATGATCTGGCAGAGCAGAACAGTCGTACGAAAAAGGGGAGGTTCCGTATCCGATCGCTCTGGTCGTGGTTGCGGGCACCCGATGGTCTGTCAGTACAGCCGTTGTCGTTTCTGACCGGGGCCGTTGCAGCGGTTATGGTGGGTGTCGTTGGCTTGCCTGATATCGTTCAGAATACGGGCGTAGGGCTTCCGCGTCTGAAAATCCACGACCTACCTCTGGTGCAAGCCCGGGCCCGAGTAGATTGGCAGCAGAGATTCATTGTCATGCCGGGTGAAGCAACACGGTTTACACTGCGTTCCGGGGGGGAACGTCCGGCATTGATTCAGTTCGAATCGGTGGAGTCCGTCCCGGTGTTGGTAGAACATGATGGTCCCGGTTTCGACCGCCGGGTAACCAGAACGTTGACTGTTGACGGTGTTGGCTATGCAACACTGCGCCACCCGCGTTCAGGCGATACGGTTTTGATCAGGAATAAGGGTATGGCACCAGTACTGGTCTATACCCACAGTCTGGATGGAGATGGGGTGACGGTTCGCAATGCGGTTGGTGGTGCTTCCTCAACCATGACCGGTTTTTTCTGATAGATACCAACCTTCTCTTTCAAGCAGAGAAGGGGGTTTCCCTCTGAGTATATCATCACTACTTTCCTGTGATCTCTTCAAGCGCACCGGGTGGATCAGGTTTCCGTGATTCCGCACTTTTCTGTGGGTCGAGGGGACTTGTCTCCGGAAAGAGCCGCTCTTCAGCTGAATCGCCCACATGTTTGTTACTGGTCAACCACTCTGCCGTGAACATCTCCGGTGGAACGTAATCTTGGGAGAAGATGCGGCGGTTGATTTTAATGAGCGTTTCACTGCCGCTTTTATGATTGTCCATGAGGACCATGTTTCCCCGCCACATCTTGCCGTCAATCCGTTTCAGGTCATGGAACGTGCGTGTCTTGATCAGGCGACCTCGTCGGTCGAAAAAGTCGGTTCTTGAGAGGAAGAAGGTGTCCTGACGGATAAAATGGCGTCGATACCCCTCCTTTTTCACTCGTTTCCCATCCTCATTAACAGGGTGAGCATCAACCACGAAATAGGCCACTTTGGCAAAGGTGCGGTCTTTGGTGCGGGTGTAGATAAACATCTCCGGGGCTTCAGGTGCGAGATCGGCAACGGCGAAATCGGTGCCAAGAAAGTGGCTGCCGTCCTCTGCGCCCTTCAGTGACATCAAAGCTCCGGTGAGGGCAGGAAGATAAACACTGTCTTCCCGTATTCCGTCTGCGTGGCGGATGGCGAGCAGGGCCGTTCCTCGAACTGTTGGTGGGTTGTCGAAGATCAGAAGATACTTTACCGCGCCATTGTTCTCCACTCGGGAGTAACGCCGGAGAGATCGAACATCGCGATTGCCGCGTTTGTCTTGGAGGATCATCGTCTGTTCCTCAAAGACGAACGGGTACTGCTCGTGTCGTTTCATCACCTCATCCATGATTTGATCACCATTCCAGTTCGACTCCTCCCTGAATGGTAGAGGGCCAACAAATTCATGCGGAACGATGACCTGTGTGGAGGGGGATGCCATCTCGACAGTGAAGGCAAGACCAGATGTGGAAAAAAGAACGACTCCTAAAGTGACGATGATGACCCAAGCGTGCTGCCTGGTATGGCGTTGAACGCTCATTATTCTCCACGCCGTAGAGGTTGCAGGGCAGGGGGCTGTTGTGTCTTCTCAACAGAGGGTTCAGGGCGTGAGTCGGGATTATCGTGCCAGAGAATCTCTTGTGCGACATCTCGGCTGAAAGCTGCAAGAACACGGCTCATGGCGGCAACAATGGCGGCATAGTCCCGAAGATTGGTCTGTTTGACACCCACCTCTTGCATGGTCAACTCTGCGGAACCGTTCATGGAGTGCTGCTGTGAATCGTCGCTGTCATAGCGTGAGAGCCGTGTTTGAATAATCTCTCTTCGCGGGCCCTGAAACAGTCTCCAGAGGACGGAGAGCGTTGTTGTCCCCTCAGCGTTCAGCTCATAAGCGAGTACCTCAATATCCAGCCGATAGCGGAATACCGTCGAGGGAGGACGACGGGGTGCCATGGCAACATCGGGGGTTTCCAGCAGGGACGAGAGATTCTTGACTAGAGTTCGACCCATATTCTTACGCAGATTGCCGCCCCATTGATCATACTCCGCCAGCGTCAGTTGGTTGGGTCCGGCCCTGGTAACGATCTGTGGTCGATCGAGATATTGGGGAAGATGGAGCGAGCGAATCTCCAATGAGATCGGCTGAGCCCGTGTGGTTGAACGTGCGATATGGATGGCAGAGGAGTCGGCCAGGGGGGTTAAGACATAGAAACGGGTGGCCTGGCTACTGGGTGCCAGACAGCCGCTGATAAACAAAGGAACCGTGAGTAGAAACAGTGACAATTTCAATTGGTTAACCCCTCTGAGAACACACTCTTGGAGCCTGTAGAGCCGTCGATGCATGATTACTCTCCTCGTGGTCCTTTGCCGAAGATCATCGACTCGGGGTTGCGTTCCAGAAGGTCTACTAGAGCCCGAATGGAACGGGCGGTTTCTGCCAGCTCCATGGTCATCTCGATGACCCCGTGTTGCAGTGGGGATTGTGGTGCCAGAACATCGTTCATCAGCAGCAGGGTGCGATCGATCTTGCCAAGTGCATCCTTGCCTGAACCGATAGCCAGTTCCAGGTTGAGGGCCATGGGTTCGATCCGTTTGTCGAGTTTGCTCAAAATTCCCTGCATCGTCGAGATGGCCAATCCAGCATCTTTGACCGATTGCTGCAGCTCTGGAGCGTTAACCAGAGTACTTGCTCCACTGAGAATTGCCACCAGTTGAGCGTTGATGGTCTTGATGTCGATGCCTTCCAGCTTCTTCAGCACCGCTTTGACCGAGGTAGCCATCTCATCCAGAGGTGTGGGAATAGTGGGCAGTTCCGGCAATCCCTCTCCGGCACTGACCATTCGGATCGGTGTTTCCGGGTGCATGTCCAGTTCGACGAAGAGCTGACCGGTGAGCAGGCTGCCGGTCTGGAGTCTGGCCCGAAGTCCCCGGCCCACCATCGATTGCAGAAACTGATAAGGTGATACCGTCTCACCCCCTCGTGAAATCACCCGTTCCGGTTCGATCTCGATCAGTACCGGAATTCTGAAGGAGGAGTCGTCCTGGATGAATTCAAGACGGACATCCACAACCGAGCCCACCTGAATCCCCTTGAACTCCACCGGAGCGCCGATATTCAATCCCCTGACCGAGCCTTCGAAAAAGAGGACGAACTTGACTTTTTTGACAAACGACTTCTCTTGGATGCTCTGATAGTTG
>JADGBX010000191.1 GCA_015231265.1 Magnetococcales bacterium | reverse complement strand
CGCTGTCAATACCGTCAAAGAGACTCTCAAAGAAAGTGGTCATAACCTCCCATCTGGAGGCGGCACCACCTATATGCAAGCCCGCACCGCCGACATGGTGTTGCGCGCCCAGATGCGCAAGATTGATCTGGAAGAGAAGAAAAAATCTCTTGTCAATCGCGCCAAAGCCAAAGCTCACGGATTCAAAATCGCCCGACAGATTCGGGACTCCATACTCAACTGGCCGTCCAAGGTCTCATCTCGTATGGCGGCAGAGCTGGATATTGACCAACACCTGATGCATACGGTGCTGGAGAAATACATCCGAGAGCATCTCGAAGAGTTGAGCGACATAAAAATCAGAGTGGATTGAATACCATGGACACATCCGCGCTTCAAATGGAGCAATGGTCTATCGACCGACTGATCCCGTACATGAGGAACCCCCGCCGGAACGATGAGGTGGTGGATCAGATGTGTGCGGCCATCCGAGAATTCGGCTTTCGCATCCCCATCGTCGCCAAAAGCGATGGTACGGTTATCGATGGACACCTGCGCCTCAAGGCTGCTCGCCGATTGAATTTCGAATCGGTCCCAGTCGTCTTGGCGGATGATCTCAATGAGACTCAGATCAAGGCATTTCGCCTTCTTGCCAATCAATCCGCCAACTGGGCGGCTTGGGATGATGATCTCCTGCGACTGGAGCTGACCGATCTTCAGGGTGCCGATTATGATTTGGATATCATCGGCTTCTCGGATGGTGAGCTGGATGATCTTCTGTCTGGCCTGGACGATGACATCAATGGCGAAGGTGGCGCAAATGATCACGACCTCATCCCGGAACCTCCCGAGAATCCAATATCGAAACCGGGGGATCTTTGGATCCTCGGAGACCACCGCCTTCTCTGCGGCGACAGCACCAATCCCGATGATGTCCAGCGCCTGATGGACGGACAGAAAGCGATCCTCTTCGCCACCGACCCTCCATACCTGGTTGATTATGATGGCACAAATCATCCTGGATGCAAGGAGGCGCAGGACAGCGGCAACCCCGACTGGGACGACTCATCCCAAGGCGTCGAACTCTACGAAAAGTTCATCAAAGTAGCCATCGATCATGCTCTCGAGCCCAACGCCGCGTGGTACTGCTGGCACGCATCCAAGCGACAGGCGATGTTGGAATCGGTGTGGGAAAAGATGGGGGCTTTCCAACACCAGCAGATCATCTGGAACAAGGAAAAAGGCGTCCTCACCCGATCCAGATTCCTGTGGAAACATGAGCCCTGCTTGATGGGTTGGATCAAAGGCAACATGCCACCAAAAATCGATGGAGCCGAATATCTCTCCACCGTATGGGATATCCAGGGGCTCTCCGGCGACGAGCGCCCTGATCATCCGACGCCAAAGCCGCTGGAGTGTTTCGCCATTCCGATGCGTCAGCATGTGGAGCGTGGCAGCCTCTGTTATGAGCCATTCAGCGGTTCCGGCTCACAGATTATGGCCGGCGAGCTGACCGGACGTCGTGTCTATGCGATGGAAATCAGTCCAGTATACGTCGATGTAGCGATCAAACGCTTCATCCAGAATACAGGGACGATCGTCTATCTGGATGGCTCTGAAGGGAAGAGTTTTGATGAAGTTGCATCTGAGCGAGGGGTGGTCTGATCAGCATTATGAACACCCCCTCCCACTCAAAATATCCCGTGGGGTCCAGCAAATTACCTTGCGGCAAATAGCTACTGCCAAGCTGATCAGACCTTACTCGAGAGTTGCGTGCAAACGAGAGGGAATAATAACAAAAACAATCTTGAAAATCAACACTTAAGTTGCAAATGAATTGTAAACAAAGTCACCATAAGAGGACCAAAATGCCTTGGAAGCTCAGAAAATACACAGACAGGCTGATCATCCATTGCGCCGCCACACCACCCTCCATGGATATCGGCGTCAAGACGATCAATCGCTGGCACAAGCAGCGCGGTTGGAAAGGCGTCGGCTACCACAAAATACTGCGCAGAAACGGTGAAATAGAGAACGGACGACCACTCGATGTCTACGGCGCACACGCTCGTCGTTACAACGGACGCTCCATCGGTATCTGCCTCATCGGAGGTGTTCAAGAAGGCGATCACAAGAAGACGGAAGCGAACTACACTTCAACACAATGGCAGTCACTCGAGAGATTGATTCGGAACCTGATGGATCGTTTCCCCGGCGTAAAGGTGATTGGTCACAAGGAGGTTAGCCAGACAGCATGTCCATGCTTTGATGTGACAAGTTGGGCATCAACGTTACAAGCATCATGATCGGCACTGCAATTGCTCTTGCATTTTCAATCCTATTCACTTTCAATACAGGGGAGGATCATGCCAAGGACAGATACCCAGATTCATTTCCAATGCGGTCACTGCACCAAACAATGGGCAATCGATGATCCTCCTCATGACAAGCTGTTGTGGCACTGTCCATGGTGTGGGAAAGCCCTGACTCCAGAACTCCCTCATGCGAGACCAGATCGATGGCCTTACGTGAAGAGTGGAAAGTAAACAGGTTATTCAATTAGAAGAGCCCCGATCATCCGGTCGGGGCTTTTTCGTTGGTACAACAATCAATTACCTAATCACATCCGTTACCTGGATGATGTAGGACTCTGTAATCACCCAGGCGGCATCTGATGCGGACCTATTAAGCAACCTCAACGATTCTAATGATATATGGCTCAGCTTGATTCCAATCGGTAGGGTCCACACTCCAATCGAGATCGCTGTCTCCCTGGCCCCAAGCCTGGAGGATGGCCTCCTGCCGGGCTTGATATTCATCATCTGCATAGACATCCATCACAGCGCTGACAGTTACGTTCCGGGAGAGAGTCACTTGATGTTTGGTCATCGTCATATCTCCTCAGGCTGCTGATGTTTGAGCTTCGGGTTCGTTGGGAATTCGATACACAGAGTAGCCACTGCGGGCTTGAGTGCCGCTTCCTGTAACTCGTTCGGTGATGACGTTTAATCCGAGTCGTTTTCGAAGAGCTCCGGAGATCGCACCGCGTATCGTATTCGCATTCCAGCCTGTTTCTTCTTTGATTTGCTCGATAGTAGCGCCCTCCTCGCGTTTCATCAGCTCGATCATTCGCGCCTGTTTTGAGTTGGCTCTTGGTCCTGTCTTACGCCCCTCTTGCTGGCCGAGAGTGTATGCGTCCTCCATGGCCTTGCGAATATTCTCCCAATCAAGCTTCTTCGGAGGAACATGTTTCTCGGCGATGTTGAGTAATTTCTCATTCAGTGTCTTGAAATCGGTCTGGATGACCTCAGGATCTCCCGTCTCCTCCTCCTTTTCAGGAGTTAATGTTTCCACCTTTTTTATATCTTTAGGATCTGTTTGGAGAGCCTTCTCCTCACCTTTCACAACATCTGACTCTCGGTCTCTCTCTGGTTCGTCCGACTCTTCGGAGACCTTGACCGAACTCTGTCTCAAAAACAGATCGATGGCTTTTCTCCCCTTGTCTGTTATCGCCAGGGGTAACGACTCATCGCCACCCTTATCACCGCCATGAGCGGCGTAACCTCTCGACTTCAAAGCGTTGGTGGTGTTGGTCGCAGCGGCAGCGTTGAGATGATCCGGTAGCGGTAGGATCGCGCCATCGGGTCGCTTCGACGCTTCTTTCAGGACCTTTCTTTGGACTGGACTGATTTTAACCATGTCACGTACTCCATTCAAATTGTTGATGAAACGTGACGTCATACAGCCATACAGCGGGCACCTTATCCAGCATAATAAGCTGATTTCTCACTCTTTCTCATACCCCTGCGCCATCGAAGAGGCTCCAAGAAAAAACGGTAAATCCGGTAAATTCGGTCAAAACGGGCCTCACCAGTCCAAAAGCTCTCGATGAATCACCAATCACATCTTGTTTTCTCTCTCTTTGGCCGAAGGCTCTATCCGTCGGGCCTTCTTATTTTTACGGAGCGTGAAGCTCAACCATCCATAAGGAGATGATCATGTCGGAAACAAGCATCGTCAAGTACAGCGAAACTGTTCAGGCAGCCACCGAGCGGATCAAGCTGCGGATGAAAAGGTCAGCGGAAGACATTATTGAGATAGGACGGGATCTTACCTTGGTTAAGGAACAATTGGACCATGGTGAATTCACTCATTGGTTACAGACTGAGTTTGATATGGCCGTGCGTACGGCTCAACGCTTTATCAGTGTCTCAGCTAAGTTTGGCCAAAAACGACATAATGTCGTTTTTCGACCTACAGTCCTCTATGAGTTGGCCGCAAGCACCACCCCTCAATCCGTCATCGACTACGCCGAAGAGAAAGCCGACGCCGGCAAAACCGTCTCAGTAAAGGAGATCAAGGAACTCAAACGTAAATTGAAGGAAGCCAAGCAAGCCAAAAGAGAATTTGAGAAGAAAACCCTGCGAGAACAAGATATCACAGTCCAAAAAATCAAGCGACTCAACGATGACATTAGAACCCTTCAGGATCGGGAGCGACAGTGGGATGACCGACTGCACCGCTGGGAACAAGAGGCCATCGAAAAAACCAAGAAGGCTGAAGCGATTATTGCTCAAGGCCCTGTCACGGTTGAAGTCGAGAAACTCGTTGAGAAACCAATGATTCCTGAAGGATATTCCTCCATCGCAGAAGCCATCGCTGATAAACAGCGGGAGCTTCGTGAGACGGAAGAGAAGCTCAAGGCGGTCCAAGAACAGAAGCAGAATGTTGATACTGAGGTCGCTCAAATCGAGTCTGCAGAGAAAGAACGCCGCGAACGAATCAAACAGAGTGAGCGCATCCTCAACGACACCATCGACCGTACCAAACAATTCCTCAAGGATATCCAGGAAGCAAAGATCGTCGTTGCATCCATAGCTTACCACGGACCGGCTTATATTCACGAAATTTCCACTCTGCGTGACCTACTTCGAGAGGCCGCTGACATCTTAGATTATTGGACGGTTTCATCATCAAATGGCCAAGTCATCAATGGCGAGGTGGTACAGATGCCCAGCAGAACACCCAACTGAACCAATGAGATACTATTCATCTCATCTCTAAAGGCTCGCAATCGCGAGCCTTTTCTATTTCCGGAGATAGCATGGAAATCCAAAACTATGAGCAGGCACTTGCCATCCTCGAGACCGGTATGGACCACCCCCTGGCCAATGAGGCCATCATTTACATGATGACGAAAGGACCTCCAGAGATTCAGTCTCTTTTACGGGATGGATTCGAGAAGTTCTTTGGTCCTCTGCCGCAACCAAGCCACATAGGCGCCGATGGATCCAAATACTGGACGGTCGACTCCGTCGCTGAGTTCTTCAAGAGCCTCGGCGTCTCCAGAGATGAACTGGACGAGAGTGTCGAAGAGCTGGCTCAAGAGCATGATGATCTGTTTCTCACTGAACCTCCAGATGGTCTACAGCGCATTCAATAGAAACCAATAAAAGACTAATGACCACCAGTACACATGCACTCTCGTCGCTCTCTCCATTCCAACCGGATGAACCATACGACGGAGCCGATGAGATTGCCCAGGCTTGGTGCGATGGGCTCAGACCAGATCCTCTGCTCACTGTCTCCCAGTGGGCAGACCAGCATCGCATGCTCTCTCAGAGAGCATCATCCGAACCAGGACGGTGGAAGACGGCAAGGACGCCGTATTTGAAGGAGATTATGGACTGCATTTCTCCATCTTCTCCGGTTCAACGCGTAGTCGTAATGGCTGCTGCACAGACTGGAAAAACAGAGTGTGGGAATAATTTTATCGGCTATGTAATTCACCATGCACCAGGCCCCATGCTGGCTGTCTCTCCCACGGTAGAGATGGCAAAGAGGAACTCAAAACAACGTATTGATCCATTGATTGAAGAGAGTCCCGCTCTACAAGCGTTGGTCAAGGAGAAACGCAGCCGAGATTCCGGAAATACCGTTCTCTCTAAAGACTTCCCCGGCGGTGTCCTGATCCTCACCGGTGCCAACAGCGCTGTTGGTCTTCGTTCCATGCCGGCCCGTTATCTTTTCTTGGATGAGGTGGATGGATATCCAGGCGACGTTGAAGGTGAAGGTGACCCAATTCTCCTCGCCGAGCGACGTTCCGCCACATTCCAGCGGCGTAAGATCTTCATGGTCTCCACGCCAAATCGGAAAGGTCTCTCTCGCATCGAACGAGAGTACGAAAGAAGCGACAAGCGAAAGTATTTTGTCCCCTGTCCTGTCTGTGGTGAAT
>JADGBX010000190.1 GCA_015231265.1 Magnetococcales bacterium | reverse complement strand
CCCCGCCCTCATGGAGATCAGCTTTATATTTCCTGGGCAGGTCATTAATGATCCCGATTTTATTCAACACTATAGGGACTATCTCCAACCGATCGCGAGAGCGCGGTTCATCACGTTGGGTCGTCTTATCGAAAGCCTGGGGCCGGAAGGGAAGCGGTTCATGAAAGAGTATCAGAACAGCTCTCATCCGTCTGAACCTCTTCTGTTCCTGCCGTGGCACGATGATAGAGATTCGGAGGAGGCGTACCAGACCGTGCGCGCCGGTCTGCTGCACGACTCGGACGCGTTGAGAGCAGAGGCGGCGAGGGTGATGGATGCTCTGCCGGAGGCGTCGGGTGGTCGGTTTCTTGCCGAAATCGACCACTACCACCAGGAGATACAGGAGCGGATCATCACGACGTTTTCCGATGCGATCGACACCTTGGACCCGCCCCTGCTCGGCACCATCTCCAGGATGGTGGAGAGTGACGATCATGAGAGACGTGAGAAGGCGTGGAGGATTCTCATCGAGCATCGGGCGTCGCTCCCGGAACAGGTGCGTGAGCGCTATTTTCACAGGGCGCTCTCACGGCTGCAGAGTGGTGGCAAGCAGGAGAGAATGGGGGGGATTCTCAAAGCGCTTGCTGCTCTGTGGAACGGGGAGGAGAGTACGCTCCTGGCCGATAGCATCAGCCGTTGGATGCTCTCCTCGACGGACAACTCCTACACATCACCCATGCGAGAGGAGACCGCCTGGTCGCTGCTGACGGCACTGGGGCCTGATGGGTCATCCCACCTTGACGCTCTGGATGAAAGGGTGTTTGAAAACAGCAACTACACAGTGGAACTGGAGCAGTTGACGGCCTTTGCCTCCATGGAACGGGACCACCCGGCACGGATAATACGCAGAGTTGAGCGCTACCTGACCCACCCGGTAGCACGGAGCCGATACACTGCGGCCAGACTGCTCTTTTCGCTGCAACCGGGCCATGGGCAGGCGCGGGCCGTCATGGCCGCACTGCTCTCCAGCGCTGATGAGCATGGAGGCTACTTCCAGCGTGCCGTTGCTGCGTTGTTGTTGCGCGACAACGCCGGGCAGGACGCGGCGGGGGGTGCCGCTGTTCTGCGATCCATCGTCAGCGACGATAACGCCACGGTCGTCGGTCGACGTGTGGCTCTGGAGGCGCTTGTCGAAGCAGGGGTGCACGGCTCGGAAATGGGGGCAACCCTCCAGCAACTGGCCCGTTCCGGCATGCTACAGCTTCGGTTAGCTGCCCTCACTGCGTTGCTATCCGATCCTGCCAGTGATGCGGCACAGATGAAACAGCTTCTCATCCAGGCGCTGAATGGTCCGGATGCGGCGGTTCGAACCGCCGTCGGGGATCTGATCCTGTTTCGGGAGAGTGACGATTATCGGCGACAGTTGCGCCTGTTGCCTGACGAAAATCAGCAGGTGGGGGGAGAAGCTGGTGCCGGAGCGGCGGGCGCATCCGCTGTTCTCCTCGATCCGGACCTACAGTTGATGGTGATACGGGCGCGTCTTCTGGAGACCGACCAAACAGAATCATTTGCACAGATCGAGGCGATGCAGGCGCTGGTTGCGATGCAGGGGAGAAGCGAGGAGCGGGCCGCCGTGGTTCGGGACTATCTTCAGGTCGGTGACGACTATTCCGTACTGAGAAAGTATCGCTTGTTGGCAGAGTCTGGAGTCAACGCGTCCCTGGCAAGCCTCTTTGATGCCCTGCCGACACTGCGCGAGAGCGTTGTTCGGCACGTGCAGGCGCTGCTGCGTTCTCCCCACGGGGCGCTCTTTATCAGTGACGGAACGTTTCAGGAGGTGTTGCTGCAACTGGCAAGTGATGCTACCGAGGCCGTCGCCATCGAACTGCTGTTGGAGATGCTGGAAGAGAGCTCCGGTGAAGAGGTGATCGATATCATGCAGGGTCTGGTCCGGTTCGGTCGGGACAACGCGCAGATCAGGCGTCGTCTTAATGCGGCACTGATCGGGGAAGATGTCTGGCAGCGAAAAGGGGCGCTTGATGCGCTGCTCATCGACAGTGGCAACCTGTTGGAGAGTGGGCGTCACACATGGCACGCCGACACGCTGCTGGCCAATGCGGTGATCGAGCAGGATCTCGATGCTGCGCTCCGGCGTGTTCTGTCCGAAACCATGGATGTCGTGCGGCCCTATTTGCGGGGGGGAGATGTCGAGACTGCTGAATTCATGCCCAATGATGTCAGCCGCTATCTGGTGGAGAAGGGGCGCGCCGACTTCCCGTGGCCGCCGCCGGAGTGGGTGAGCAGGGAAGAGGTGCCGTCTCACTTTCTTGGTGGTGAGGAGGCAACGCTGGAAGAGGTTGCCGACCGGTTGATCGGAGCGCTGCGGGCGGCGAGTGTCGATTTTGAGTACGGTCTGTTCGACAACGTGCCCGGTGGTTTCGCTCTGGTCGCCCGGTTGGAGCGCATCCATCAGAATGGCGAGCCCTATCCCGGCCTCCATCGCTGGTCCAATGGCACCACCGAACCGATCCTCGGTTTTCGGGATTATCTCATCCATCTCTTCATGGGTAAGCGGGGCTATTTCCGTGTTGTCGCCTTCATCGTCACCGATCAGGCGCGCTTCGGTTTCGACAGCAGCGCCAAACTCCCCGAACTGAAAGTCGGCAGCAGCTATCTGGAATACGAGGTTGCACGGCTTCCCTTCAAGGGTCGGCACTGCCATGCACTGATCTATACGCTGGAGAGAAAACCGGGAGGCCGTGTGGTGTTGGGCTACGACAGCGCTCCCTCTGGAAGAGGCCATCTGATGGCTGCCGGTATTTGGCAGAATCTCACCAGAAACGCCGCCCGCTCCGACGGTCACCAACAGCAGGGAATCCAATGAACGCACCGCCAGCCGCCAAAGATGTCAACACCTCCGACGACAGCACTCCCACGCCAGCCGCCAAAGATCTCAACACCTCCGACGACAGCACGACCACGACCCCTTCGGCCAGCCCGGCGCCCCCTCCCGGCGGCGGACCGGTTCCGAATCCCGCCCTGGCAAATATCCCCTTGATCCACCTGGGCGTTGCCAGAAACAGGCTGCTGAAGGTGTGGGTGGGGGGGAGCGGTCTGGTGATGTTGGTGCTGGTGATTCGGACGCTGATGGACGGTTTCGGAGAGGAGGTGAATGACATCTGGAGTTGGTTCATTCCCTTGGTGTTTCCAACCCTGTCACTGATGGTGGGTGTGCTGGGCGGCACCGCCTTCGATCACCACTACCACAAGATGGTGCGCCAGTCCTATTATCAGGTCTGCATCTGGCTCTCCTCGTTCTATATCCTCTGTCTGTTCCTCACGGTCGGTATTGAAGCCGTCAATCCGGGGCCGGCGTTGAAGCTGTTTCATGTGGCGAACAACTTTCTGACCCCTTTGCAGGGGTTGGTGATCGCCGCCCTGGGATTTCTCTTTACCAATGCCCAGACCGCCAAGGGGGTGGATCAGCAGCACGAGCAAGGGGTCTGACCGCCTACAGCAGATAGCGCTGCATCCAGTTGCGCAGGAACTGAAGGATCTCCCGGGAGAGGTGGAACGCCTTCGGATCATGCAGTTCGAGATAGGTGTTCATCTGGGCGGAGAAGGTACGGATGGCGTCGGGTGTGACCCGTTTTCCCGCCTCCATGCCCGCCTCCGGAGGCAGCGTTCGGATCCGCTCCGTAATCCAGATCAGATCGTCTCGGGGGTTTTGGTCACTGTTGCTGGCCGCAGCTCGGTGGAGGGCGTTCAGGCGTTCGATGATCTCTTTGATCGCGCCGTCCCACGCCGTATCATCCGTGGCAAACTCGGCCTGCCACTGGATCAGTACTTCACCATCCTCCTCCGGCTTGTCGCCCATATAGAGATCGTTCAAGCGATCAAAAAGGGTACGCCGCACCTCGCGGAAGAAGCGCAGCGCCAACCGGGCTTCCGGGTCGGTCTTGCCCGCTTTGACCAGCTCCAGAATCTCATCGAGGGTGGTGTGAAACTGGCTGTGACTGCTCTTCAGCGCCGTGAACGACGGGTGGTGCGGGAAGGTGTGTTCGCCCTGCTCCGGGATCCAGCGGCACAGCGGGCAGCGCGCGTGCAGTTCTGCGGCATCGAACGACCGCTCTCCGACGATGATCATCCGTTCCAGTTCGCCCAACAGCGACAACAGAGGCTCCTTGAGATGGGCGATGTCGAACGGCTCCGGCCCGATCTCCAGCGCCGAGCGTGACGCCATCAGGGAGTCGCTGATGTAGACCGCCACCTGCGCCAGCGCCCGGAAGTGGTTGATGGCGCCGTGCATCTCGCGGGAGAGCCCATCCAAGGTGTTCATGCTGTCGCTCACATTGTCCGAGGCGTCGCCGGTCACCCGTGCGGAGCGTTCAACCTCGCTGAGAAAGCGGCTCAAATCGTGGCTCTCCTCCGCCATCTGCTGAGCGGCATCGCTGGCACTCAGCGCCTTGGCGGAGATGGAGGCGATATTGGCGTCGGTGGCATGCATCGCGTCCAGAACGGAATCGGAGTGCTCCTTGAGGGTGGCGACGCTGACGGTGATGCCCTGGGAGGCGGTTGAGACCTGCCCGGTCAGAGTTGAGACCTGCTGCATGTGCGCCTTCTGCACCCCGACCGCATCGAGAATGGCGCGGTTGCCCTGATCCAGGGCGATGAACACCTTGGCGACGTTCTGCACCAGTTCGTTAACGTTGGCGGCGCTGTCCTGGATCTGCTCCAGGGTGTCGCGGATCATGTCGGCGGCATTGGCGGTGCGGTTGGCCAGATCCTTCACTTCCGAGGCCACCAGCGCGAACCCTCGCCCGGCTTCACCGGCGCTGGCCGCTTCGATCTGAGCGTTGAGCCCCAGCATGTTGGTCTCGTCGGTGAGCTGAAACATCACCTGAAGAACTTCGGTGATCTTGCCTGTGGATTCGGTCAGTTCTGCGGTTTTGTTGCGCGCCTCCATCACCAGCCTGTTGCCCTTGTCGAACTTTATCTCCGTCTTCGAACACTCCTGGGTGACGACATCCAGTGTTTCGACCATATGGTGACCGGCTTCGGTCATGGTGCCGATCGCGTCACCGGTCTCGTCAACGTTCTGTTGCACACTGGTAAGGCTGGCGGCGGTGCTGTGGGCCAGCTCCGTCACCGACTGCACCTGCTGCACGGCGTCGTTGAGGGCATCGGAGATCTGGCGGGCGTTGCCGGAGACCGTCTCCGAACCGGCGGAGATGCGCTCAATGCTGGCGCGCGCCTGGCCGGAGAGATCTTGAATCGCCTCGATCTGCTCGGAGAGCATGCCGTTCTTCTCGGCGGCAAAGGATGTCGCCTTCTTCAGAACCTTGGCCTCCTCGCTGATTGATCCGCGCAGTCTTATGATCTCCTTGATGAAAACGACGATGTTGTTGGAGTGCAGATTGATCATGCGAATCCGCTCTTCCAGACCCAGCGCCAGCATGTTCACACCGCGGGAGATGCGGTTGATCTCATCATTGGTCTGTTTGGCGATCGGCACCCGGCTGGTGAGGTCGCCCGCGCCGATGGTCTGGATCGCGCCATCGAGCCGTTCAAGGGGGTGGCGCAAGGTGCGACTGAGCATCCAGCGCATGAAGAGAATCACCACCACCACGAACACGACGATGATCACGATGAACCGATTTCGGGTCTCTTCAACGTGTTGTTGCACCGCCGTCAGGGGCACGATGGCCTGAAACACGCCGCGCAGTTGAGCGCCATCCTGGTGGCAGGTGTGGCACTGCTTCTCATTGGGCAGGGGGATGAAGAAGACCCGTTCCGGCTCGCCGGCGACGATACGATCTTCGTAGACACCCGTCTCTTCCATCGTGGTGAGCGCTTTGGCGAACAGGGGAGCCAGATCGGCGGGAACGGCGCTGCTCTTGAGCGTGCCGGTGGTGGGATCCGTGGCGGGAAACGCCTCTTTGCCCTGGATATTCCAGATTTTAATCTCCGAAAACCCTCGGGCCATCTTCAAGTGGCGGGCGTATTCGTGCGCGATACCCGCCTCACCGGTCAGCATGATGGCGTGCAGTCCGTGACGGGCACCATCGACGAAGTGGACGGTCTCTTCACGGTGTTGTTGATGCAGCGCCTGCTCCAGAACATGCACGGCGTAGAGCCCGAACCCGGTCAGCCCTATGCCGCTGATGATCAGCACGAAGAGCGTCACCCGGCGAACCAGTGAATCCTGGAAGTAGTTGAGCATGCGATAACCCGTGTCCCGTAATGCGACGATCCCGAGTATGGGGATG
>JADGBX010000018.1 GCA_015231265.1 Magnetococcales bacterium | reverse complement strand
GCTCTGCTTGTCATTGCTCTCCATCTTATTGTTCTGATTGGAATCCTCCTTTGGAACCGTACTCTCCGGCGACTCGTGAAGAAAAGAACACGGGAGCTTGAGGAGAAGCGGAGATTCATCACCCTTCTTGCAGACACCGTCCCAGCTCTGCTTTTTTACCACGATGCAGATCATCGTTTCCGTTTTGTCAACAAGCGGTATACCGATTGGTTTGGCAAGTCGGTTGATGAAATCGTCGGTAAAAAGGTTGAGGAGATACTCGGTCCTGAACTGACAGAGAAGCTCTCGCCACAGTGGGAGCGGGTATTTCGCGGAGAGCGTCTCTCCTTTCAGGGGGTAATGGAGGATCATAAACAAAGGCAGCGTTGGTATCACGCCAACTATATTCCAGATAAAGATGCGTCAGGCGGGGTGGTTGGTTTTTTTGGAATGATTACCGATATTTCCGACCAGAAACAGACGGAATCCGAACTCATGGAGAGTCAGGAGCGTTTCAGGGCTCTGGTAGAAACATCTTCGGATTGGATCTGGGAGAGGGATCGTGAAGGTAGGTTCACCTACTCCAGTCCTGGAGTATTGTCACTTCTGGGGTATGAAACGGAAGAGCTGATCGGCAAGATGCGCCACGTCGATCTGATGAGCTTGGAAGAAGCTGGTCGGTATCGGAGTGAGAGTCGGAATAGTAATGAATCAGAAGCCCCATTCAGCCGGTTGATCACTGCCAATCAGCACAAAGAGGGGCATGAAGTGGTGCTGGAGTCGAGTGGTACACCATTTTTTGATTCTGAAGGAACACTGCTCGGTTTTCGAGGGATGGATCGGGATATCACAGATCGGGTGAGAGCGGAGAACTCCATCAAAGAGAGTGAAAACCGCTTCAGAAATCTCTATGAAAACGCCCCTCTGGCCTACCAGTCACTCAATGATCAAGGCACTGTGATCGCAGTGAATAATGCGTGGTCGGATGTTCTCGGCTACTCCCACGAAGAAGCGGTCGGGATGTGGTTCGGGGAGTTACTGTCCGAGGAGTTCAAGCCCGTTTTTTCCAAGAGGTTCCAGAGGTTCAAAAAAGAGGGCCATATCAAGAAGGTTGAGTTTGATATGCAGTGCAAGGATGGACGGCGTATCCATGTCTCCTTTGATGGTCGGATCGGTTACGACCAGCAAGGTCGTTTTCAACAAACGCACTGTCTGTTGACCGATATCACCCAACTCGCCCTTGCCGAAGCTGAACTCAAACAGAGCGAAGCAAAATTCAAGGGTGTTTATGAATCGAGCATGTTGGGCATCGCCTTCTGGCGTCACTGTGGAGTCATCATCGATGCGAATGACGCTTTTCTCGGGATTATCGGTTACAGCCGAGAAGAGTTGGGAAAAGGTGATCTGACCTGGATGGATTTCACCCCGGAAGAGTATCGAGAGCTTGATATCGAGAAGATGCAACACGTTAAAGATGAAGGTTTCTGTGAGCCATTCGAGAAGGCATTCATGACCTCGACAGGCGAGCGGGTACCCGTCTTGATCGGAGCAGCGGCATTGGATCGAGTGGAAGGGCTGGATGGTGTCTGTTATGTGATGGATATCACGCAGATCAAGACAGCTCAGATGGAGCTTGTCTCGGCTAAGGAAGAGGCGGAACGAGCGAATATGGCGAAGAGCGAGTTTCTGGCAACCATGAGCCATGAGATTCGCACGCCGATGAATACCATCATCGGTATGACGGAGCTGCTGGGTGAATCCGAATTAACCGATGAGCAGAGTAAGCTGCTTCAGGGACTTTCGCGTTCTGGCCAGGGGTTGATGGCCGTGATCAACAACATTCTCGATCTGTCGAAAATCGAAGCCGGTCAGTTGATTTTGGAAGAGGCGGTTTTCGACCCGTGTGTGTTCGTTCACGAGATTGCCGATATCATGGAAGGGGTGTGTCATCGGAAGCATATCGCCTTTTCATACGAGATTTCACCAGATCTCTCCTCCCACTATATCGGAGATCTACAACGTATTCGGCAAGTTCTTCTCAATCTCCTGGACAATGCGATTAAATTTACTCCTCAGGCGGGGTCCGTTGTGCTTTTTGCCGGAGTGGATGCTCAATCCGGGGAGATTCTGTTTTCCGTCACCGACAGCGGCATCGGGATGAGTACAGAGATCAGGGAGAAGATCTTTCAACCATTTACACAGGCTGACGCTTCGGTCACCCGTCGTTATGGCGGGACGGGTCTGGGTTTGACAATTTGCCAGAAGCTGACCAGCTGCATGCACGGTCTCATAGAGGTTGAGAGTAACGTGGGAAAAGGAAGTGTTTTTACACTGCGTCTGCCTCTCAAAGCGGCAGAGCATGGAGGCGTCGGGCCACAGTGTGTCAGACAACGCACCTCCTCTTCCCACTCCAGTTCCCGGATTGATAGTGAATCAGCAAGAAACCTCTCTATTCTTGTTGTGGAGGATAATCCCGACAATCGTCTTCTGCTCGATTTCTTTCTTAAAAAGACTCCCCACACCCTCACCCATGCCATCAACGGCGAGCAGGGTGTCGAGATGGTCAAGAGTGGTAGCTATGACCTTGTGCTCATGGATATCCAGATGCCGGTCATGGATGGATACAGTGCGACGAAAGCCATCCGGGAGTGGGAGAAGCAGCAGAATCGGGCTCCCATAACCATCGTTGCGCTAACGGCCTATGCCATGAAGGAGGATGCGGAGAAATCGATTCGAAACGGCTGCAACTTTCACCTGACAAAACCGATTGAGAAAAAACGGTTGCTAGCGTTCATCTCATCCATACAAGCGGCACATTCAGCATAAGAAAAAAAGCAAACAATTGGTGGACGAACGGAACGAAATCAGACACCATTATGTCCCGATTAGTAAATAAAAAGTGACGTAGCAGACCACGACCCTTCCCTATCGACCTTCACTGAGACGACGACTTTCCTGATCATGACCAAAAAACGTTCTGATTTCGACGAAACAGCCCTCCGCTACCACCGTAATCCAGTTCCTGGAAAGCTGGCAATTACAGCAACTAAACCTCTTATTAATCAACGTGACCTTGCTCTCGCCTACTCCCCTGGTGTTGCAGCGGCCTGCTTGGAGATTGCAGACGATCCCGCTGAAGTCGCCTCTCTGACATCCAGAGGGAATCTGGTGGCAGTGATCTCCGATGGCAGTGCCGTGCTTGGTTTGGGGAACATCGGTCCCCTGGCCGCGAAGCCCGTGATGGAGGGCAAGGCGGTTCTTTTCAAAAAATTTGCAGGAATCGATGTCTTCGATATCGAGGTTAATGAGCGTGATCCGGATAAACTGGTCGAGATCATCGCCTCACTGGAACCCACATTCGGTGGGATCAATCTTGAAGATATCAAAGCCCCCGAGTGTTTCATCGTCGAACAGAAGCTCCAGGAGCGGGTGAATATTCCCGTTTTCCACGATGACCAGCACGGTACGGCGATCATCTCTGCGGCGGCGGTACGTAACGGTTTGAATCTGGTTAAGAAGGATATCGGTCAGGTCAAGCTGGTAGCCGTTGGCGGCGGGGCGGCGGGTATTGCATGCCTCAACCTACTCATGGAGATGGGGCTCTCTCGCAAGAACATCTATCTTTGTGACAGCAAGGGCGTGATCTATAAAGGTCGTAAGGAGGGGATGTCGGCGCAGAAAGAGGAGTACGCCCAAGAGACCGATGCCAGAACTCTTGCCGATATCATGGAGGGTACCGATATCTTCCTGGGAGTTTCCGGTGCAGGTGTTCTGACGGCTGACATGGTGAAGACCATGGCCCGTGATCCCTTGATTCTGGCTCTGGCCAATCCCGATCCCGAGATCCGTCCCGAAGAGGCGCGTGCTGCTCGGGCCGATGCGATCATCGCAACAGGTCGTTCCGACTACCCCAATCAGGTGAACAACGTTCTCTGCTTCCCATTCCTCTTCAGAGGTGCATTGGATGTGGGAGCGACCAGCATCAATCTAGAGATGAAGCTGGCAGCGGTGAACGCTATCGCCGATCTTGCCCTGGAAGAGTCCAACGAGGATGTGGCCAGCGCTTATAGTGGCGATGTGCTCACCTTCGGACCGGAATACCTGATTCCCAAACCGTTCGATCCACGCCTTATTCTCAAGATCTCTCCGGCGGTTGCCCAGGCGGCGATGGATTCCGGCGTTGCCAGCCGCCCAATCAAGGACATGAAAGCCTATAAGGAGAAGATCAACCGCTTTGTGTGTCGTTGTGGCATGTTGATGAAGCCGGTTGTGGATATGGCTCGCAATGACCCCAAGCGGCTTGTCTTCGGTGAAGGGGAAGAGCCACGCGTTCTGCGCGCTGCGCAGGTGTTGCTGGATGAGGGTATTGCCAAACCGATTCTTGTTGGTCGCCCCGATGTGATGGAGAAGCGGATTGAACAGCTCGGCCTGAAGATCAAGCCGGAGCGGGATTTCGAAGTGTGTAACCCGCAAGGGGATGATCGTTACCGAGCGTATTGGCAGGATTATCACACCATCATGCAGCGCAGGGGTGTCACAGAGGCCGATGCGCGCATCGTGTTGAGGACCAATAGTACCGTTATCTCCGCTTTGATGGTGAAACGTGGTGAAGCGGATGCGATGATCTGCGGTACCTTTCAGCAGTATGACTGGCATCTGAAGCACGTAGTGGATGTGATCGGGCTTCGTGAAGGGGTAGAACGTCCCGCTGCAATGGTGGTGATGGTGATGCCCAACGGCACATGGTTCTTCTGTGATACCCATGTCCAGCCCGACCCGGATGCCGACGCTCTTGCCGACATTACCCTGTTGGCGGCAGAAGCGGTGCGTCAGTTCGGCATTGATCCGAACATCGCTCTGATCTCCCACTCCAATTTCGGAAGCTCGGATATCGGATCCGCCGTCAAGATGCGAGAGGCAGTTCGCCTGCTCAACGAGCGCGACCCCGATCTCAAGGTTGAAGGCGAAATGCGGGCCAATGCCGCTCTTGATCCTGCCCTGCGCAATCGCATCTTCCCCAACTCCCGTATTGAAGGCAAAGCAAACCTTCTTGTGATGCCCACCCTGGAGTCGGCCAATGCTGCCTACAATCTGCTCACCGTAATGGGTGATGGCTTGCCTGTGGGACCGATTCTTCTGGGGGCGGCCTTGCCGGCTCACATTCTTGTTCCAGCAGTCAATGCGCGGGGGATCGTCAATATCGCTTCTCTGGCCGTTGCTCAGGTTCAGAACTGGAAGAAGAGTCCCATGTAACCATTAAAAAGTGTTATGATCCCAGTCGCTGCTCTTCACCGGGGAGGGAAAGAGCAGCGACGATCTCCTCGCTATGACGCCATCCCTTTTATTCTGAGGAAGAGAGCCCGTGAACGCACTCGACAGCCGCTCCATACGTGCAGAACAGAGTATTCTGGAAAGTGTGGATCGCATTGCCGAAGAGAACAGGCTTCCTGAACTCTCAAGCCGTCTCATTGCCCGCCATGCCGGAATGGCGGAAGAGGTGGTATTACGACACATGCGCGATGTGGATGCGGTATTGGACGCGTGGCTGGAGAGTCGCTCCAATCGACTGGATAAACTGATCGGTGATGCACCCTCCGGGCGATTGGGGTTGATTCGGGCGTTGCGGGATCTTCTGCACGCACCTGCACTGCTCAGTCTGCTCTTCTGCCAGCCTATGGATGCCGTGGGATTGCGTAGTCGGTTGGAGCAGGTGCGCACCTCAGCCCAGCGACGGATTCTTGAGCGCGTCGGGTCTCTTGATGACACCGGCTCCCAGGAGCTGACCAAGGAGCGGTTCGAACAGCTATGGAATCGTCTGGAGTGTGCCTGGGATCGTAATGATCCCCAGCGGGATGCAGCTGTTCGGCAACTTCAGGAGCGGCTCCCTTGGGAGGGGGATCCAAAGCCAGCCAATAAACTGCCGGAGATCACTCTACTCAAGCGATTGGCAGTCAATGAGAGCGGGTTCGTCTTTGATCCCGTCTCCGGATCCAGCTACACCACGAATGAAACGGGCTCATACCTGCTGGGTCTGTTCCAGAAAGGAAAACACCCTGCCGATGTGGTGCAGGATGTGGTGGAACGGTACGACATCTCCGTTCGAGATGCCGAACGGGATGTTCTGGACTTTATCAGCCACCTGCGGGAGACCCTGAAATGAGCGGTCTCGATGTGGGAGAGAAGCCCCTGACCATCGCCATTACAGGAATGAATGCCAAACCGGACAACCCTGGTCCCGGGCTTGCCGTGGCACGGTGTCTGCGCGACTCTCCAGATTTCTCCGGACGGATTATTGGCTTGGGGTACGATGCTCTTGATCCCGGACTCTATCTTGACACCATTTGTGACGCATCCTATCTCCTGCCCTTTCCCTCTGCAGGTGAAGAGGCGTGGATGAGTCGTCTGGATGTTGTCCATGGACAGGAGAGGATCGATCTCCTGATTCCTTGTCTTGATGCGGAACTGCTCACGGCTATACGTCTCGAAGAGCAGTTGATGGAGCGGGGAATCAAAACTTTTTTGCCCAACTCTGATCAGTTCCGCATGTGCAACAAGGATCGGCTGACTGAGCTTGCCGAGATTGCCGGCATCGACTCACCGGAATCGATCAACGTGACCGACGTGGGGTTCTTCAATCGCTGTGTACGTGAGGGATGGAACTACCCGTTGGTGGTTAAAGGTCTCTTCTATGACGCCAAAGTCGTGACCAATCCGTATGATGCTTCGCTTGCCTTTCGTCACATTGCAGCCGAGTGGGGACTGCCGGTCGTCGTGCAGAAGTTGGTTGAGGGTAATGAAGTTAATCTGACCGCCGTTGGTGATGGGAACGGAAATCTCCTTGCCCCGGTCATGATGACCAAACGGGCGATTACCGATAAAGGGAAAGCGTGGGCAGGGATGTCCATCGACGATCCCAAACTGCAGAAAGCGTCCGAAGAGATCGTCAAAACACTGAAATGGCGAGGACCATTGGAAGTGGAGATCATGCGCGGGACGGATGAAACCTACAACCTTATCGAAATCAATCCCCGCTTTCCGGCCTGGATCTATCTTTCCGCTGGAGTGGACCGCAATCTTCCGGCAACCCTGGTCAAACTTGCCATGGGTGAGCCGTTGCCTGAGATGCAATCAGTCAAG
This sequence comes from Magnetococcales bacterium, assembly GCA_015231265.1. Classification (GTDB taxonomy): domain Bacteria; phylum Pseudomonadota; class Magnetococcia; order Magnetococcales; family JADGBX01; genus JADGBX01. The sequence continues at coordinate 21,228 of JADGBX010000018.1, read as the reverse complement.
GCCGGTGTGCTGTTCATCCGCCATGCCCTTGAGACAATTGTCCCGCTAGATGCCTTCGAATCCATCGTGATCTCCGGAGGCTGGTCGCCCAAGGTTGCCAATGAACAGAGAGGTGAGTCATGACCGGAGTCGATAAGCTGCGCTGGGTGAAACCGGTCCTCAAACCTCACCGTACTGGGGGTTTGAACAAGTTTGGTGCCTTGAGAAGCATGCGCTTCCGTGATGAGGTCGAAGGGGTGCCCGTCGAGGATCTACTCCGTGACTACGGTTCCCCTCTGTTTGTCATCTCTGAACGACGATTGCGTAACAACACCCGTACACTGAGACGGATGTTTTCGACCCGTTATCGGAATGTACTGCAGGCGTGGTCCTACAAGACCAACTATCTGGGAGCGGTATGCAATGTTCTTCATCAGGAGGGGTCGTGGGCGGAAGTGGTCTCTGCTTTTGAGTACGAAAAGGCCCGTGCATTGGGGGTGCCCGGTGATCGCATTCTGTTTAATGGCCCCCATAAGCCGAAGGAAATTTTGACCCGCGCTGCCCGTGAGGGTGCCCGTATCCATCTGGACAACATGGATGAGATTCACATGTTGGAGGAGGTGGCTGCCGAGCTGGGGATTCGGGTTCCTGTGACCATGCGTCTTACGTTTGACACGGGATACACAGAAGCGTGGACCCGATTCGGGTTTCACATCGAGTCCGGAGAGGCGATGGACGCTGCCAAGCGTATCCACGATATGGGTCGTCTGCATCTGAAAGGTCTGCACAGCCATATCGGTACCTTTGTGGTGGATCCCAGGGCTTATGCTGCCCAGGTGCGCATCATGACTGCTTTTATGGATGATGTTGAGAAGCAGACAGATGCGGCCATCGATTCCATCGATATCGGTGGGGGTTTTCCCTCTCTCAATGCTCTGCAAGGTGTCTATCTCCCCAAAGAGCAATTCATCCCGCCTTTGGAACGTTATGCCGACGCCATCTGTGATGCTTTGATTGAAGGAACACGGGATCGTCAGGCGCGTGGAATGGAGCAACCCCGTTTGATTCTTGAAACGGGACGAGCCGTGGTGGATGACTCTGAGGTGCTGATCTCCTCTGTCGTTGCCAATAAACGGCTGGCTGATGGGCGTCAGGGAATTGTCATGGATGCCGGAGTCAACCTTCTGTTTACCAGCTTCTGGTACAATCATGAGGTAGAGCCGACACGGATGCTGGACGGTCTGCCGGAAGAGACGGTTCTCTACGGTCCGCTCTGTATGAATATCGATGTGATGCGCCAACACATCATGATGCCTCCTTTGAAACTTGGAGACTCTCTGATCTTCAGTCCGGCGGGTGCCTACAACAACACCCAGTGGCTTCAGTTCATCGAGTATCGCCCGAACGTCGTGATGGTGCATGAAGATGGATCAGTCTCTGTTGTACGGGAGGCGGAGACCCTTGATACCGTGATCGGTCCCGAGAGAATGCCTGAGCATTTGAAGGAGCCGTTTCCAGGAAATTGACGCGTGTATGAACAGGTGAGTTTCGTCAAAAAAGACGGCGAAATGCACTACTCCCTTCCCCCCTTTTTCAAGTGCGTACACTGAACGGGCTGTGGTGTCATGCCAAGTGATGAAATAACACCTTCCACATCTGCTGACGATTCGTTGTTGACGGATCGGAGGAAACGGTGGGGGCATAGGCTGTTCCATACTGTTCTGCAGTTTTTCCGTTCATATGCCGCTGTTTTGTTCACCGAGCACCCTGTGGTGGGCGTCATGTTCTGCATGGCGACCTTCATCTATCCCAATGTGGCGCTGTCCGGATTGGCAGCAGCTCTATTCGGGATTCTAACGGCTCGATTATTCCATTTCTCCAGCGGTGCTCAAGGGCTCTACATCTACAATAGCCTGCTGGTGGGGCTCTCACTTGGATTCACCTATAAGCTGGATGAGTACCTGTTGGTTCTGATCGCCCTGGGTGGTGCCATGGCGGTGTTCATCACCGTGATACTGGCTGATCTGCTCTGGCGTCTCGACCGGTTACCGGTGCTGAGCCTTCCCTTTGTAATCGTAGCGTTGACTACCGGTTTTGCAGCCAAGGGGTACGCCAATCTCAGCCGATACCTTGCTCCCATGAATCCACTGGATCCTATCTTTGGTGAGCATGCCGATGCGTTCTTTACTGCTCTGGGTTCCACGTTCTTTATTCCCCATCCATGGGCAGGCATTCTCATCTTTATCGGCATATTCTGGACATCCCGTTACCTGGCCCTGTTGGCGCTCACCGGATTTGCCGTTGGTTACGGGTTTTATTCGTTTGTTTCGGGAATGGCCAATCCCGGTCTCGTCGCATGGACAGGGTTCAATTTCATTTTAACTGCCATGGCCGTCGGCGGAATCTTCACCGTACCCGGTTGGACGGGGTTCCTCTTGGCAATGGCCGGGGCAGCACTTACCGCACTTATCACCACATCTGCACAGATGATCATGCTCTACTACGGGCTGCCGGTGATGGCGATCCCCTTTTTAATGACCACGCTTCTGCTGCTCTCCGTTTTGCGGAAACGACCGATAGACGTCAAACCGGTTCTTCTTCTTGAGACGCCGGGTCTGCCGGAACGGAATGCGGAACGCTACAGATTGGCCCGAGCTCGTTCCGGTGAGATTGACAGTGTACCTGTTTACCCACCCTTTTTTGGAGAGTGGCAGGTGTATCAGGGATTCAATGGCAAGCATACTCACCGACCTCCCTGGCAGCATGCCCTCGATTTCTACATCCTCGATGGAGAGATTAGTTATCGAACCGATGGGATCAGTGTTGAAGATTATGGCTGTTTCGGACTGCCGGTCTGTTCACCGGTTCATGGCCAGGTGGCGCGGATTCGAGATGATCTTTCAGACAATGTTCCTGGAGAGGTAGATAACGTCAATAATTGGGGCAACTTCATTCTCATTCGCCTTGCGTCAGGAAAGCATTTGTTGCTCGCGCATCTCGCCGAGGGAAGTGTCAAGGTTGAAGAGGGGGCATGGCTGACACCCGGGCAGATCCTGGCTTCGTGCGGCAATTCCGGGCGCTCACCACAACCCCATCTGCATATGCACGTTCAGGAAGGTCCTTCTTTAGGAGAACCAACAGTTCCGTTTCATTTGACCGGTGTATTAGCATCGGATCAGAGAGTTCGAGAAACCCCTCATTTCCATCTGGTATTCCGGCCTGAGGTGGGGATGTCCGTCATGGCGGCTCCTCGAGACACCCTTCTCTCTCGGGCCGTTCATCTGCCAGTGGGCAGACATTTGCGGTTTCAAGTGCGTCAAAATGGTGAACCTTGGCAGTCGTGGGTCGCGAGAGTTGAACTCGATCTTTCCGGACGCTTCCTTCTTGTCAGCAATCGAGGTGCGAAGGTTGTGTTTGACGAGCACCCTTCGGTTCACATCTTCTACGATCGCAACGATGTCCATGATCTCTATCTTGATCTCTACCTTCTGGCTGTAGGATTGACGCCTTTGACGGAGTATGCTCAGACATGGTCTGACGCAACCCCCTCTCGTTTTCTACCATTAGGTATTTTGGCAAGGTTATTGCTTAATATTACACATCCTCTCGGAGGAGGAGTCACGAGTCGCTACAGCCGTTCATGGACCGAGGAGAGTGAGTTCTGGGTTCAAAGAGGAGTACACTCCCTGCCTATTCCCGGGGGGGGAGGTTGGACTTTGACGACGGTTGCTCATTTGCATCCTGGAGTTGGTTTTTCCAAGGTTGTTGCCGAGTTTGGCAAACAGCGTTGGGAGATGCGATTAAAGGCAAAAGGATTGATTGGTGATCAAGGGATTCCTTCATGGAACAGTGAAATCTCGTGTGCGGAAGATGTTTTCTCATCAGAGGATGAATAGTGTTTCTTTTTGTGGCTGCATCAGTTCCGCTCAATACTCTTTCACGCAGTTGGTATCGAGCAGGAATCTTAGCGAGTTCGATTGTTTTTTTATTTCGTCTGTAGCGTTTTTTCGGAGTCTGTGAAAAAATGTTGAGGTGTTGAAAAGGGGAGTAATTACACTCTGTTTTGCCTGCCCAATTTCCTTTTATTATGGATGTTTGCAAAGTGTAGATTTGCTAGACGTAGGTCTGGCGCCTAACTTTTTTTTTGGAATTTCAGCAAAGAGATCCGAATGATTCAGAACGCTGTTTTGTCAAACAGCATCTGACTGTTCGGCAGTCAAGAGGCTTTTCAGTGAGGATTGTGCGTTCTCTTCCATAAGACGCCTGCCCTTTCGGACCGCCTACAGGACGTCCACGCATCACGTCTGGACATCAGGAGACCATGGCATGGCTGAACGTTTTATTTCGTCCGCCTTGCTGGCATTGGGATTGGGAGTAACCGCCTGGATGGGTTACCCTGACACCGTTGAGGCCAGTGAGGATTGGCGCGCAGACGACCTCTGGACGATCAATGGATCGGTCTCAGGCGTCATCGGAGACTACGACGACTCTAACACTCGTGGATCCTTCTACGGTTCCGGGTTGAAGATGTCGTTCGACTATTTGGACAGAGGGGGATTCACTCTGGGCTATAACTACACCCATGTGGATTTCAAGGATGGTCAGGGACGCGACCTTGACCAAGCTGCCTACTACGCCAGCGGTCGTCTTCAGGCACGTCCCGACGGAGCACGCGGAACCGTCATCTTCCGGATGGACACCCATCTGGTTGACAATGATGATATTACAGGGACGTCTGATGGTGCCTATGCTGTTGCGCCGATTATCGGTTTCTACAATTATGATAAGTCACTCTATCTGGATCTGGGGTTGACGCGTTCATTCTACATGAACGATTTTCGTCTTATGCAGCTCACTCCGACTGTCGGTTTTGGATTCAATGAGGGCAGTGACTGGTTGCAGCTTCGCGGTTTTCTGATCGACTCTAATAACCGAAGCCGTTCTCAAGGGGAGGAGTTTACCGCAGCTCTGGATATCAAATACTCACATTGGTTTGCTCCAGGTAATCTGTTGAAGATTGATCAAGTCAGTTTGGGCGGACTTGTCGGAGACCGGATTCACGCCGTTGATCCGGATGCAGCCTCCATGACGAATCTATCGGATGTTCAAACAGGCTCGGCTTCCATCTCTGGTAGTTGGCGCTTGGGTGATGTCACAAACCTCACTGTTCTGGGTGGTGGGGACTTTTATGAAAATGTGCCAGCGAAGGACTCCTACCGCAGCACATATTTCTTTTTGAACCTTTCGAGGGAGTGGTAATCATGTCAATCACCCGTCCGAACGCCATTCGCGCCAGTCTGTTGGCGGTGACGGTCGCGTTGTCTTTGGTTTTCAGCACTGGCGGATCGGCCAGTGAGGCAGAGTGGAAGAAGTCCTACCAACTGGAAGCTAATGGTAAATACGCACAGGCCGCAGCCGTCATCGAGGCTCTCAGCATTCGAGGTGAAGCCCGTGAGTTCGCTCTGATCCGTCTCGCGTGGTTAAGCTATCTCCAGGCCAACTACAATGATTCCATCCGGTACTACCGGACGGCACTGGAGATTAATCCCCACTCAGTGAGTGCCCGTGTCGGGATTACCTCTCCTCTGCTTGCTCAACAACGATGGCGTGAAGCAGCGCTGTTTGCCAAGCAGATTCTTGAGGTATCGCCCTGGCACTACGATGCCCATGTTCGCTTGATGATCGCTGAAGAGGGAATGCGTAAGTGGAATACGCTCGCTAAACACGCACTTGCCGTGAATGTCCGCTATCCGGATGACGCATCTGTTCTGGTCTATCTTGCCAGAGCGTATGCTTGGCTTGGCAATACTGCCCGTGCAAAAGCTGCCTATGAGCGTATTCTCCGACGCATTCCCGGGCATATTGAAGCAACGCGCTATATGCGGAACAACTGACTCATTCGGGAGACTCTCTTCGTTTTTTCCCGCGCGATAAGCTGTTACAAATCCCTCATAAAAAAAGCTCCCGAGTTAGCTGGGAGCTTTTTTTATGCCTGAAATCTATTAGGGCGTGTTGCCATTCAGAACAGATCCACGTTTACGCCTGAAAATGTGTCAGGCAATGCATGCGGAGTGTGGCTTTTTACCCAAATGAGTGAAGAACAACGCAGCTATGACGCTTTTTCAGGCCGAACTCGAAGGGCTAGCGCCAAAAGCCAGCGCGGATATGGTCTGAATGGCAATACGCCCAATTTCTCTGCAATGTCAGAGCTGTCGAAAACGCACCTATCCAACACTGTCCAGATAGCGTGTTCTAAAGCTGACGCCAAGGTCATCTGCGATCTTCTGACACGCCTGGATATCAACGCCTTCAAGGCCCTCAATGGCAGAAATGACGACTGTGGGGACGTGCTCCCGAACACATTTTATAAAATCCAAAAGGCTGGCATAGGAGTGTTCAATTGTCGGCTGGCAGTGCCGGTTGTACACCTCTTTGCTCTGCGCGTTGAGAGAGATGGAGATCGTGTCGATCACTCCAGCCATCTCTGGGGTGATGTCCCGTTTGAAAACCAGATTTGCCAAGCCATCGGTGTTGAGGCGAACAGTGCCTCCATGACGTTTAATCTCTTGAGCAACCTCTCGGACAACCGGCCATCGTAGCGTTGGTTCTCCATAGCCGCAGAACACGATTTCATCGAACTCTGAGATCTCTCCCATCGCCTCAATCAGCTCTTCAGATGTCGGATTCCCTGTGAGTGTCAGGTCGTAAGAAGAGACAATGGGAGATGTCCATTTTGGACAGAATGCGCAGTGAAGTGTGCAGCCTCGAGTCACATTCAGGTAAAGATTACGACCGATGGTGTATGCCAACACCCCTTTTTTTGTGACTCTCTCATCTCCAAGCCGAAAAAGGGCTGTGGCGTTGTTGGTGGTGATGCGGGCCATCTCCTCAACCGGGAGTTGACGGACGGACGCCATGGTCTCCAGAACATGAACAACATGGGCGGGCTCATTTCGTGTACCACGGTGGGGTACTGGAGCGAGATAGGGCGCGTCGGTCTCAATCAATAGTTTGTCTAAAGGAAGTGCTCCTATGGTTTCCCTGATAGAGTCGGCGTTCTTGAAGGTAGAAATTCCAGAAAAGGAGATGTACATTCCCTTTTCAACAGCCCATTGGGCAAAAGAGCGTGATGCTGTAAAACAGTGTAGGACGCCACCACAGTGGTTTATTTTCTCTTCTTCTAATATCCGCTGAGTATCCTCTTCAGCATCACGTGTGTGAATGATCACCGGCAAGTCTGCTGCAATCGCTGCTCTGATGTGGCGCCGAAAACTCTCCTGTTGACGAGCTCGGTCCCCGTGATCATAGAAATAGTCGAGTCCGGTTTCACCAATGGCGACAACTTTGGATTGACGTGTTGCTTCAAGAAGTTGCGCGACCGTGACATCTTCTTCATTCACATTATGGGGATGCACACCGACACTGATGAAGATGTTGGGATATGGAGCAAATCTCTCCACCATTGTTTGAACAGCTTTAAGGCGGGTCCCGATGCTTATCATGTGTTGCACGTGTGCCTCTTCCGCCCGTGCGATGACCTCTTGGAGATCTTGATCGAAATCGGGAAAGTCCAGATGGCAGTGGGTATCAAAAAGCATCATTAATTGTGTTCTTTCTGTTGGGAATTTCCGGATCGCTTCGCTTCTCCTCCACCCCCTTTTCTTTTTCTACGCCGCCGCCTTCGTTTAGTCGAACGTTTCTGATTCTCTATTTTGCTGGAACTGTCCGATGAGGAGTTGGTTTCTGTATTCTGCGCTGAGGACGGTTCAGAGGCGTGTTTATTCTGCGAAGTATTGGTCTCCCCTTGTGATGACGGGGTCTCTCGATTCTTTCTTGACCGCCAGCGACGTGAAGAGCGCTTTTTGCTATTACCTCTCTTCGCTTTCACCTGTTCATCTGTAGTGGACCTCTGTGGTTTGTCCTGGTCCTGACTCTGTGAGGTGTCTGATTGTTCGTTCTTGTCAGTGCTTTTTGGGGATTCTGCATTGTGTCTGGTATTCTGGGAACTCTGCTCTCCTGATCGATCTCGACGTGGACGCCGGCCTCCCCCTCCCCTTCTTTTTTTACCGCTTGAGCTCTTCCTGTTCCCGCCTCCTCCGCTGTTAGGAAGAACAGTGAGCGCATCGACTTGCTCACCTTCGAGTTTCTGAAATCCTGAGCCTTGGACATAGACGGCAATGGTTTTCTGAAGAGGATGAACTTGACGAATAACGCCCTCCTTTCCTTCCTGAGTCCGGACGAGGCTATTGACGCGGGGAAGAGAGCGGCGCATCTCAGTATAGGTGTCGTTTTCATAGGCGAGGCAGCACATCAAGCGGCCACAGACACCTGAGATGGCGTCAGGATTTAGGGAAAGGTCCTGATTTTTTGCCATTCTGACAGAGACAGGTTGAAATTTCCGAACAAAACGCACACAGCAGAATGTCTCACCGCAGGCTCCAAGACCCCCGAGCAGTCGTGTTTCGTCTCGAACACCGATTTGACGCATTTCTACTCTCACCTTGAGATGCGCAGCGAGAATACGGACCAACTCACGAAAGTCCACCCGACTCTCTGCAGTGTAGATGAAGACAGCTTTTTTTCCGTTAGGAAGAAAGGTGACCCGGGAGAGCTTCATCTTGAGACCGAGACGTTTGATCGTGTCGCGGCAAAACTGTTTTGCGTCCAACTCTCTTACTGTTCGTTTCTCAATCGCATCCAGGTCCTTCTTGCCCAGACGTTTGATAATACGGCGCAGATGACCTTTGAAAAGAGTGGGTTTAAACCCCTGTCTGATAACACTGACAAAAGAGATCTCACCAATCTTCTCACCTTGCTCAGAATCGATCAGCACACGATCAGCGGTCCTCAAGTCGGAGAGACGTGTCTTTAGTCGATAGATCATACAGGAGTTATCAAGGCGTAAACCGACAAGGCGCTCAGGACGTCGATCTCGACGTTTCCCTTTTCCTCGACGGTTGTGTCGTCTCTCTTTCGAGGGCGTTCCAGGGGGGGAGTCACAATTGGCGGGTGTCACTTCACCGGGAGTGTTCTGCTGGATACGATTTGCTGACCCACTCATCTGATCAGCCTGTGATTCGGGTAAGCCCTTTTCCATGGGGTTGATTCAATGCCCGAACATGTGAGCACTGCTCCTGATAGGACCAAAATGATCCATGATAATCCGTGCACTCCACAAAGCGTTGATCGTCCTGTTGGTGACTGACCCGGAGGGGTTGTCAACGATTCGAAGCGCTATTACGTATCATGGCGATGCGAATGAATAGAGACTCAAGAATCAAGCGTCTATTGGTATTGTAGCTCTCCTGCTGATCTCGCAGGTTGTGTGATGCTTTCTGGAGATCGATCAGTCGTCGGACCTCGATCCCACTCTTCTGTTCTCGCACATTCTGTTTAAGAAGGTGAAAAAGTTTCAAAGAGATAAAACGCATGATCCGAGGGAACAACGTCTCCTTTCCCCACTTTTCTGCCAACTGATTCATCTTGGCAAGATCTGTAATTGTAAAACTTTCCCAGGCATGCGAAAAGGTCTCCCAGAGTTCCATCTGATTCTCATCACGGACTGCGGCAAGAGCAGTATCGATGCGGCCGCCGGATAGAAAGAGAGCAGCATCCACTCTCTTCATGTGTTGTTCAGTTGGCAAAGAACGTTCCTGGCGCTTCTCCTGCTGGAGGATAATAGCGCGTAGGGAGGCCTCATCAAGTGGGGAGAAGCGCAATTGGTTACAACGGGAACGGATCGTTGGCAGAAGAGCGCCTGGTCGTTCTGTAACAAGGATCAGCACTGTTTTCGGCGTCGGCTCTTCAAGAGTCTTCAACAGAGCATTAGCGGCCCCTTCACTCAAGAAGACTGCATCATCAATCAGTGCACTCTTCCAACCACCTTCTAGGGACGAGAGTGTCAGAAAGTGGCAGAGAGCACGGATTTGATCGATCGAGATTCGTGTCTTGCCCTCTTCAACAGTCAGATAAGTGAAATCTGGGTGAGTTCTTTGCTGGAATCGTTGGCACGCCGGGCACTCTCCACACGATTGCAGCCTGTTCCCATCGTCACCCCGAGAGCGGCAGTGGAGAGCTTGCAAGAAGGCCAGAGCAGTTGTTCGTTTTCCGACGCTAGGAGGGCCATTGAACAGCATGGCGTGGGAGAAGCGCCCACCACTCTTAATCGAGCGTTGAAGTGTAGAGACTGTGCTATCATGTCCGATAATGGTATCAAGTGCAGTCATGCATACTCCGAAAAGAGAGGACCAAACTGGTTTGGGATCATTATGGTTTATTGTTTAAATGCGCGTTTCCATTATTTGACGGATCGTGGCATGAATCTCTTGAATAGTGCGATCAGCGTCGACGACGTTTATGCGATCGGGTTCATTAACAGCCAAAGATTCAAAGCCTTTCTGAACCCTCTCATGGAATGCAACCTCTTCATGTTCAAAGCGGGATTCACTCTCCTCGCCAGTTCGCGCTGTTTCAGTTAAACGCTCTTCAGCTCGTGATAAACCACGGTGCGGATCAATGGTAAGTAGTATGGTGAGATCCGGTTTCGGGATTGATGCCCACGCCATCAAGGCTTTAATCTTCTCTAAACCTATTCCTCTACCGTAACCTTGATAAGCTAGTGTACTGTCAGAAAACCGATCACATAATACCCATTCGCCACGCTCTAGTGCCGGCTGGATTGTTCGGTATAGATGTTCCATGCGGGCCGCTGTGATCAGAAGCAGTTCGGTTTCGTGAGACATGGAATCGGGAGTTCCAGTGACAACAAGGGCACGTATCTTTTCCGCAAATGGGGTGCCTCCGGGTTCTCGAGTGATGCAACTCATGATGCCCCGGTTTTTGAGATAGTCTGCGAGAAGAGCAATCTGAGTCGTTTTTCCAGAGCCTTCTCCCCCCTCAAATGTGATGAACTGTCCTCTCTTAACCATCTCGGGGTTCCTGTTGGTGTCTGGAGTAATATGCCCTGGAGACATTGCCTCTGCATTTTCTCAAAAAAGCGTCAATGGATGGGTGGTCCTGAACTTCTTGATCCGAGCAGAAGAAAGGTGATCGTGCGTCGGAGTAAGTCTGTGCCATCCCTAACGACCAGTTTGTCGATGCACTTGCGTGAAACCTGTTGTATTCTGGACAGAGAACGTTCCAGTTACACTAGGGCGTGTCCTCAATTAGCTCGAAACCGCGCTCCTCACGCCTTGCCTGCTGCATTTTCAGTCACAAACGCGGATTTGTTCTCATTGAGGTCACTCCCAAGGTGTTCCTTTTTTATAGTACAGTGGATTTCACGAAATGAAGTTCAAACAGTCTGCAACAACTGGTGAATTATCCAATCAAAAGAGGGAAACACCCTACTGGAGAACTTCCCCTTTGCTGAACATTCTGTTGATTGTGATTGTGGTACCTTGTGTTGTGGTTCTAATCGTCTCTCTCTTTGTTGGTGCCAACTATATCAATACCTTTAATGGCAAGAAGGAGTGTGCGGTTGTCTATGGGGCTGCCGTTTGGCAGGGTGACCGACCTTCTCACGCTCTGACGGATAGAATCATGGCTGGTGTTGATCTCTACAACAACGCCCAGGTCTCTTGTTTGGTGCTCTCGGGGAGTCAGGTTCCGGGGCGAATGCATGAAGTAGAGATGATGAAAAAGATCGCCATGGGTAAAGGGATTCCTGAGTCGGCAATCAGGGAGGACCACAATGGCATTAATACGCTTGCCACACTCCGTAATCTGCCGAAGGGAGTGGACGGTTTCGTGATGGTTTCAAACGACTTTCATCTTGCCAGAATACGGATGCTCAGCAAGAAAGTCGGATTGGAAGGAGTTGCGCTTCACGCCGCGCCCTATCGTCACACCCGCTATATCAAAGAGCCTATGTTTTTTTTCAGAGAAGTTGCTGCAGTGATCTACTACTCTTCCATTCTCTGAAACACGGGTGGGCTTTGACCGATGCGTGAAGCAGTCCTCTCATCCAAATCAATAGGTTATCACGCGTGGAAGCTCTTTTGCCTGCGCAACCCAATTCGCAACTTTTGAAGCGGCTGGGGTCTGGCGGACCAACTTCTTCTCTGCATTAACCTCCGCCATTTTCTTGTGCAGGTTGTCCGGATTGCGTTGTGCAAGTTCAGGAACTGTGTCAACGCCTGCTGCTTCCAAGAGATCCGAATACTCTTCACCCACTCCCTTGATGCGAAACAGGTCAGCCATATTGATCCAGCGCAGGATCAATTTTCCACTGAGGTCTGAAGCTTCTGCAATACCTTTACGTCCTGCGGGTGTTTTGCCTTTTTCAAGGAGATCTTCGATTGAGGTAATGCCGGCTTCGGTCAATTTGTCTGCATAGACGTCGCCGATCCCTTCAATATCCACCAGTTTGGTCATGACACGCTCCTCAAATCACTAGAAATGATTGGCTGAATGGAAACTACTACATTGTGAATCGATTCAGTATGGCGCTCAACTCACGAGCAACCCCCTTCATGTCCTTGGCGCTGTTGCCAACGCTGTTACTGAAGGTTTTGATCTCTCCCGCCGAGCTGTTAACCTGCCCCATCGCCTCGGCTGTTGCTTTGGCAACTTTGGACGATTCAGAGACGCTTTGCACGATGGAGTCGCTGCTGGCAGAGAGATGATTCATGTTCTCCGTCATGTTGGACACCTGACCGGATGCTTCGGTCACCTTCGAGGTCACATCGCTCATATTGTTGGAGACCTCCTGAACATCCTGATTGACTTCACCCATTTTCATGGCGAGATCCCCGGAGAGTCTGGACACCTCTTTTGTCTCATGGGTGACGTCATCCATGGCGGCAGAGACGCCTTGGATCGTTGTGCTTTGGGTATCGACAGCTTGGAGAATCTCATTGTTTGAGGTGTCGATGCGTTCAAAGCTGTCGCGCATGTCACCGATCACTGAAGAGACTTCACCGGTGGTGACACGGATGCTATCGATCTTTGTTGCAATCATCTGCGACGCTTTGGCGGTTTGATTTGCCAGATCATTCACCTCATTGGCGACCACTGCAAACCCCAATCCTGCCGCACCGACACGGGCTGCCTCAATCGCCGCATTCAAAGCGAGCATATTCGTCTGTTCTGCAATTTTACTGATTACCTCGACCGACTCGCCCACCTCTTCCGCTGAGGAGGAGAGTTTCAGCATTACCGTCGAGCTGTTCTCCGCATGGCTGCGTGTCTTGCGGGATTCCGTGCTGGCGACTTCACACTGTTTGCGAATCTGGGTAAAGGCGACATTCACCTCCTGAATCGAGGAGGCAACACGATCTGAATTATTGCTCACACGCTCAGCTGACTGCTGCACCTCCGTGACGCTTCCCAGGGAGGTTTGGCTTGCCATGGCAACGTTGCTCAACCGATTTCCCGACTCGATTGCCGTCATGGAGATGCTGTCCGTCCCTTCGTTGACCTCCTGGGCCAGATAGACCGAGCCTCGAATCTGTTCACTCATGCCGTCGATCTCAGATGAGATGGAGTGCATATTCGTGCTCATACTGTGCATGGCCCCGGTAACATGTTGCGCTTTCTCGGCCATATCTTCAGAACGGGACTGCATGCTGTCGGAGATATCGCTCATCTGGTTGGAAGAGCCGTTGAGGGTGTCTGCATGATGAGAGATTTCCTGCATCATGGATCGGAGGTTGTTCTTCATCGTCGTGAAGACCTCCGAGACGAACCCGATCTCCTGAAACATGCTATCAATCGGTTTTGAGTCGGAAAGATCGAAATCAGCGATCTTCTTCGCATCCTCGGCCAGGGCATTGAGAGGGGTGGTGATTTTCTGACTGATGATGAAACCGACAATGATCACCACTGCAATGCAGACCAGGGAGATCGCAGCGCTGAACATCATATTCCGCCTCATATTGCCCATGAAATCCTTCTCGGGGGCGACAACGCCCACAACCCAGTCCAAACCGTATTTGGATGGCAGTGGCAGAAAGAGACCGAAATGAGTTTCGCCATCAGAACTGTAGGCGAGAGTCTGTCCTGTAGAGGGTAGTTGAACTCTCTGCCGATCGGATGAGAGGCCAAGCTCTTGTCGAACGGAAGCGAAAGCATCGACCAAGGCTCTATCCGAGACTTGGCTGATGTGATTGAGCTCTACCTTCTTTTTGCCTGCTGACTGACGGATCACCTGCGTGAAATCTTTCAATCCAACGGTTTGGCCGGATGCGTTGATGATGAAGGCACGCCCATTGGGTGTACTCTCAAGCTTCTTCAGAAAATGTGATAGATCCGCAAGAAGAATATCAACCGCCGTGACACCGAGGAGCTGTCCGTTTTTCATCACCGGATTGGAGGCCGTAATGCCGACCTGAAGAGAGGTTTTGCCGCCATAGCTCTCTTCCCAGGTATAGACGTTGGACCAGAAGAGAGATCTGTTTTTGGCGGCCCCCTTGTACCAGTCGCGCATTCGGGTGTCATACACCTTCAGATGGTCCTGCTCCTTACGGACAATGTTCCCTTGTTTGTCGCTGTAGTGCCAGTAAGTGCGGAGATAGGGGGCAATCATTTTTTCTAGAGCGTTCTGATCGTACCCATCCTGTTTTTTCAACGCGGTTGCACGTTTGATCGCTGCTTTACTGGCGGCAGAGTCGTTGAGACGAGAGATGGTTCTCATTCTGACGGTTCCATCCCGCTCTCGTTTGTTCAGCCAATGGTTGCCTCTCTCATCTCCATAGTAGATAAGACCAAGATAGGGAAAGAGGTCGATCTGCTTACGGGTCATCTTTTGGAAATCATCCAGAAACGAACGATCATTTAGGATCGTATTGATGTAAACATCGTTCTGTCTGACCACCTGAGAGGCAGCATCCAGATAGTTGCCTGTTTTGACGAGAACGGCACGACCGACCTGAGCCATGGAGGATTCGGCTGAATCTCGTAGCTGGAGCGTTCCGACTACGTATGAAATCGCCATCAAAATCAGAGAGATTCCAAGGATGAGAAGTACAAAGGTCCAGGGCAGGAATTTCCGGATTCGATAGGGTCCGAGGCTCATTCTCGACATCGTGTCAGGCTCCGGGCAAAGATCGCGCTTTCACTGTGTAAAAACGAGATACATCAACTCTCAACATTTCATTGTTCCTGATTGCCACCACATTCAGGAACCTTTCACTTGGAAGTGTGCTTGAAGGAGATAAGATGCGCAGCGAATCAGCAGCCATCCACTCCTTTTGATCTCAACGGCTCCCAAGGCAATGATGAACGTGCTCTGAAAAAAATGGTAGTATAACTTTATCGGTGAGTTCCAGAGACAGAATACCCGATCCAAAGGTTTTGGTCATGGTCTTCCGATCTAGGCGATGAATATCGAGGAGAAGCACATGGGGAGACGTCGGCATCATGTCAGAAGAAGAGGTGACAGCTCCATCTCTCCGATTTCAGCGGGACGCCAGAAAGACCTTTCTACGGCCGTAATGGTTCTGGAGCCGCGCATCATGTTTGATGCGGCTGCTTTCGTCACAGATGATGTTGTAGAGAGTGAAGTTGCCGCCACGTTCGATGAAAGCCATAGCTCGTCAGTCTCTTCAGATCACCGACTAACCTTCTCTTCCATACTCACAGGAGGTGATGACAGTGTGGGTATTGATGCCGGGTCGGATGAATCGATTCGGGAATTGGTTTTCGTCGATCGTTCTGTTCCCTCTGCTCATCTCTTCTTTCATCTTGAAGGTGACGGACGCCGCATCGTGTTTCTGGAGTCTGGTGAGAACGGCATTGATGCCATAGGTGCGACGCTTTCATCTTACAGAGATATCGATGCAGTCCACATTGTTTCTCATGGCAGCGATGCCTCATTACAGTTAGGAACCTCTGAACTCTCAGCCACGACACTCAGTACTCATCAAACTGCTCTGCGCCAGTGGGGAGAGGCTTTGGGTGTTGATGGGGATATCCTTCTGTACGGTTGTAATGTTGCCTCATCCGGTGAGGGCGAGCAGTTTCTTCATCAACTGGCCTCGATAACCGGTAGTGACATCGCTGCCTCCGACGATGCAACTGGTGCATTGGACGGTCGAGGTGATTGGGATTTGGAGGTTCAGGCCGGCGAGATTGAAGTAGACTCATTAGGCACACAGTCGGAGATTCAGTCATTTGAAGGTCTGCTTGCTGTGCCGAGTATGACGGCGGGAGGATCGCAGAGTTATACGGAGAACGCAGCAGCAGTCACTATCGACTCTTCAGTGACGGTGACCGATTCCGATGGTTGGATCAATCAAGCCACAATCAAAGTGTCTGCCAATCATCAAAGTGGCTATGACCTTCTTGCATTTACCGACACTGTAAATATCACCGGGAGTTGGGACTCAGGAAACGGTACTCTGACACTATCCGGTTGGGATGATACCGCTGATTACCAGAGTGCCCTGCGGTCAGTTACCTATAAGAACACCGGGCACAATCCCACGGATACCGGGGCCACACGAACCATCGAGTTTCAGGTTTACGACGGCTCCAACTGGAGCACTGCCGTGACGAGTACGATCAGCGTCACTGCCAAGAACGATGCCCCGGTGTTAACCACCTCAGGCCCCTATTTGACGCCCGTTGCCTTTACGGCCAATGCAACGGATACGGAGACGCTGGTCTCCTCTTTCGTGGGATCCTCCATTTCAGACAATGATACCGGAGCTGTGGAAGGGGTCGCTATCCATACCGTCAATAACGGTACCGGTGTGGGCTTCTGGGAGTACTCAACGGATGGGGGGACTGTCTGGAACTCCGTGGGCAGTGTTGCCTCCAACAGTGCTCTGCTGCTGCGATCGACAGATAAGGTGCGTTTTGATCCGAACGGGTTGGCCCAGAGTGATTCGGTATCATTCAGCTATTACGCCTGGGACCAAACCTCTGAAACAACCGGCACCAAGGTTGATGCCTCCAGCGGAGGCGGTAGCAAGGTGTATAGCAGCAATTCCGATACGGCAACGCTTGCCCTGAACACGGCGCCAACTCTTGTTGCTGCTACGCCGACGCTGACCTCGATTACTGAAGATGACACTGTTAGTGCCGGTGATCTGGTCTCCACGCTGCTCAGTACCAATATGTCTGACACCGATACCGGAGCCGTCGAAGGTATCGCAATCAGTGGTGTGACGGGGAGTAACGGCGCTTGGCAGTTTTCGACCGATGCCGGGACGAATTGGTATACGGTTGGCACCGTTTCAGACAGCTCGGCCCTGTTACTCCGTTCAGTGGACAAGGTGCGTTATCTGCCAGCAGAAACCAGTGGTGAGACAGCAACCTTCACCTTTTACGCCTGGGACCAGACAACAGGTTCTTACGGGAGTAAATACGATGCTTCAAGCCAGGGTGGAGCAACGCCGTTCAGTACCACCTCCGACACCGCATCCATCGTCGTAACCGACATCAACGATGCACCCATTCTAACTCCATGGTACCCCGCTTTCACCACCATCAGCCACACCAACGTCGCCTCGGATACGGAGATGACGGTTTCAACCATGCTGGGTGCGTCAGAGACCGATGTGGATGTGGGAGCTGTTGAGGGGGTCGCCATCTTCAATTTAAGTGATGGAACCGGGGCAGGCGTGGGGGCGTGGCAGTATACAACTGATGGTGGGACCACGTGGACCGATGTGGGAACAGTCTCCGCAGCTAGTGCCCTGCTCCTGCGATCGACGGACTCGCTGCGTTACGATCCGAAAACGCTTGATACCAGTGATTATGCCTATATGTACTACTATGGCTGGGATCAAAGCAGTGGAACCCAAGGAACCAAAGTCGATGTCAGTACACGTGGTGATGCTACCGCCTACAGTACTGGTCTTGATCTTGTCGGGATCTCCATCAACACAGCGCCTGTATTAACCGGGGCGACTCCCTCGTTGACCGCTGCAACCGAGAATGACACCTCCCCTGCCGGAACACTGGTCTCTACCATCCTGAGCACTTCAGTAACAGATGCCGACAGCGGCGCAGACGAAGGCATAGCTGTCTATGCCAAGAATGACGATACAGCCGATTGGCAGTTTTCTGTCGATGCTGGTACCAATTGGTACTCCATGGGCACCGTCTCCACTTCAGCGGCGCGTATTCTGCGCTCGACGGATATGGTGCGACTGGTTCCCGATGGTGACAATGCGCCTAGCGGCAACAGTGCTACCCTATCCTTTTATGCCTGGGACCAGACCAATGGCACTGCAGGCAATCTGATCGATGCGTCCAGTACGGGTGGCAACACCGCATTCAGTTCGGGAAGCGACACTCTGAGCATCGCGGTTACCGATGAGAATGACGCACCTGTCCTGGTTGCGGCTGCACCTGCGTTTACCTCAATAACCTATTCAACAGCAGCCAGCTCGACGGAAACAACCATTGCGACACTTGTTGGAACGAGCATCACCGATGTGGATACCTCGGCGACGGAGGGCATTGCCATCCACACCACCGATGAGGGGACGGGGGCGGGAGACTGGGAGTACACAGTGGATGGCGGAACCACCTGGATTGCGGTGGGAACCGTCGCGACGAACAGCGCTCTGCTTCTGAGATCGACCGACTCCATCCGCTTCAATCCCAGTACGCTCACGACCAGCGATGCCGCCTCATTGAGTTTCTACGCCTGGGACCAGACTTCCGGCACTCAGGGCAACAAGGTGGACGCATCGACCATCGGTACGACCACAGCGTTCAGTAGCGTCAGTGACACCGCATCCATCACCATCAATAATGCACCGGTTCTTACAGCCGGGGCGCCCTCATTTACGTCAATAACAGAAGATGCGACGACAGGAAGCGGTGACCTTGTATCGACGATTCTCGGTTCGACGTTGGCAGACAGTGATGCCAGCGCTTCGGAGGGGATCGCTCTCTACGCTCTCAGCTCGGATACCGCGAGCTGGGAGTATTCAACAGATGCGGGGACAACCTGGAGCAGCGTGGGATCGGTTTCATCATTCAATGCGCTCCTGTTGCGTTCCACCGACAAGCTGCGCCTGGTGCCGGATGGCGACAACCCTCCCAATGAGCCTGCAGGAACGGCAACCATCTCCTACTATGGATGGGATCAGACATGGGGAACAGCAGGTAACAAAGTGAGTGCATCCGGGCGTGGAGGGACGACATCATTCAGCTCCACTGGTGATACGGCGACCATTACGGTGACCTCGGTCAACGATGCTCCTGTTTTGGACAATTCAGGGACACCTACCTTTACCGGAATCACTGAAGATGAGACCACTAGCGGAGGGGATCTGGTCTCTTCGATCCTCGGTGCAACGCTGACCGATGTGGATACTTCTCCATCGGAAGGGATCGCCGTTCATACCGCAACCCCGAGCAATGGAACGTGGCAGTACTCCACGGATGGCGGTACCAACTGGTCGGATGTGGGCACGGTTTCCGATACGCAGGCGCTGCTTCTGAGAGCGACGGACACGCTACGTTTTGTACCGGATGCCCAGAACAGTGACACAGCTTCCGTAGCTTTTTATGGCTGGGACACCACAACCGGGACGCAAGGCAATAAGGTAGATGTTCAGACGCGTGGCACTACAACGGCATTCAGTACCGCCAGTGAGACGGCAACGATCACGGTCTCTGCAGTCAATGATGCACCCAGTGTGGACGCTTCTCTTTCTCCGGCTTTGACCGACATCACGGCATCGGACACCAATAACGCCGGAGAGACTCTGGCAACAGTGACAGGAGCGTCTATCTCCGATGTTGATACCGGAGCTAGTGCAGGTGTGGCGATCTATGGACTGGTTTCAGGTTCGGGTACCTGGCAGTACAGTACGGATGGTGGAACAAACTGGAGTAGTGTGGGCAGTGTCACGTCGACGAGTGCCCTACTGTTGAGATCTACGGACAAGATCCGTTTCGTGCCGGGAAGCGTTAATGCGGATGCAGCGAGCTTCTCCTTTTATGGCTGGGATACCACCACGGGGACGGAAGGCAATATGGTCGATGTATCAACCCGTGGTACGACCACTTCTTATAGTTCAACTGGTGATACCGCTACGATCACAGTGACGAACGTCAACGATGCTCCGGTATTGGACAACTCGGGAACCATCACATTAACGGCACTCGGTGAGAATGATACGAGCAACAGCGGCCAGACTGTCTCCTCTTTTCTTGGAACAACGGTCACCGATGCCGATGGAGGCTCCGCTCCCGAAGGTGTTGCCATCCATACCCTGGTAAGTGGGACGGGTACCTGGCAGTACTCCACCGATAGCGGGACAACCTGGTCGGATATTGGGGCAGTCTCAGATACTCAGGCGCTTCTTCTGAAAGATACGGACAGCATTCGCTTCGTTCCGGATGGAACGACGGCAACGGCTGGAAGCCTCTCCTATTACGCCTGGGACCAGACAACGGGAACAACGGGGAGCAAGGTTGATGTTCAGACCCGTGGGACATCAACAGCCTTCAGCACAGCAACTGAAACGGCTGATATCACAGTTTCTGCCGTTAACGATACACCCACAGTGGTTGGAGCCTTGACCAACCAAACTGGAGACGAGGAACAAGGGTTCGCCTACACTTTTGTCGATGGAATTTTCACAGATGAAGAGGATGGAACGACATTCACCTATAGTGCTACCCAAGCTGATGGTAGTGCCCTCCCCGCTTGGTTAACTCTGGATAGTGCCACACGCACCTTCAGTGGAACGCCCTCAGATGGAAGTGCGGGAACAGTTGATGTGAAAGTGATCGCGACCGATTCCGGTGGGCTGACGGCTGAGGCTGCCTTCTCCATCGATATTGCTGAGAAACCGGTTGTTTTTGTTCCTCCACCTGCTCCAGCTCCCGCGGCTCCGGCTCCGGCAGCGCCTGCCCCTGCTCCAGCTCCTGCGGCTCCGGCAGCTCCTGCTGCGGCCCCGGCTGGTGGCGGAGGTGGTGGCGGGGGGGCTCCAGCCGCAGCCCCTGCAGCTCCCGCTGCTGGTGGAGGCGGTTCACCGCCTCCGGCTCCCAGTATCAATGGTGGTGGAGGCTCTTCCGGTGGCGGAGGGTCGTCAGGAGGTACAACGACACCAGCCGTGAGTGGAGGGTCTTCAAGTGGTGGTTCCTCCGGAGATTCCGGAGATTCTGGAAGTGGGCCGGTTGCTGTTGATGGTTTTTCAGATGCTGCCTTTAACCAGGCTCCTCCTGAAGGGTTTGGGGATGAGTCGGTACGTGCACCGGTGGAAGGGCTTGCCGGAGGTGCACAGGAGAAGAAGGTCGAGGGATTCGGAGCGGGTGAAGAGGAGAATGCTGCCAAGG
>JADGBX010000189.1 GCA_015231265.1 Magnetococcales bacterium | reverse complement strand
TGGTGCGTTTTCAGGCCAAACCCGAAGGGCTGGCGGTACGCCAGCGCGGTTTTGGGCTAATTGAAGACACGCCCTAAATTGAAACAGAAGAGTGCTGAAGGAGTAATTGGCGTCAGATTGAAAAAACAGTGCGGGTGTGGCCGGGACCACAGAGCGGGTCACGGCCACGATCTTGCGAAAACCGAAGCATTAAAGCGCTGAACCTATCCGGATCAGAATAGTATTCATAGATCAGGCAAGAGCTGCTTTGGCGTTTTCAACGAGTTTTCCGAAATCATCAGGCTTCTGAATGGCCAGTTCAGAGAGCATCTTGCGATCAAGCTCAATACCGGCTTTGTTCAGTCCGTTGATCAAACGGCTGTATGAGAGGCCATGTAGGCGGGCAGCAGCGTTGATACGTTGGATCCAGAGAGCACGGAATTGACGTTTACGATCGCGGCGGTCGCGGTAGGCGTATTGCAGCCCTTTTTCCGTCCGCTGTTTGGCAACGCGGAAGCAGTTCTTGTTACGGCCACGGTTACCCTTGGCCAGTTTCATTACTTTCTTGTGCCGCTTGTGCGACGTTACACCCCGTTTGACGCGTGGCATGAGAGCCTCCTGAATGGAAGAAGTGTGCGTAAGACATGCCTGTTTCGGTCAATCTATTCGAGTCCCGGAATGTCTGGTCAGCCCGTTACGGTCAGCCAGGAGGACTCCCTCGAAACAGCATGGTAGCCGGAACCAACCGGCGAGACGGAACTGCCCTCGGTGTCAGGTCGTTCTCGTCCTGAAGATCCAACCAACCGTCATGAAACTGCTGGGTGCTCTTCAAAAAAACTCTACGAAAAGAAAAGAGTATCAGAGATAGGGCAACATGCGCTTGATGGCAGTGCTATCAGCATCAGCGATTAGGCCAGACTTACGAAGGTTGCGTTTTCTCTTCTGACTTTTCTTGGTCAGAATGTGGCTAGTATACGCTTTGTTACGGCGAATTTTACCACTACCGGTGGCCTTAAACCGCTTGGCGGCGCCCCGGTGGGTCTTCATCTTGGGCATGACTGCGTTACTCCTGAAATCTAGTGTGCACAAACCCGGAGTGTGCATGAGTCGCATATTCAATCGCTGATACTTTGATTGATCTTGTAGAACCATAAGCTCCACAAGGCGACTTATACACTATCCGGGCTTACCAACGGCCACTCTGTCGAGAGGCCATATTCCCAAACGCGGCAAGAAGCCGGGTTTATGAGTTACTTGGATTTGGGAGGTTGCAGGGCAGCGAGCACCATAGTCATCTGGCGACCCAGCATCTTTGGATGCTGTTCGATTTTCGAGAGGTCCTCGACGGTCTCCTGTACACGCCGCAATAGGGCGAGTCCCAGATCCTGGTGGGCCATTTCACGACCTCGAAAGCGCAACGTGCATTTAACCTTATTCCCTGCGTTCAGGAACTTTCGGATATTACGCACTTTCACATCGAAGTCATGTTTATCGGTACCAGGGCGGAATTTAACCTCTTTGAGGTCGACGCGCACCTGATTTTTCCTGGCCTGTCGTTCACGTATCGATTTCTGATACTTGAACTTGGTGTAGTTCATGATCTTGCAGACGGGTGGACGAGCATCTTCCGCCACTTCCACAAGGTCAAGCTCCGCATCCTGAGCGCGAGAAAGCGCTTCATGGCGGGAAACGATACCGACCTGCTTGCCTTTTTCATCGATCAGACGCACTTCTGGAACACGGATACGCTCGTTGATGCGGGTCGTATCTGCGGGTGGAAGTGTCCGATCCCGTGCCATCCTGCCTATGGTTTTTCCTCCTGACTGCGGGTCATTCGTTTCGACAGAAGCGAGCTATCAATCAATAACAGGCTGTTTCTGCACAAAAAAGCTGGTCTAAATGGTGTCTGAGCAGCCTGTGTGTGGAACGAATCCCCAGTTTTAAACAGAGAAGGATGCTTCATGTGAATGAACAACATCCTCTTCAAGAACAATGTAGAGTACCAGATTCAGATATCCTTAACAATTCTTTCAATTTCTGTCAAAGGAGACAATGCAGAACGCCCTGTCACAGTTTTGAAGAGTCGTGCTTGTCAGCCGACATGGGAAACCTCGCGGACAGCCGCAACGATCTGTTCGGCAAGAGCATTGATCCGTGCTGACGAGTCCCCTTCCACCATAATCCGAATTTTCGGTTCCGTGCCGGAAGCGCGGACAAGAACCCGTCCATCCTCGCCAAGGTCACTGGTTGCCTGATCAATGGCCTCTTTGACACGAGGGTGTTCAAGAGGAGTATCACCAACCTGGATATTGACGTTCTTGAGAACCTGGGGAACTGGGGCATAATCCGCGGCTAGTTCCGACGCTCTTCCTTGGCGAGCAACAAGAAGTTCAAGAACTTTCAATGCCGAGACCAAGCCATCGCCCGTGAGATTGTGATCGAGGAAGATCAAGTGGCCTGACTGTTCACCACCAAGATTGTAGGTGTGTTTGACCATATGTTCGAGAACGTAACGATCGCCCACTTTTGTACGAATCAGTTCGAGATCGCGGGAGCGAAGTAGTCGATCCAGACCCAAATTGGACATCACAGTCGCGACAACACCGTTTCCTTTGAGCGTTTTGTTCCGCTGCATCTCCAAAGCGCACATGGCAAGGACGTGATCACCGTCAAGAATCTGCCCGTTTTCATCACACACCACCAGTCGATCAGCATCGCCATCAAATGCGATGCCGATATCCGCACGGACCTCTTTGACTTTGTTTTGTAGCCGTTTTGGATGTAAGGAGCCGTAACTTTCGTTGATGTTGAGGCCGTTGGGCTGATGACCCATGGCGATCACCTCAGCTCCCAGCTCCCAGAGAACTGCCGGTGCTACTTTGTAGGCTGCACCGTGACTGCAATCCACCACAACGCGCAGTCCATCCAATCTCAGATGGCGGGGAAAGGTGTTTTTACAGAATTCAATATAGCGTCCATCGGAGTCGTCGATGCGCGTGGCACGCCCCAATCGGTTGGGCATGGGCCGATGTTTCTCCCACTCATCGGAAAAAAGAACCTCCTCAATCTCCAGTTCTTTGGCATCAGGGAGTTTCATGCCGTCGGGGCCGAAGATCTTGATACCGTTATCATGGAAGGGGTTGTGGGAAGCGGAGATCATTACGCCGGCATCGGCACGAAAGGCACGCGTGAGAAAGGCTACTGCCGGAGAAGGGAGCACGCCGACAAGAAGGGTGTGGATACCCATGGAGGTAAATCCTGCCTGAAGCGCCGACTCAAACATATAGCCCGAAAGACGGGTATCCTTGCCGATAACCACCGTATGTCGGTGATCGCCGTTGCGGAAGACCACACCGGCAGCGCGTCCCAGGCGCAGAACCATGTCCGCAGTCATGGGGTATTCATTGGAGAGACCACGAATGCCGTCGGTGCCGAAGAGCTTTCTGGCTTTGGTGTCATCACCAGAGGACATGAACCCACTCCCTTATGAGAATTGAACGTGCACTGATTCTATCGAGAATGTGCATAAACGCCATGAAAAACATCCACTGTCTGGCGCATTCCCGCCACATCGTGGACGCGGACGATACCAGCACCGTTCATGATCCCCATCAGAGCCATGGTGTGGCTGCCGGGGTCACGACGGTCTGCCTGTTGAACCTTCGTCAACTCGCCGATGATCCGTTTTCGTGAAACGCCAAGGAGAACGGGAACGGAGAGTGAGCGCAACACATCCAGATGATTAATGAGATCAAGATTGTGTCGAGTGGTTTTACCGAATCCAATGCCTGGGTCGATCACTATTCGGTGTCGTTGAATACCTCGTGCTTCACACCACTGGATCCGTTGTTCCAGATAGTGGGCCACTTCGATGACAACGTTGTCATAGTGGGGAGCGGTCTGCATGGTGCCGGGTGAGCCTTGCATATGCATCAGAATGACCGGATGCGCCGACTCAGCAAGGATGTCGGCTCCTTCCGGACTCCTCTCCAATGCCGAAATATCGTTGATCAAGGATGCTCCCTCCTCAAGAGCCTGACGCATCACCTGAGCTTTTGTCGTGTCGATGGAGATGGGAATATCCGTCTTTTGAGCGATGCCGTGAATTACCGGTAAGACACGATCAAGCTCTTCTTGGAGTGAGACGGCCTCTGCACCCGGACGCGTCGACTCTCCTCCGATATCAAGAATATCCACACCAGCATCAACCAGAGAGAGAGCATGATCAACGGCGTGGTTAGCATCATGCCAGCGTCCACCATCAGAAAAGGAGTCCGGTGTGACATTGACTACACCCATGATCCGGGGTTGTTTAAGATCGAGAAGGATGGAGCCTGTGGCGGTATGGATGGCGTGAGGTGGGTGGCGATGTGCTTTGAGAGCACGATGAAAGGTAGCGGCAAGTGTGGGATCGATGCGATTGAGCAGAGTG
This sequence comes from Magnetococcales bacterium, assembly GCA_015231265.1. Lineage (GTDB taxonomy): Bacteria > Pseudomonadota > Magnetococcia > Magnetococcales > JADGBX01 > JADGBX01. The sequence goes on along the minus strand of JADGBX010000189.1, from coordinate 1,861 downwards.
ATCCACTCAGTGAGTTCATCGTGCTTGAGACGCCCTACCAGAGCAGGGAATCCGCCATCCGCTCTGCCTTCGGCAACTCTGATGGCAGTCAATTCATCAGGAGCAGCAGTGGCCTCTTCAACGGTTACATTGCAGAGAGTTAGATCCCAACTGAGCGTTGTATCATCAGATGTAACGGACGCACTGGGGGTTCCACTACTTCGGGTTGGTTCGGGAACAGCCTGCCAAAATGGCAAACCGGTCCTTCCTGAGTTATCGAATGACCCTGGAAGAACCGGCTTGAGAAGAAGGTGCGGATTCATGCGGCTGAATCAGTTGAGTGTGCGGTCATCCGAGCCTGAATCTTCACCGCCACTCCAGGGCGATTCCTTCTGATCACTGCCGTCATCGCTCTCAGAGGAGGGATTCTTGGGCGGGGAGGCTTCGCTGGATTGATCCTCCCCTTGATCATCCTCATTCTGTTTGTCCCGGGGAGGTGGATCCTTTTTAACCACAGGTTTCAGCGCCTCTTTGAGAGGTATGCCCTTGACCAGATTGTCAACTTCCTCGGAATCGATGGTTTCACGTTCCAAGAGTGCTTTGGACATGGCATGGAGGATATCCATGCTGTCGGTGAGGATCTGTTTTGCCCGTTCATAGTTACGATTGATGATGTCGTGTACTTCTTCATCAATGGTGAGATTGGTCTGTTCGGACACATTTTTGGTTTGAGTGATTTCTCGACCCAGGAAGATCTCTTCCTCGTTATCACCAAAGGTTTGCGGGCCAAGTTTTTTGCTCATGCCATAGGTACATACCATGTTGTGGGCGATCTCAGTGGCACGTTTGATATCGTTGCCGGCCCCTGTGGTGAGTTGGCCCAGTACCAGCTCCTCAGCAAGACGTCCGCCCATAAGAACGGCGATGGAGTCTTCCAGTTGCTGTTTGGAGTAGGTGTAGCGGTCCTCTGTAGGCAACTGCATGGTGAGGCCGAGAGCACGTCCACGGGGGACAATCGTCACTTTGTGGACAGGGTCCGTGTCCGGAATCATTTTGGCAACGATTGCGTGGCCTGCTTCATGGTAAGCCGTAGTTCTCCGCTCTTTTTCCGAGATGATGGCCGATGTTCTCGGTTTGCCCATCATCACTTTATCCTTGGCGGTCTCAAAGTCCTCCATCTCGACGAGTTTTTTGTCGAGTCTGGCGGCACCGAGGGCGGCTTCATTGACCAGATTGGCCAAGTCCGCACCAGAAAAGCCGGGTGTGCCACGGGCGAGCACTTCGGGATCGACACTCTCAGCAACAGGCACCTTCGCCATGTGTACTTTGAGAATCATGGTACGGCCACGGATATCAGGATTGGGAACAGTCACCTGACGGTCAAATCGACCGGGTCTCAGAAGGGCTGGATCCAACACGTCCGGTCGGTTGGTAGCAGCGACCAGGATCACCCCTTCGGTGGATTCAAAACCGTCCATCTCGACCAGCAACTGGTTGAGGGTCTGTTCGCGCTCATCATGTCCACCACCAAGACCGGCACCACGGTGGCGGCCAACGGCGTCGATCTCGTCGATGAAGATAATACAGGGTGCGTTCTTCTTGCCCTGTTCGAACATGTCACGGACACGGGCCGCACCAACACCGACGAACATCTCAACAAAGTCGGAACCAGAGAGATTGAAGAAGGGTACATTGGCTTCTCCGGCGATTGCGCGTGCAAGAAGAGTCTTGCCGGTGCCGGGTGGACCAATCAACAAGACACCTTTTGGGATCTTGCCGCCCAATCTCTGGAATTTCTGCGGGCTTTTCAGAAACTCGATCACTTCCTGAAGTTCTTCTTTGGCTTCGTCGATCCCGGCAACATCAGCAAAAGTGACTTTGC
>JADGBX010000188.1 GCA_015231265.1 Magnetococcales bacterium | reverse complement strand
TGCTCTCATTGCCACAGCGGCATAAAGATCGCGCCAGGTCCGGTTCGTCCCTTTCCAAAAGCCTTAGCAACGGCAGCTTGTGAGGCGAAGGCGTCGATCACCGGAATCAGCGGTTTGATGAAGTCGGTGGGTTTACCTGTTTCCGGATCGATGGGATTGATCAATTGCAGAACACCCACCACCTTGCCGGTACGCATCACCATGGGCACCGTCAAGACCGAGTGGGTGCGGAAGTTGAAACTTTTGTCAAACGCTTTGACCCCTTCCAGTTCCGGAGCGTCGGAGGCGTAGATGTCGGTGCTGTGTCTCAGCTCTTTCGTCCAGTAGCAGATGCTGGAGAGCTGGCGGAGATTCTTCTCGCCGTCCTTTGTGAAGAGTTTGACCGGCGGAAAGGGGGGGGTGATGCTGCCGTCACGCTGGTTGAAGTCGGCCAGTTGGCTGATGTTCAATACCGTATCCCGCACCGCGACCGGTGTGAGCTGCGTATCATCCTCTACCATGAAGAAGGAGCCACCTTGGGCATTGGCCAGTTTACGGGCCTCTTCGAGCATGCGGTTGAGAAGGGTGTCGAACTGCCGTTCCGAGGAGAGCGCCACCCCTACATCCACCAGAGAGGCGAGCTTGCTGGCGGCCTGTCGGCGCAGAAAACGCTCATGGAGATAGAAGTGAAGATTGATGCCGATCAGGGTGATGAGCCAGCCCAGGGTGACGTAGGTGAGTGAGGCGATCCAGCCCAGATGGATGAACGCCAGTGTCGCGGCACAGAGATAGAGTGCCATGGGCAGCAGGGCCAGGGCGTTGCGCTTGAGCAGATTGTGGATTGTGCCTAGCCAGATCATGAACAGCGCAAACAGAGCGGCGATCATGATCTCCACCGATGTGGGAAACGGGCGTAGTGGGGCGTTCTTCATCAGGGTGTCAATGGCCATGCCGATGAACTCGACACCGTAGACCATGCCCACCGGCGTGTTGAACCGGTCGTTGGAGATGGTGGTGGCGTCACCGATCAGAACGATTTTACCGTTAACCCAGTCCCGCAACTCTCTCTGGTCCATGGGACCCAACTGTTCCAGTTCAAGAAAATCGAGGGCACCGATCCCGGAGATGTGACTGATATTGGTAATCTCCCCGGGCAGGGCCGGAAAGGAGATATAATAGTCGTTGAATTGGTCCAGAGTGAGATCGATCTCCGAGCCCAGTTGCAGTCGGTCCGCCGTCAGTACGGGTGTCACGTTGAGATGGTTGGCGAGAACCGCAATCGCCAGTGGCCAGGCGCGCTCCTTGATGGCAGCCTCTGGAATCACGCGAATACGGGAAAGGCTTTTGACCACGAAGCTTTGGGAGACGACATTGACGTAGCCTGATCCTGCTCGGGCGGAGATCTCGGGATGGGCACGTCGCAGAGCGCTGAACGTCTTGTTCTCATCGAATTTGGCAATGGCGGCCAGTGTAACGTTGTTTGCTCCGGCCAGTGCCGAGATCAGATGGGGGTCTTCGCCGTAGGTGTCGGGATAGTCGAACAGCAGGTCGATGCCCACGGAGCGCGCGCCCAACCGGTGCAGGTTACGAACCAGCGTGCCCAGATCGCGGCGACGAATCGGGTAGCTGCCGTAATCTTCGAAGAACGCATCATCCAGAGAGACGAAGACGATATCGTCGGAGAAGTGGGTCTGCTCCGGGGCGCCATAACGCATGCGCAGCATGTGGCGGACCGTGAGTGACTGATCCTCCAGCAGGGAGAAAACTTCCACATACTCCGCCAACGCAACGATTATGAAAACCGCCAGAGTGAAGAGTGCGTGCCTTCTGGGCCGGATGCGTCTCATCAAGGGCGCTCCAAAATGATGGATTAAATGCGTTGCGTTGAATCAACCGGAGTAGTGCCTGCGTCGTCTCTATTCGAACTCCTCCATCAACACCTGTTCATTGTAGCGTTCCGACTCGGCATGTTTGCGGGTGGTGAGGCCGAGCGCGTCGCAAGTGCGGATCAGGAGTGCGCGCACATCGTTCTCATCCGGGTGCTGCTTCAGGTAGGTATCGTAGATCTCAAACGCTGCCGTGAGCAGCCCCGCTTCTTCGAGGATGATCCCTTTGAGGTAGGGTTCGTCGGCAAAGAGGCTCTCCATGGAGGTGACCCGCTTTTTCAATGCCGCTTCCTTGTCTGCATCGAGCCAGATCATCTCCTGGTGTGATGTTCTGTCGGAGGAGGGCGCACTACCGGCTGCAACGGCGTAGTGATGGGTGCCCGGTTGCAGCATCTCAAGGCGGGTTTTGACGACAGAATCGTTACTGGCGGGCAGTGTGTGGGTGTTGCCGTTGATCGTCAGCATCCAGGGGGTATCGGGCGTGGTGTTCTCCCACATCAGAGTCGGCCAGGTGGCTGCCAGAACGATGCGGTTGGCCGGGCGAAGCTTTTTCGCCTTGCTGTCCTTGGATGAACGGCGGGTGACGGTGAACATCTGTGCATCGCTGAATCGTTTGTTGAGGCTGGCCAGAAGATCCCCGTGGGAGGTGTCCGGTTCCGACAGTGCACCCGAGAGCAGTTTCACGCCGTCCTCTTCAACCAGAATCTCACTGCCGGGTTGAATGCGCTGCAGAGCCCCGGACCCTTTCAGAACAATGCTGGCACTGCCGTTGGTGCTGGTTCGGATGCGGGATCCGGCGTACATCAACTTATTGCGGCGCACCTTGCGCCAGCGACCGTTACCCCCGTCATACTCCACCCCCTTTTTAGCATTGGTCAGCAGCAGGGTCGGCCCTTCCAGAGCCGCCTCTGCCGACTGTGGAGCAACCACAAGAGAGAGCATCAGGAGCAGTGCCGTCAACAGAATCGTTGTGGCAGGTGTCCGGTTCAAATATCCATCGGCGCGTGCTGTACTGGTATCTATCATGTCACGTCCTTTTGAGTCTGAGAGAGTGTATCATGCATGATGCCAATCTGGATTTCTGATTTTCAGTATTAATCAGTCTACTGTCCCTTATCAACCAAAACAAAAGCGGCCCAGATGAAAGGGTGTCCCCACCGTGGGGATTGCATCAGCTCCTGCTGGGTCTCCCGGTAGGCTTGATGTAGCGGTGTACCGGTGAGGAATCGTTTGTAGAGACCGTTCATGAAAGCGAGTGTTCCCAGATCGGACACCTCCCAGAGTGAGGAGATCACGCCGTCGGCACCCGCTTCCTGGAAGGCACGGCGCAGACCGTAAACCCCTTCGCCCTCATGGATAACGCCCAGTCCCGTCTCACAGGCGGAGAGCACAACCAGACGGGTTTGGGAGAGGTTCAAGCCCAAAGCCTCCCAGGCGGTGAGAATGCCGTCGTTATCGGGATCGATGGTGCCCAGATGGGGAGCGTTGAGGTTGACGCCGGCCAGAGCGAGCCCGGATCGCAGGAGCGGATTGTCACCGGTTGGTGGCGCTGAGAGCGACGCGCCCCGGTGTTTATGGCGGTTGATGCGAGCCTGAAACTGCTCGTGTTCCTTGAGGAAGAATCCGTGGGTCGCCAGGTGCAGCACGGCTGGTGTCGCCACGCTCCGGCGAACGGTCTGCTCCGACGCGGAATCGCTGTGGAGTATGTGACCGTTACCCTCGCCTTTGGAGATGCGGCCATGGATCAAGCGCCCTTCGCGTCGGGCACCGGGCAGCGGGTCGAACGCGAGTCCGCGCAGTGAGCGCCGGGTTTGGGTGAGTCCGTCCTGGAGTTGGTTCTTATCCAGGGAGCGGGTCGTCTGGGCGCTGCTCGGTTCCGCGGAGGCAGGGGCTGTTTTCTTGCCATGGATGCGCGTCTCCGGCAACGGCTGCAGAGCAGCATTAAAGTCGGGATCGGCGATGATCAGAGCCGTGGGTGTTTTCGGTAAAGATCGCGGCTGTTTCAACAGATCCCGTGATGATGCGATGATGCGGAGATCATGAGCCGTGGCCAGATAGTCGCCAGCGCTGTTCTGAAGGGCGTGAAACGGTAGAATATTGAGAATGCCGTCCGGTGCTAGATGGAGCCGTTCTGCGCCGACAAGAAGAGGTTCCAACGGCTGCCACACGTGACCGTACAGCGCTTTGCTGACCTCGGCTAGCTCGGCGTCTTCGGTGGCCGGATCCTGAATCACCTGCCGGAATTCGCGCACTGCCGTGGTGAGTGACGCGCTGTCTGCAAGCAGTGTGCGGTTCCAGGTGGGGCCATTATCGCCCACCACCAGCGTTCCCACGAGAAACCGGGTGAGTCCCTGCGTCCGGAACGCCATCATCTCTACCAGAGCAGCGCCTTTTTTCAGGGTGGTAACGAGGGTTTCCGGTGTCGGGATCGTCATGCGTTCCCGGAAGCGGCTGCTGGCCGTGCCCAGGCGGCGTTGCAGATCCTGCACCCGCATTTCGACGCGGTGTCGCTCTTCAGCACGGTTCACGCCCGGTGACGGATCGGCAAGGGTGGCAGCAGCCAGATCCCGGCGTGCGGAGGAGAGTGCTTGAGAGATCTCCTGCAACGCCGGATCGTCCGCGAGCTGGGTGATCAGACGCTGTTCGGCAGCGATGGAGAGCAGCAGCCCCTTGCGTCTCAATCCCACCTCGATTATCGCACGACCCGCTGCCTGGGAGCGTTTGAGACGGGAGAGAAGGGAGAGATACGCATCCTGCTCCTGGCGGAAGAGGCGTAGATAACCGCTGCGAGCGTTGTCATCACTGCTCCAGAGGACGCGATCCAGAAAGGTGGAGCGGGCGAGAAAAGCGGCACGGTTGGTGGAGAATGCCGCTTCCAGATCACCGCTCTGTTCCTGAGCGCGGGCCAGTGAGTGGTGGAACTCCAGAGTGTAGGGGTGGAGCGCACCGAGATGGGTGCGCGCCTTCTGCCACGCTTCCGTGATTTGGGATATGGCTGCTTTTGTTCGCTTCTGTTCCAGGAAGAGCAGGCCAAGGTCGTGCAGGGAGCGCAGTGTGTCCGGATGGGTGGCACCCAGGCTTGAGCGTCGTTGGGCGAGGGCCTGTTTCTGCAGAGGCGCTGCCCGCTCCAGATCACCGAGCATGCGCGCGGTGCGGGCACGGTTGTTGAGTGCTTTCAACGTAGTGCGATGCGTAGCACCCAAGGAGGCCGACAACCCTTTCCAGGCGGTTGTGAAACCCTCTTCGGCCTGTTGAAGACGACCGCGCATCATCTCCAAATAAGCGAGATTGTTGACCACGGCCAGTGTGCGGGCGTCGTGAGGGCCGAGCTGCTTCGTTGCCGAGGAGAGCGTGCTGGTGTAGAGCGTTGCGGCTCGATCGAACAGCCCCTGCTGCTCCAACAGCATGGCGAGATTGTTGTGGATGGCGATGGTCTCCGGATGGCCGTGCCCACGACGATCGCTACTGCGCGTGGCAGCCGTTCTCAACAGCGGCTCCGCCTCCTCGAAAAGACCCCGTTGCATGCGCGCCAGGGCTTGGTTGGTCATGGCGGCTAGCGTCGAGGGGTGGTGTGCGCCGAGACTCTTCTCATAACCTGTGACCACGGTGGTCAGCAGTTGATCCGCAGCCCGCTCATGACCTTGAAGCCGCAGGATCTCCGCCAGAAGCCCACGCACTTGCAGGGCGTTGATGCTGCTCTTTCCGGAGAGTTGCTCCTGGTCGAGCAGTGTTGTACGGGCCAGAGCGTTGGCCTCTTCATAGCGGCTCTGGGCGGTGAGTGCTTCAATCAGACGGCTCTGAATCGCCAATCTTACTGAGCGCTTGGTGGTTGATTCCTTGAGTTCTTGATCCGTCGTGGTGATATCGGCCAGTAGTGCGCGCAACCCCTGTTCAGCCTCTGCCGGTTGACCGGAACGCAACGACAGAACACTGCGTTCCAGACGCAGTTGCACCAGGATGTCCGAGTTTCGCTCCGCGACACTATTGAGAATCGACTCGGCGCGGGCAAAGTCCTGGGCTGCCTCCTTGAGTTTGGCCCGACCGACTCGGATACGGCCCCGTTCCGTGAGGCAGGCGGCCACTTGTGGGTGGTTGACACCGTAGAGTTGGATGACTTTGGGGCAGGTGGTATTGAGCAGAGCCTCGGCCTTTTCCGTCTGGTCGGCATCGGAGCGAAGCTGGGCAAGCTGTCGTGTGTAGCGCAGGAGACGCGGGTGTGTCGTGCCCAGTGCCGTGACGGCATGGCCCAGAACCTTTTCATAGAGGCTGATGGCGTCCGAGAACAGCCCCTTCTGCCATGCGGAGCGCGCCAGATGGATCCAGGCGTCCCATGTGGTGGGGTGATCCTCTCCCAGAACTCTGGCCAGAACCTGTGCCCGTAAGGTGCGATGGTATGTTGTGGTCTCCTCTCTGCCGGTCG
>JADGBX010000187.1 GCA_015231265.1 Magnetococcales bacterium | reverse complement strand
AGAGGTGCTCACTCTTTCCCCTCTCCATGCTGTTACGCCATCGACAGTTCCTGCAACATCTCCTGATCGTCCGGTTTCGTAGCAACGCCGTCTGCCGGGATGCCCGCCTGCGCCATCACCTGGGCAACGCGCTGGGAAATCGCTATCCGGCGTGCCGTGCGTACCCCACTCCAAACCGTCGACTCTTCTTTTTTGCATGCCGCCACCAGTGCCTCCACAGTGCGGCCGCTGTAGAACGGGATGCCGTCAACGTTACCTTCAGACAGAGCTGATACGGCTTCCTCGGTGAGTCGTTCCACCATGACGGTCCGATAGGCGATGACCGTCTCCACGCTGTGGCCCGCTTTGCTGAGACGCTCTGCAAGCACCCGTCGTCCCTTCTCGGCGCTGAAGAAGAGAATGTTCGCCCGTTCCAAATCCTTTTCCGGCAGCCACTGCAACAGGTGGTCGGTCAAAGTGTCGGCATCAAAGGGGTTTTCCGGTAGATGGGGGGAGAGACCGTAGCGGGTGAGCGTGGCCGCGGTTTTTTTACCCACCGCAAAGAGGGGTGGCCACGGGAGAGAATCGGCAAGAAGGGACGGTGGGAGCATTCGGATGGCGTTGCCGCTGGTGATCACAACCGCATCCCGGCGGTCGATGGTTTGAAGTGCCGTGTGCAACGGATCGGTTCTGAGGGGAGGAACGATCTCCAAAACAGGGCACCGGATGGCCCGGCCACCCATCTGCATGACTCGGTCGATTGAGGCACTGCATCCCGGTTCCGGGCGACAGATCAGGAGTGTACGACCCGCGAGCTGTCGGCACATTCAGAACAGGCCACGTTCATTGAGATGGACGGCATAGCGTCGATCTTCCCGAAGGATGTGATCGATCAGCCATGTGCGGAAGAACGCTTCAAACGCCTCGGGGTTGCCGCCATCGATGAGCGAGTTGCCAGCCTCTTTGATCTGTTTAATCAATCGGCCATGGTGGTCGTTATGTTCTGCGGCGTGGGCGTAATCGTAACTCAGAAGCAGCTCCATCTCGTCTTCAAAGTGCGCTTCCGTGGCATGCACCAGACTGTCGAACGCCTTGCTGATCACCTCTCTATCGTGCTTGGCGCGCAACCGCTCTGCAACCAGACGCCCCAGTTCGAACAACCATCTGTGTTGTCGATCCATGGCACTGACATTGATCTGACACGACTCCTGCCACACCAGATGCTCGATGGAACCATCACGGCTCAGGCTGCTGAAGAGGAGATTACGCCGATGTTCATGGGCTTCGAACAGCTTCCAGCGGACAACCGGTACGTGCAGAAGTAGATCCCCGGGAATGGCGTAGAGCGTTGCCTGTTCATCTGCAGTACTGTTGAGGAGATCCGGCATCTGGAACAGAATCTCATCCTCACCGAAGAAGTCCCCCACGGCCAACGTTTCAATAGGAGTGTCGTCATTGCCGAAGTAGCGGTGAATTCTCCCCCGCTTGACCACGATCAGGGAGCCTTTTGGTGGAGTGATGGTCTCACCGGAGTTGACCGAGATGCGATCCATTCCTCTGGCGATGCGGTTTTGGTGAATGTAGGAGATGGCGCCGCTGAAGAGGCAGGTTCCTTGGAGAAAGGAGATATTCTCCTGAATGCGTTCGATATCCGCCATCAACGTATTGCGCCGAACGAATCGTTCGTAGACCGAGACGGGAATGCGCAGAGCGCGGACATAGCTGCTGGTCCGATAGGTGGCGGTGGAGGGCATGGCGTAGAGCCCGGAGATCTCACCCACCATGGCGCCGGCGGAAAGGAGGGAGCTGGTGTCGGAGCGGGTGTGGATCATCTCGACGCTGCCGTTGAGCAGCAGGAAGAGATTGGTGTTGATCTCGTTCTCGTGCAGGATGATCGTCTCCGGGTTGAACGAGAGAATTGTACCGTTGAGCAGAATCCTGATCTCATGCGGTGGCGCATCGGGAAAGTAGGACATCAGATAGTCGTTGGCCTGCTTTCGGGCATACTCCTGTTCAGTGGGGATAAGTACGTCGACGATGCCGAACGGTGCACTGGAACCGATCTCCTTCTCCCGGTCAGTCAGAGGCAGGGCGGTGTGGGAGAGGATGATCCGTTTTGAGGCGTCGTTGCGGAAGTTCTCCGCCTTGCCGTGAATCATGCCGCCACCAATATCCAATTTCTTGATATCCGCCGGTTCGGCATAGGCTTTTTTCACGCGGCGGCACGCCTCTTCGGTGAGGCCGTCAGCGTCCGGGTCGTCTGTAACCATCTCCTGCAACAGGTCGATGTCGGCGATGTCTGCAAAGTGGGCGTAACTCTTGAAACCATCCTCCCACATGGTTCGGAAGTAGAAGAGGGTGGTTTCCACCGGATGGGGAGAGAAGACCGGTTTCACTTCCAGACCGCGCACATCGTTCCAGACATCGCACTCCAGGTCGATAATCTCGAAGAACTCGGAGAAGTTGCGCTCTTCCATGCCCAGCAGAGCCGAGAGCTTCTTGACCACCGAGGCCCGCACCAGGGGTGTCGAGAAGTATTTGATCCGACGCCCTGCCCGGATCAGCGTGGTGATGCCGGCGAAGTGGTCGTCGTGGGCGTGGGTGTGGAAGAGGCCGTCCACCTCGTTGACGCCGATGCCCAGGGCATTGAGACTATGCTGGATATTGGGGCCGGCATCGACCAGATAGATCCGTCCTTGAAACATGACGATGCTGCCCATCGTCGGACGGTTGATATCCCAGCCGTCACCATCACCGGAGTGGAGAACGGCGAAATACTCCCGTTTCACATTGTGGGCGCTGAGGGCGTAGGGCGATGCATAGGTGGCGTTGCGGGGGATAGTGAGATCCACCGTGACGCTCTCCCCTTTATAGCTGATCTCGAAGCGATTGATCTCCAATCGACGGATCGTCACATGTTTGCAGAGAGAGACGGGATCCGTGCCGACGACAACGCTGTCCAAGAGCTCCTGTGTGGGCCGGATTCTGCCAAAGGCGAAACGGCGTTTCAGGCGCATCATCTCCTTCGCCTGTGCGGCGGAGACACCGGCGGCTCTGATCTCCTCTTCAGAGATGAGACCGTAGTTGCCTCGGTAGATGTACTGCATCTGGGCATCCACCTGATCCCGGTGGCCGATGATCAGGGGTTTTTGGCCGGTGTTGTTGGGATGATCGGGAATGATCATGCCCTGGCGGTAGAGCATCTGCAGAACGGGAAACTCCGCCAGATTGCAGAGCTGACCATTCTGCAGGCGCACATCGGAGAGCAGAATGGCGTTGGGACCGGTCTCAAAGGAGACGCCGTCCTGCTCTGTCGCCATGATCAAACCACGGCGCATGAGAAACTTGACGCTGTCGGCCGGACAGCCGCAGAGAATGCGCAGGTTTGCCTTGGGGATCTCCACCCAATCAATGCCGGTGGTGACGGAGAGTTTACGGATTTTGGCCATGGTGGCACTCCCAGGACGTCGGTCGAATTGTGACAGTATACCAGCCACATGTTGCTGTCGCATCCGCTTCCATCAGAGGAGCGAAGGTTGTGTGTCGATGAGGTGGTTGGTGCGTGCCGTCATCGCGCAGTGCGGTCGTCTTCATCATCGGCCATGGTCAGAGGTGGCAAGGCACTGCCTAGATCCTCAAGAAGAGCATGAAATCGTTTAGTAAAACGCATGAACAGCCTGGGGTTCTGATAGGCGTGGCCCATGGCTGTCGTAGAGGGCGTGCGGTTGTGTGGTTCGGAGTGGTCGGCGTCGTGTTTCGCGATCACGCTGTTGATATCGAGAAAGTGCAGAGTCGACGGGGTGGTGGCTGCATTGGCTAGAGTGTGCAGAGTGGAGACCATTCGTGCCAGCAGTGGCGGGGCGGTTGCCAGCCCCAAGGTGGTGTCGACACCGACATACTCACCGTTGAGGACGATGATGGGAAGATCGGGATGGCGACCGGCTAGACGACGACTAAGCGCTAAGATATCGTCCACGGTGTCGTCATCGGTCCGGATGGCCGGGTCGTCGTGGGAGAGAGGATGGAATCCCGCCATCGCGATGCGGGATGTCGGTTTCTCCGAACAGAGGAGTATCTCCGGCTCCATGATCGAGCGCAGAGGAGGGGCATCGATGAAGAGTTCGATCACCAGAGCGTGTGCGTGTTCCAACCCATCGTCAAAAGCGAGTTGATCTTCCACATCGGGGATGAATCCCAACGCTTGCCACCCGGAACGCTCCGCTGGCGTGGAGGGGCGGCTGTGGAGCCACGGTTTCAGACTGCGCAGGGCGTGATGGCGGGCACGTAACAGGGTGTCCGGATCAGCCATATATTGAGAGAGATTCTCTTCCAACCGTCGGGTCAGGGTGTGGCCGAGACCGACGAAGAGCAGCTTGCATGGGCTGCTCATGCTTCAATAATCTCGATCTCCTGCGGCTCTGCCCGTCCGTCACGGATGAGAAAGCCGTTCATATCCATGCGGCCATCGATGCCCAGGGCGACGATGAGATTCAGTGTGTCCGGGTGATTGGACTCCTCAAGATCGGCGGTGGAAGGCGCGGCAGTGCCGGTGGGGTGGCTGTGGTAGATGGCGATCACTTGTTTGCCGGCGGCTCTGATCTCTTTGAACAGAGCGATCTGTTGTGCAGGATCGGCCAGAAAGCGGCGGGCATCATGCAGCGTGTTTGTGAGCGGATGCCAGGAGTGGGCCGTGGTGTCGTTGCCGGCCAGAACACCCACGCACTCCTCGGGAACGCTTCTCTGGGCATGGCTGAAGATCCGGTTGACGAGGATCCTTGGGATTTTCCACATAACTGTTCTCTCTGGTATCATTAATGGGGGAGTCGACTCTATCGAGATCTCCTTGCTGATCCGGCAGGCAGCACTATATCTTGCCATGATGATCAGAAATATCAATACTGTCTATGGTCGCAGGTGGTGGCGAACTGCACAGCATAAAGGGTGCTCCTTTCCCTGTTGTGCCTCATCTACCGGATTCTTCAGGTAAAAGACACACTGTATGAAGCTCTATCTGCAACGCAACAGCCCTCAGGGTACCGGGATGCTCTACTACAGCATCCAGATTCAGCGCGATCTTTTGGGGCGTTGGCAGGTGATTCGTGAGTGGGGACGATTGGGATCGCCGGGTACCCTGCGTCAGACACCTCACGACGATATGGACAAAGCGGTGGCACAACTGAGTGCACTGAAGGATCAATTGATGGAGAAAGGGTATCGGGTGGTGATGCAGGAGGGATTGCGCGCTCCCCGTTCCCCGTCCCAGGAGGCGGAAAGTGCAGGATAATTCCAGCAGTGACGATCGGGTTCACGACATTCTTGAGACCGGCCCCCTTCAGGTCAATTGTCAGATCATCGGTTCAAGAAGCAGTGGTGAAGCGGTGCTTATCGATCCAGGCGGTGACGAAGAGAGAGTTCTGAAGCATCTGGCGGGACGTCGTTTGAAGCCGGTGGCCATCGTCAACACCCACGGTCACTTCGACCACATAGGAGCCGTTGCTGCCATCAAGGAGGCGACCGGTTGTCCATTCCTGCTTCATGCCGACGATGCTGCGATTGTTCAGGCAGCCCCGGAGCATGCGGCGACCTGGGGGTTGCCGTTCGGAGAACCTCCGGTGATCGATCGCACCATTGAAGATGGTGAGACGCTCTCCTTCAACGGTCTTTCACTTGAAGTGATCCACACGCCGGGGCACACGCCCGGTGGCGTCTGTCTGCTCTGGGATGGGTGTCATGTGGCGGTGGGGGATACGCTCTTTGCCGGTTCCATCGGGCGTACGGACCTTCCAGGGGGCAATCACAATCAGCTGATCAGTTCGATTCGTGACCGTCTGCTGCCGCTTCCCGATGACACCCGCTGTCATCCCGGCCACGGTCCGTCCACCAGTGTCGGAAAAGAGCGCCGGGCCAATCCTTATCTGCGCTAACCCCTGTTTTCATGCCTGTTCCGGAGTGTGTGCAATCAGTTCCAGAATCCGGGCTCTTGGTGTGTCATCGACATGAAAGAGTGAATGGCGACACCAGAGCGGTGTCTCTTCCGGTAGACCATACCCTGCGGCGATCACCGGGGCCGTTGCGCGGGAGAGCAGGAGATCCTGCCGAGCAACGGAGGCGTACTGATCGAGAAAGAGTGTTCCAAGAGGTAGTGTACCCTGCTGGATCGCGTCGGTCAGAGTCGGGGGTAGGCCATCAAGGGTGATCTGGGAGTGGGCAAAGATCAGCCGTTTGCCGCCGGTGAGCAGCCAGGCGTCACGAATGAGCTGGTGAGTGGCTGTTCCACTCCGGTGAGAAGAGAGCTTCTGGAGTTGTGGCCAGGGGGCGTGTTCCTCGCACGCTTCGG
>JADGBX010000186.1 GCA_015231265.1 Magnetococcales bacterium | reverse complement strand
GCCCGATGCAGCAGACGCCACTGACCACGGGCATCCATGCGGGAGGAGAAGCCGCCCACAAGGGGAGCGATGGTGTCAATGGCGTCGCCATACTTGTCGGCAATGGGGCGCTTGGCAAGATCCAGCAGGGTGTCGATGGCGCTGCTGAGACTCTCCGTGTGGCGACCGTAAATCCGCTGATTGCGGGCCTGAAGCGCTCCGGCCACCACCGGGGACACCGGCGCGTCGTCCAACCGCCCGATCTCAAGGGTGAGCGGTGGTGGAGAGGAAGGGGTGTGGGCAGCGCTGGGGGCTGGGGGGTGTGAAGGGGCGAGGGCGTGTTGGAGCGGGGCGCCGGTCAGCCCCTTTTCCGCGAGGGAGTGACCGGCAAACAGCAGATCCGGGGGACGGTTCAGAGTCAGCGACGGGGTTGTGAAGAGGCTGCGCAGCGTTTCGGCCACCATGGCATCGGGGCAGTGGAGCGCGGCATCATCGTTGTTGATCAGGGCGGAGAGCAGTCGCGTGTGGTTGAATGCCGCCCCCTTTTCGCGCTCCAGACGCAGGGGGTAGCAAGCGCCATTGCCGTGGCTGTCCAGCAGCTCCAGCGCAATCGTCGCCATTCAACGGCGATCCGCAGCCAGAGATTCCAGCGCGCGCAACAGCTCCGGAGTGAAGCCGGTGCGGTAGGCCAGGGCGGCGAGGATTTCGAGAAAAGGTGCCCCCTCTTCGAACAGGTGCGGCCAGTTCTCATCGTCGAAAAGCAGCTCACCGTTGAGTCGCCAGCCGGTGAGGGCGAGGGTGTGTTCCAGGTCGATACCGTCCCGCTCCATCACCTGAACCCGCACGTCGAACCCCTTGGGCACGCCAAGAGCCGGTGGGTGAAACGACACCGACGCGAAGGGGTCGTAGCGATCCAGCAGGCGATCCGCCTCGATGCAGAGCTGATGCGCCCGTTCACCGCCTCGGTCGGTGAGTCGCAGCGAAGGTGGGGCTTTTGTGGAGCTGGTCACGGTGATCAGCCCATCGTCGAGCAAGGAGCGAAAAGCGGCGGCGAGTCGAGGGAACGATTCCGACCGTCGCTGATGCAGCAGGTCGTCGAGCAGGGGAGCGATGGCCGGGAAGCGTCCAGCATCAAGGGTTTGATGAAAGTCGGTGAGTAGGATCAGAAAGGGGGCACCGAACCGCTCCTGAAGCGCCTTGAGACGGGCATCGTCCGCCGTCGCCGGGGCCAGCACCCACACCAGATCCAGCAGCCGATAGTCGTAGGCGCCGTTGTGAAAGGTGCAGCGGCTCAGGTGGTTGCGCGGGGTGGCGGTGGTGGCGAGAGGGGTGTGTCCCGGACGTTTGTTGATGTGCAGATCCAGGGTGAGCCGACCCTCCTGCACCCCCTGCCAGAGATCCCGCAGTTCGTCGTGGATGAAGGGGAGTTCCGGATACTCCGCCACGTCGAGCTGCTCCCGTGCAGCGGCGGTGAGCACCCTCTTGTCGAGAAGCTCGGCAATGGGGCGATCCAGCAGAGACTCCTCCTCAAGCGTCAGGTAGAACGCCTCCTCAAGCGGCATGTTCTCCAGGGTGATGCGCACATCCCAGGGGGTATCGGCCCACGCCTTCAGATCGCCCGGGCGATAGGTGGTGGAGGCGCCGGGCAGATCCTTGTTGAAGGCGGGGGCTGCGGCAAAACGCATGGCGTGTTATCCGATGAACCCGCTGGAAGAGCGGAAGCTCGAGGCACTGCTGGAGCGGCTGAAGCGGCTGGCGATGCGCTTGTTGCTGCTACCCATGCGGCTGCGGGAGACGCCGGAGGAGCGTTTCATACGCACACCCCAGGCAGAGTTGCTGCGCACTTTGGCGATGCCGGTTTTGAACGCCTGGGAACGCATTTTGATCTTGTGGTCGTTTTTGCGCTGTGAAGAGATGCCGTTGATGCTCTTGGTGAAGCGGGAGCCGTGGGTGCGCGCCATCTTGTTCTCAAAGGCGGCGTTGCGCTGAATCTGATCACGGAAGCCGCTGCTGCCACTGCTGCTGGAGCGGTAGACCCGGCGGTCGCGGGCGGTATTCTGGTAGTGTCCCGGAGAGGAGTACCAGTAGTGGTAGCCGTGGTGCTGGGCGTGCTCGCTGGTGTCCCAGGTGTCGTCCTCCTCCTCTTCCCGGCGGGTGACGAACGGCATCGCCATGGGCCACTGGTTGTTGGGAGGGTAGGACCAGCTCTCATCGTAGAGCCGGTTGACGCCGAACCCCTTCAGGCGGGCGGTGTCGCTGTTGGCCACGGTGAGTTCGAACAGGGGGTCGTCGGTATTCTGGCAGGCGACACCGTCGTGGTTGAGCTCTTCACACCCCAGGAGGGAGTAGTTGTCCCCTTCACCCTGCTGCGCCAGCGCCCGGATCAGGACCACGCCGTCCCCTTCGTAGATCTCGTTGACCCGTGTCTGGAAGGTCTGCAGATCGATGGAGTTGTTGAAGGCGGACTGCACATCGTCCAGATTGATGAAACCCATGACGCCGGGAGAGGCGATCCACTCGGACATGAACTCGTCGTTGTCGTCATCCTCCATGGCGCCGACGAAGGCGAGCACGATGATCAGAAGGACGAACCCTTTGAACAGGAGGGAAAAAAACGTCTTCATCGGACCACCTCCTCCTCTAGAAGCTGAACACCAGGGCCAGGGCGGAGAGAATGGAGAGTCCCGCCTTGATACTGGCGGCACCGACGCTGCCGTGCTGGATGATCTTGACGTTGAGATGGGTGCCGTAGATGAAGAAGCGCGCCCCCACCCAGCGGGAGATGGGCAGGAGAATGATGCCCAATACCGCGTAGTAGATGAAGTGGATCAGGCGCAGCTCCCAGCCGTCGGCGGAGTTGTCGCCGTAACCGAGCCCGGCCATGAGAACGATGGCGTAGGCGATGGTGGCGCCGCCCCAGGCGATGCCCACGGCGGTGTTGCGGCGTTGGCCCAGTTGCGGCAGGGCGTCCTTGATGCTGAGCAGGCGGTAGATGAAGGCGAAACCCACCAGAAAGATCTGCCCCAGCACGAAGGCGATGACGAAGCCCCGAGGATCGGCGCTGCCGTGCAGGCCACCGGCGATGACGATGCCCGAACCGATGTAGGTGGCGGCGGTCATGAAGCCGACGCCCAGATTGCGGTGTTCGGTCAGTTCGTTGGCAACGGAGAAGTGGGGCATGATGATTCTGTCGCTGACGATGCCCGCCAGCGCCAGGGCGGCCATACCTGCGAAGGCGAACAGCGACATCGACTGCAGATCGCTGAAGAAGCGTGCAGCGTCGAGCGGTGCCTCAACGGCGCCGTTGCCGCCGATGAAAATACCCGAGAGCACCGCCATCACTCCGCCCAGATAGCCGGTGAGCGCCAGGCTTACCGCCGGGTTCTCCTTGTCCACCACCTCCTCCTTGAGGGAGTAGGGGGTGATGATGTCGAAGGTCACTTTGGCGATGTAGAGAAACGCCAGTGCCAGGATGTAGTAGCCGCCTCCGAAGAGAACCCATTCCCACTTCATGCCGTGCCTCGTTGTGCTGGTGTCGTCGGTATCGTCGCCTGTTGTCGTCTTGGCTGTTTCATCGCTCTTCGAAGCCGCTGATCATGCCGGAGATACTGGAGATGATCAGCAGGCTGCCGCCGATGAACAGCGCCATCAATCCCCAGCGCCACTCCACCTGGTGGTAGGCCAGATAGCTGAGTTGGGCCATGATCTCATCGGGGTGGAGGCGCAGCGCCTCGGCGGTGACCCGTTGGCTGGTGGTGAAGGCGTCGTAGAAGAGCCAGCCCGCCATGCCGAGGGTGGCCACACCGGGAATCCAGACCCATCTCTGTCCGGCGCCCAGCGCCAGCATGCTCCAGGCAATGCCCAGGCTGCCCATGGCGACATGGATATCCCAGAGATCCATGCCGGCCATCTTCGGGGTGTCGATCATCGGCAGGAAGACGGCGATGAAGAGCAGAATGCCCGCCAGCGCTTCGACGGTGGAGAGGAATGTGCTCTCATCGTCGTCGTCCTCCTCATAGGCCTGATTGATGTCGATGCTTTTCGAGGCCGCTTTTTTCGCCACCACGGCGGGGAGAAAGGCGTCGGCGCCGAAGGCGCTGTACATGGCCGCTTCGTTCTCTTTGAACCCTTGGCCCAAAGCGCGGAATTTCCAGCCTCCGTCATGGCGGTAGAACTCGCCCAGGATCAGGCTGATCTCGTCGGAGTTCTGAAGAATCGGTTCGAAGCGGGCCAGCACCTGACCGGAGCTCTCTTTGAGCTGAATGGCGGCGGAGATGAGAATTTTGAACCGTCTGACCGTGTCGCCCTGGGCGCGCATGGAGAGGGTGAAGGCGATGCGCTGCACCCGTTTCGGGATCTCGTCCAGATTGACGACGAAGGCGGCGTTTTCGTCCCGCTTCAGTCGATGGGCGCCGAAGCGCTTCATGGCGCGGTCGCTCATGATATCGTTCTTGCCGGTGACCTTGCCGTCGCCATCGGTGAAGAAGAGCGTGGGAACCACCCGCCACGTGCTGGCCTTCTGGGGATCCCAGGTGAGGGAGACCTCAATGGGCCCGGTTGGCGTATTGGGGGCGGTCAGGGCGATGTTCTGTCCTGGTTGCAGCATGGGGCGTCCGTCGTCCGGAGAAATAGTGGCTGAAGAAAATCAGGGGTCGTTCCCAACAACGACCACCGAGACATGGTACGCAATTCCATTCGGTTTTGGAATCAGAAACAGATGGAATCAGACAGTTTTTCGCATCGACTGGAAGCCGGTATCGAGAAGGGCGTGCATGAAAAGGGGAGAACAATGGTCGGAACCCTGGCATACTTGCTCCGATCTTATCAAGAACCGACAGGCGCCGGTTTTTCCAGGGTGTTGACTGGGCAACCGGCAACCGGCAGAGCCATCGATCTCCTTTTGTTCGAGGGGTGCCATGTGTGCCTTGAACAGCAGCCATAACAGCGACGCCGCTCTCCACGGTCCCTATCGGATCGAGCGTTGGGGGGGCGGGTTTCTGCGTCTTGCCGAAGGCGGGGGGTTGGCGGTGCAGTGGCCCGCGGTGGCTGGAGGTGAAACCACGCTTCACCTGGCCGATCTGCTGCCTCTGTTACGGCAACAGGGTGTGGAGACACCGGTTCTGCTCCGTTTTCCGTCCATCCTGCACGCTCGCCTGGCCGCTTTCCGGCAGGCGTTTCGTCGCGCTTTGCACCGTTTCGACTACCCCTCAGAACACGCGCCCCTCTATCCGATCAAGGTGAACCCTTCCGCAACGGTGATTCGCACCCTTCTGGACGCCCCGGAGCCGCTGGCGGGTCTGGAGGTGGGCAGTGGCGGCGAGTTGCGTTGGGCGCTGGGGTTTCTCCGGGCCGGGCAGCGTCTGGTGATCAACGGCGTCAAGGATCGCGCCATGCTGGAGGGGGTGCGGCAGGCGCTGGCCATGGGGGTGCGCGTCTGCTGGGTGATCGAGCGGCCACGGGATGTGACGCTCCTGCGGCACGGCTTCACGGCGCTTCCGGCGGCGCTGGATCTGGGGCTGCGTCTGCGCCTGCCGATACCGGCAAGTGCCGGGAAACGGCCCCACGCCCACTTCGGCATGCCGCTGCCGACGGCGCTGAAGAGTGTTGAGGTTCTGAAAGAGAACGGGTGGTTGCGGGCGTTACGGCTGCTGCACGGCCATGTGGGTTCGCAGGTGGCGCGGCTGGACGATCTACGGCAGGGGCTGGAGAGCCTGATGGTGGGCTATGCGTCGCTGACCGAGGCGGGAGCGCCGCTGGGCCAGTTGGATCTGGGGGGTGGCGTGGCCGTGGACACCACCGGCTCCGACGGTCCCTTCTCCTGCACCTATGACCTGGATGACTATGCGGACATGGTGGTTGGGACGGTGCAGCGGCAGTGTCGGCAGGCGGCGCTGCAACCGCCACTGTTGATCACCGAGAGTGGTCGGGCGCTGACCGCTCACCACGGCCTGCTGCTCACTTCGGTGCTGGATCTGGAGCCGGAGTCGGCATCGATGCCGGGGTCGAAATCAGAGTTGGAGCCGAAGAGGGGCGCGGAGCAGAACGACTCTCTGCACCACGACGAAACCGCATCAACCCGAATACTGGCCGATCTCTCCCTCTTTGCATCGGTGCCCGACGCCTGGGCGCTGGGACAGCCTTTTCCCATCGTTCCCGTGGCCGGTTTTGCGTCCGATGGCGCGGCGTCCGTACCGGTGCGGATTCAGGACGCCACCTGCGACGCCGACGGTCTCTTCCGCGCCTATGTCACCGCCGAGGGGGTGGCCGACCGGCTGCTTCTGCCCGGACCGTTGCCCCGTCTCTCCGACACCACGGAGGGCGTCCAGCCGCCTGTTCTGGCGATCTGTCTGTTG
>JADGBX010000185.1 GCA_015231265.1 Magnetococcales bacterium | reverse complement strand
TGATTTATAGAGATATCACAATCCCATGATTTCTCCTACATTTTCGTCCGCTGTTCCCAAAAGAGATCCTCTCGCAAAAGGGCGCGAACTGGGAAAGCAGTATGAGGTCGGAGAGTTCGTCTATCAAAAGGGGGAGCGTGCCGACTGTCTCTTCGTGCTCCAGTCGGGTCGCATCGAACTCTTCACCGAGATTCGCGAGTGCCGCCGGGTATTGCGGGTGTTGCGACCGGGGGAGATGTTCGGCGAGTCGGCACTCTTCACCGCCAAGAAGAAGCGCCTGGCGACAGCGGAAGTCGTCGAACCCTCCCGAGTGCTGAAAGTGGATGAACGAACGCTGATGGTTCAGATCCACAGCAACCCGTCGGTCCTGTTCCGGATCACCCGGCAGATGGCGGAGCGCATCCGACGTCTCGACCGGGAGCGCAGCAGTATCCTGGAGGCGATCCCCGAGGAGATGATCGGTACCCTGGAAGGGTCAGCGCCCAGGCTCTTCCCCAACCCCGAGCGCCCCATCAGGAACGTCTTCAACTTCGGTGTCGGGTATCACATCCTTCTGGTAGAGGACGACCCGGACTTCCACCAACTTGTCCGCACCCGTCTTGAAAAAATGCAGAACCCCAACGACGGCGACGGCGACACCGGCACGGAAAGCGGACTGATCCCCTTCTCCTTCCAACTTGACTGGGTAACCAGCAGGGCCGACGCCCTTAAAAAGCTGAAGAAGGAGAAGTATGACGTCATCTTGCTGGACCTCAATCTTCCGGATAGTCGGGGCATGGAGACCTTCATCTCCATCCACAACCGCCACCCCGACTCCGCCATCGTCATTCTCTCCGGGGTGAGCAACGAAGCATGGGCCATGCGGGCGGTACACGGCGGCGCCGAGGACTATCTGGTCAAGGACAAGACCGATGCCGAGGATCTGCGCCACGCCCTGCGCAACGCTGTGGAGCGCCACCGCCAGCAGGGCCATCCGGTGATCGATCCCCGTGATCTCTGCCGCTCCGTGCCCGGATGCATCAAAAAGAAGTCTCAACAGATCGTTGGCAAGGCGATTGGAACAACCGGCCCTTATCTACCGAAACGGGCCTGGTTTCAGGAGATCCTTACTGACATCAAACGCTGGTTCTGCGGCTGTGGACGCTCATCAGAACAGTGAAGCGCCGGAAGAACGCACGACAGGAGACGAAGCAAGATGGACAACCCGATCATTGACGCCCTCATCCAGGTGCACAAAGAGGTGCCGCGCAAAGGCCCTGGCTCCGACCGGTTGACGCGCGCGCTTCTGGAACGTTTCGCCCCTCGGCTACCCGACACCCCGGCCATGGCGGATCTGGGCTGCGGCAACGGCCACAGCGCCTTTCTTCTGGCGGAATTGCTGGGAGGGTCGGTGACAGCCGTCGATTTCAGCCCTCCCTTCATTGAGGAGCTGAAAACCCGAGCACGCACTGACCCGCACGGCGCAAACATCACACCGGTCGTGGGCGATATGCTCACTCCGCCGGTGCCCGATAACGGCTTTGACCTGATCTGGTCGGAAGGGGCGGCTTATGCCGTCGGAACCCGCACCGCTCTGGAGGCATGGCAGCCACTGCTCGCCGAACAAGGGCTGCTGATCTTCTCGGATTGCTGCTGGCTTAAACCGGAGCGGACGGCGGAGGTGGTGGCGTTCTGGGAGCAGAACTATCCAGGCATGCTCTCCATCGGCGACAACATCACCCAGGCGGAGACTCTGGGCTACGACCTTCTGGCGTGCGAACGGCTCCCGTCGGCAGCGTGGTGGCAGAGCTACTACGATCCCATGGAACAACGACTGAAGATGCTCGAAGAGGAGGCGTCGCACGACCGAGTTCTCGCCGGGGTGATCGCCGAAAGCCGGAGAGAGGCAACGCTGTTTCGCCGCCACAGCGATCAATACGGGTACGTCTTCTACGTGTTGCGGCGACGGTAACCGCGCGCTCAACAGGGAGAAGAACGCCCTATCGGACGCCGGGCATCCGACCTACCCAGCGGGCAGCACCGGTCACGACACCGGGGAAGGTGCGGCAGATGAACCCGCTCACCCGCCCATAGAGGGGGGTCGCATACCACCAGGAGAGGCCGACCAGAGCCAGAGGGATGGCTCCACAGAGGATATCGGTGATCCAGTGGGCACCACCGACGAGCCGAGGCAGCACAAAGGGAATGAAAGCCACAGCCGCCCACGAGCCCAATCGCCTGCCACCGTGGATGACGAAGAAGAAGGTGGTCATCACCAACACCAGGGCGTGATCACCGGGAAAGGAGCTGCCACTGGCATCCTTGGTCTTGATCCAGTCCACCAACTGGGTCAGGCGCAGGGTGTCTTCGAACACCCAGGTGGGGCTGGGACGGTGGTAGTCGAAGATGTCGACGATGGTCTGGAAGGAGACCACCTTGGTGGTCACCACTACCACACCGAACAGCAGAAACGCCACCAGACGTCCACCCAGTTCCGAGCGAGGCTCGCTGCGGAACCAGTGCAGCAGAAACATCAGGATGACGATTCCGGCAAGGATATCGAAGGGGCGCCAGTTGGCGATGGCCCAAAATCCCTGCCAGACACTTCCCCAGGCCAGCGTCCCGTTCAGCGTCCGGAACACCACGGTATCCAGCGCATCCCAGAGAGGCCGTGTTGCAGGCAGCAGCCACGAGCCCATCAGAATGATGGCGACAACATGGGCCGAAATCAGCCACTTCGGCTGCCAGATCGGTGGCGGGGCGACAGGCGTTGGCGAAATCTCCTGGGTCATGGTATCCCTTTGTTGTGAATAGCGAAAAGTGACCGCACGTCACGGATTCGTCGAGCTGACCGACTCCGGATGCGTCAAGCCTGTCGTTATCCCAGACGGGCACCGGGCGTCAATCCCCACCCCGCACCACGCAACCAGTCGGCTGCCGACATGCGCTTCTTGCCCGCCATCTGAACCTCCGTCAGAACGACACTTCCGGAACCACACGCAATCTCCGGGCCATCCGGCAACAGTGAGACCACCCGCCCGGGCACACCATTACCCTCTCCCAGCCGTGCCGCGTGGACTTTCAGGTCGCGACCACTGAATCCGGTGAAGGCCGATGGCCACGGATTGAGTGCCCGTATCTGGCGCAGAATCACCTCGGGAGCCTGATCCCAGACGATGCGGCCGTCCAGACGGTTGAGTTTTTTGGCGTAGGTGACGCCCTCTTCAGGCTGGGGAACGGGCTGAATCACCCCGCTCTTGAGACCGGCCACCGTCTCGACGATCAGCTCGGCGCCGATGGTTGCCAGAGCATCGTGAACCTGCCCACCGCTCATCTCAGGCGTAATGTCCAGATCGCGGGTGAGCAACATGTCACCGGTATCAAGCCCCACATCCATATTCATGGTGGTGATGCCGGTCTTCTCGTCTCCCGCCATCAACGCCCGCTGAATCGGCGCCGCTCCCCGCCAACGGGGCAGCAGGGAGGCGTGGATGTTGACACACCCCTGGGGAGGGATGTCGAGCACCTCCTTGGGCAATATCTGACCAAACGCCACCACAACGATCAGGTCCGGCTTCAGAGCGATCAGCTCTTCAACCACTCCGTCATCCCGCATGCGGGCCGGTTGCAGCACCGGAATTCCCTCTGCCACAGCGGTGGACTTCACCGGCGACGCCTTCAACGCCATGCCGCGACCGGAACGACTGTCCGGCTGGGTGTAGACCGCTACAACCGGATCATCCGTCGCCAAAAGGGCGTTGAGCGCCGGAACCGAAAAATCCGGTGTTCCCATAAAGACGATACGCCAAGGATTCACGATGCCCCCGATTTGATCTTTTTAAGTTTTTTAACAATCATCGCCCGCTTGAGACGGGAGAGATGATCGATGAAAAGCACTCCGTTCAGATGGTCGATTTCGTGTTGCAGACAGACCGCCAACAGCCCATCGGCGTCAAACTCAACCACCTCTCCATCCCGATTCAATGCCCGAATCCGAACCCAGGCGGCACGCTCCACCTCGGCCATCTGTTCCGGCACCGACAGACACCCCTCCTCCCAGGCGATCTCCCCTTCCGAGGCGATGATCTCCGGGTTTGCCAGGCAGAGAGGATTGGGCGCTCGTCCTTCACGCCCCGCCTCCACATCCACCACAATCACTCGTTTGGCCACGCCCACCTGGGTCGCCGCCAGCCCGATTCCTGGGGCATCGTACATGGTCTCCAACATGTCATCCATGAAAGTGCGCAGATCGTCATCCACACTCTCCACCGGCAACGCCTTCTCCTTGAGTCGTTTGTCCGGTGCCGTCACTATGGGCAGAAGCGCCATGATCGTCCTCTATCTCTCTTAAAACTCTATTCCGCATCTCACTGTCGGGTGTCCAACCACCACGCCAACTACCACGCCAACTACCAGATGAAGGTAAACGCACCCCGGGCGGCTGCCGTCTTGGCACGAAAACGCTCCTCATCCATGATAATGTACCGGATTCCTTCTGCAAAGGCGACGACCACCGACACCCCGGTGGGAAGAAGAAGGGCGTAGAGGATTCCCCAACCCCAGGCACCCAGATAGAACTTGTGCGCACCGAGCCCGCCACCGAGGAAAGCGAGCAGCAGCGCCATGGTTTTGGAGTACACCTTCTCGGTTCCCTGAACGGCGTAACGGGAAAGCCAGAGATGGCTCGCTTTGTCGTCATCGACCGGTTCAAAGGCGATCTGCCGTCCGGGAACCGGCTCCAAGCCGCCGCGCAACTCCGACGCCGGGAAGCTCCGAATCCGGCCCTCCTCGTCTTCCAAGGTGCCCTGTTGCCGATCGGAATCGAACTGTTTGATCTCCCCTTCCATCGTCGATTCTCCCGCAACTGAGCCCGTTCAGCGCTGCCGGTTCTTGATCGCTTTGATGGCGATCACCATGAAGAGCACGCCGCCGATCACCGCCAGAATCCCTCCCACCCCCATGACGTTCATGGCCAGCTTCTCCGAGGTGGTACGCAGCGCCTGTTCGGCACCGGCGGTCTTGCGCTGGACACCGTGTCCACCGCCCCAGGCCAATCCGATGATGTGCAGCGCCTGACCGACGAAGTAGATCACCGGCTGCCAGGCGGCCAGCTTCGGCCAGGGAACCGTACACCCCAGGCCGGGCATCAGCGCGTAGGCCACCCCCATGTAGGCCATGGTGATGGCGATGATGGAGCCGTGGTAGTGGGCCGGGATGGTGGTGTTGATCTCCTGAATCATGTAACCGATCACACCCCCCATACCGAAGAGGGCCAGGGAGAAGATCAGAGAACGCCGGGCAGGACGGTGCTCCGGAGCGGCACTGCCCCCTTTGAGCAGAGCACCGATCAGGAGAAAACCGATCAGAAGTGGCGCGATACCGTTACCCCACCACATGAGGCGGGTGAAGATCTCTCGATGCTCGAAGGAGTCCACCGGGTGGAGCAGTTGCAGCACCGGCGCCGCCAGAACCGGCACGGCCCCGAGAATCAGGATGATCAGAAGCGTCCGTGGTTTCAATCCGAACGAGAGGCCGGTCATGGCCGCCAGCACCACCCACGCTACTACCAGAAGCTGGGTGTGGGTGAACTGAAGCACATGACCACCGCTCCAGAAGAGCAGTTCGTAGTAGTGTTCGCGGATATCCACATCGGCAGCGATGTCGGCGGGAATCAGCACCGCACTCCAGATCCAGAACAGGATCGACACCAGGCCGATTACCAACCCCGACCGAATACCGAATGCCAAGGCGGTCTCGCCGGATTCAGGATTGAGGTCGCGACGAAAGGTGACCAGCGTGTGCAGCGCCATCACCACGAACCCGGCCACGAACAGACCCAGTCCGATGAAGAAGGCGGCATTCTCCAGCACCGGGATATAGTTGTTACGAAACGGCCTGTCCTCGCCAAGGAACGGCGAGAAGGTGATGACCAGGGTGCCCAGTGCGCCCAGAATCACCGCATAACGTCCGGCGCTGCCCACCCCTTTGCCGTTGAGAAAGGGGGCCGACATCACCCCGGCAAAGGCGAGAAACCACACCAGCACCGACAGGTCCACATGGATCACCAGAGCGGTGCGGAAGGAGCCGATCCAAGGGATCAACTCGTGGATGATGGGCGCCCTGGCCAGAATCACCAGAATCACCACCAATCCCGAGCCCACGAGCGAGGCGATGGCCACCGAGAGCCAGCCGAGAGAGAGTCCACGAGCTACCGGGTTGAGAGTCGGAAAGGTAAAGGGGGTCTTGTCCATGACGGGCCTGTCCAGAGTCATCAGTCAGTCGAGAGTAGAAAACAGCATCGGCACGAATTGTTTTTCCTTCTTTAATTTGTTGTTCACCATCCTTTAAACGATCATCTAAATTATCTCCC
>JADGBX010000184.1 GCA_015231265.1 Magnetococcales bacterium | reverse complement strand
CGAAGATCGGCTCCACCATTGCCCGGTTGTACCAACTTCGATCAAACATCACCATCTCACCACCCCTGGGAAACTGGGTGACGTATTTCTGGAAGAACCACTGGGTCTTCTGCTCCTCTGTCGGCTTACCAAGGGCGACGACACGATAGTGTTTCGGATTGAGGTAGCGGGTAACGCGACGGATAGCGCCCCCTTTCCCGGCAGCATCCCTGCCCTCAATCAAAATGATCATCCGTTTTTTGGTTGCTTCCAGGTATTGATGCAGCTTGATCAGTTCCGCAGCATAGGGTTGCAGCATCTTCTCATTCTGGTACTTCTGGATGGCGACTCGCTCTTCTTCGGGATAGGACGTCGGTTTCTGTTTGATCTTTTCGTTCTCTTCGATCAACTTCCTGCAGGCTTTTCGGAGTTCTTTTTCGTTCATTGCGTCGAGGTCCACGATGATCTCCTCCCAGGGGTTGTGGGATACGTTTCGGGAACGCTATTCTGCAGCAGTCTCGTCAGCCCATTGCACAAGGCCGTTATATCTGTGGACAGCCGTCAGGACAAAACGTGCCACGTATAAAAAAAACCATCGTTCGGATACTGAATGAATGACCCAGTGCACAACAGGACAACAAAGAGATGAACAGTGCCGTTAATACCCGCTATCAGGCTTTCGGAATCCACCTTCTTCTGAGTATTGCAGTCGTTTCTCTATTGTTTATACTGGTGTTTTACGTCTGGTATCCAACACCGTTCATGGCCAGTGAAGGCACAATTGATGTGGTCTACCTGCTCATCGCAGTCGATGTTGTTCTGGGACCGGTGCTGACTCTGGTGGTATTCAACAAGAAAAAAAAGAGTCTTGCCTGGGATCTTGCAGTCATCGCCGTGATCCAGTTGACCGCGTTCAGCTATGGTGCTCAGGTGCTCTTTACGGAACGCCCTCTGTTTCTCGCCTTTGCCGGGGACCGCTTCGTCGTCGTAGCCGCTTCTTCTATCGATCTCGATCAGTTGAGCCATCCGGAACTTCAATCCAGACCTCTCATCGGACCAGAGACGGTGTTCGTGAGGATTCCGCAGGATCGCGCTCTACGCTCTCAGGTGCTCACCGAGGTGATGCAGGGAGGGAAAGACTACGAAAAGCGGCCAGAGTATTTCGAACCCATCACGCCCATGTTGAAAAAGATCGCTGCGTCCGGAACAGCCGCCGATAGAGCATTACAAAGGGATCCACAACTCGGAGAGGTGTTGGCACCTATCCTAAATGTCGCGGAAAACACGATGCCAGGAGATATCCGACTTCTGGCCATGAAAGGGGGTCACAGAGACATGACCGTCGCCATGCATCAGCAGGATGGTACACTACTGGGAATCATCGACAGAGTACCGTGGCCCTTGATCAATGGCCGATGATTCACACGAGTAGACCCTACACAGGAGAGTGAGGCATCATCCAAGAAATTGATCAGGAGTTGGCGCTTGTACATATGCGTCCTGCGCTTTTTTGAGCAGTTTGCCAAGCTCTCGTTTTGATTGCAGTCCATTGACTTTGATCAGTTTACGATTGCCACGAATCACGACCAGGGTTGGAATGGAGCGCAGCCCAAATGTGTTGGTTAGAGAGGGGTGACGTTCAATATCGGCGATGACCGCCTGAGCATCGTCCTTATTCTTCTTAACCCACGACTTAAGAACGCCGTACTGCTTGGTGCACGCTCCGCACCAAGGCGCAGAAAAAACCAGAAAAACATAGGAGTGACCTGAAATCCTGTCAATAAGACTGAAAAGCTTCTCTTCTGATGAGGCTCTGACCGGTTTTTTCGAGGACATTGAAGACTCCCTGGTTGATAAAAAAACCATCTAACCCGGATAGTACTCGAGTCGCTTTGATGATCGCGCAGATATTCGATTCGACACTCGTGCACTGTCCAAGCTAACCGTTACCCCCAACCAACAGGCCACACTGCTCTTGGATTTCCGGGTTCGATGTTGTCACCCAGCGCAGAGAACGCTACCATTTCCAAGAATCTTAGTGTTTATTAAGCGACACTTTTTTTGATTACAATCCATTTTTCAAGCATCACTCTAGATGAAAGTACCATAGACACTGTGGAGTGCAAGCATGAAGAAGATGGTTCTCGTACTAATGATGATGATTCTACCTCTCTGGAGCGGCTGCTCTGATGGCAAAGAAGAAAAAGAGGGCTACAAATCATCAAATTACTCATCTTCCGGCAAACGGAAGGGACGTATTGGTGGGATTCGTGACAGTTTTAACAAATAGTCAATCGCTACCTCTCGTGTTAAGAAGGAGTCCGTAATCCATGAACACCTCCTTGGCTGGCAAGAGGATCCTGGTCACCGGCGGCGCCGGATTTATCGGCACCAACACCACTCTTGCATTACTTGAGCGAGGGGCCGAAGTGACGGCGACGCTACACGAGCGCCCTCCCATGGTGCAGGATGAGCGCATCACCTATATACGAGGGGTGGACCTTCGTGATCCCACCCAGTGCAATCGGGTGGTTGAAGGGATGGAGATGGTGGTGATGGCGGCTGCGGTCACCTCAGGGGCTGGAATGATCCAGTCTCGTCCCTTGATCCATCTCACACCCAATGTGGTCATGAACAGCCAGATGTTGGAAGCGGCCCATGCCTCGGGGGTGGGGAAATTTCTCTTCATCAGCAGCAATGTGGTCTACCCTGTCAGTGATCAGCCCATGTGTGAGGAGGATGCAGGATACGATTTCTTCGAGAAGTACCACGTTGCCGCCTGGATGAAACGGTTCACTGAAACGATCTGCGAAATGTACGCCAATCGCGTCGATCCATCCATGGAAGTGACGATTGTTCGCCCAGGCAACGCCTATGGGGAGTTCGACGATTTCGAGTGGGAGACCTCCCATGTCATCCCAGCCCTGATACGAAAAAGCGTTGAACGGCACGACCCTCTTGAGGTGTGGGGCGATGGCAAGGATATCAAGGATATGATCCACGTCTCCGATCTTGCGGATGGGATCTGTCGAGCTCTCGAGTCGTGTCGTGGATTTGAGATCGTCAATATCGCCTCAGGACAGCCCGTGTCGATACGGGAGATCCTCTCCACAATTCTGGATGTGGATGGCTACCGCGACGCCAAAATCATCACCAATCCCACAAAACCGAGCATGATCCCGAAACGTCTAATAGCCGTTGACAAAGCACGGGAACTTCTTGGATTCCAAGCCAAAACCTCCCTTGAAGAGGGTCTCAGGCGCACGATCCAATGGTATAGAAACAACCGAGCAGCATGAGTTATCACAACCCAGAGTGATCCATGCTATCATGGCAAACCACGTAAACGAGACACTCCAGCCAGCGTTGAAACCTCTATGCCAGCACAGTCAGCCCCTCCCTTCACCGTGGGTCTTGCCCAGATCAACATCAGTTTCGCCAATGCGCACTATCTGCCGCTTTCAGCAGGATTGATGCAGGCCTATTTTCAACACAATGCTGCTAATGCCGCTGACTTCCACTTTTTACCCCCCCTCTATAAGCGGATCGATGTGGAGGAGGCCGTTGCGCAGTTGCTCCCGTCGGATGTGGTCGGTTTTGGGCTCTACATGTGGAATCGACAGATCTCTCTGGAGATCATCCGCCGACTGAAACAGCGGAAACCGGAGATTCTTATTCTCTGCGGCGGTCCGGACGTCTCGGAACGCAGCGAGGAGTTTTTTGCCATTGCCCCGGAGGTGGACGTTGCCATCCACGGTGAGGCGGAGAAGAGTTTCTGTGAGGTCGTTTCATGCTTTCCGGAGCGGAACTGGGACGATATTCCCGGCATCGCCTATCGAGGCGCCGATGGGGAGATCATCACGCATCCCAGAGGGGATCGTATCCGTGATCTTGACTCCATTCCCTCCCCCTATCTGACAGGGGTGTTCGATGCTCTGATGGAGCGGGACAAAGGGCATGAATGGCTCGCCATGTGGGAGACCAACCGGGGATGTCCCTTTGGCTGCAGCTTCTGCGACTGGGGCTCCAATACCAAGTCGAAGATCTTTCGCTTCGACATGCAACGCTTGCAGGATGAGTTGACGTGGTTTGCCGAAAACAGAATCGAGTTCATCTTCTGCTGTGATGCCAATTTCGGCATTCTGCGTCGGGATGAAGAGATCGTCCGCCATGTGATTGATCACAATGAGCGTTTCAACTATCCCCAGGCACTCTCGGTTCAGAACACAAAGAACGCCACAGAACGCGCCTATACCATTCAGAAGATGCTGGCCGACCACGGTCTCAGTAAAGGCGTTACCCTCTCCATGCAGTCCACCGCACCGACGGTTCTTACCGCTATTGGCCGGGAGAACATCTCTCTCGACACCTATGACGAACTTCAGAAACGGTTCACTCGTGATGGGATCTCCACCTACTCCGATCTCCTTCTCGGCCTCCCCGGTGAGACGGTCGAGAGCTATCTGGACGGCATCGCCTCCTTGATCGAGAAAGGGCAGCACAATCGGATTCAGTTTATCAATTGCAGCATCCTTCCCAATGCTGAGATGGGTGAACCGCTCTACCAGAAGCTGCATGGTCTGGAGATGGTTGAGTCACAGATAATCAACATGCACGGCGCCATTGAACCGGCTGGAGAGATCCCCCACGAAACACAACAGTTGATTGTTGCCACGGCGGCAATGCCGAGAGAAGCGTGGCGTCGAGCGCGCACACTGGCGTGGTGGGTTGCTCTGCTCCACTTCGACAAAGTGATGCAACTCCCATTCATCGTCCTGAATCAGGCCAGTGGCATCGCCTATCGCGATCTGTTCCAGATTTTTGAGAACCCCGACCCCACCCTTTATCCCCTGCTGGCTGAGATCAACCAACGTTTCATGGCCCGTGCCCAAGAGATTCAGGAGGGTGGTCCCGAATACGCCTACGCCCCGGAATGGCTCAACATCTGGTGGCCCGATAATGAGTATATGCTGATCTGGCTGGCGGAAGGGGATCGTTGGCAGAGCTTCTACAGGGAGGTTGAGCATCTGATTATAGCCCTGCTGCAGAGTCGAAACATTGAGATCCCCGAGACGCTGCTCAGTGAAGCGATCGCCTTCAACAACAAACTCCTGAAACTCCCCTTCCGAACCGATTCAAACCTTTTCGAATCGACATTCAACCTTTTCGAAATCTATGAGAACACCCGTCGCGGACAGGAAGTTACCATCCAACAGGGTCGCTTCCTTCACACCATCGATCGCTCTTCAGAGAGTTGGGATGATTGGGATATCTGGCGAAAAGAGGTGGTGTGGTTCGGCAATAAAAAAGGGGATTACATCCATAGCCATGTCACCGTGGAGCGTGTGTGATCAATGGGATCTTCTGCTTCAGAATACGCAGGCACACGCCTTGTCATGGGGATTTCCGGAACCGCGCCGACCGATGAGGAGCGGGCCTTTCTCAACCAGCACGAACCGGGCATAGAGACCGGCGATCTGGACACACTCCTGATGGATCAGGAGTACCGTCGCCGTCGTCATGCAGTCGAGGCACTTAACCAGGAAAGATTAGATCCTGACTCAACGGAAGTACTGCACTAGGAATCATGGATCACACTAGCTGACACCTGACACCTGACATCAATAGAAACACGTATCGAGATGACCACGATGAACGATCAAAGCTATGACTTCCAGCACATCCCTACAGAAATTCGTCAAGTCACCAAAGATCGTAAACTGATCCTTACCTTTGACAACGGCGAGAGTTTTGAAATGACCATGGAGTATCTCCGGGTCATGTGCCCCTGCGCGGAATGCCGTGGACACACGCCGGATCAGAGGCAACTGATTCACGGCAAAAAGAACGTCACCATTACCGAGATCTCTCCCATCGGTCACTATGCGATCAAAATCGTCTTCAATGACGGCCACAGCGGTGGTGTCTATTCATGGGAGACACTCTATGATCTGGGCAACCTCCAAGAGCCCTACTGGAACAAGTATCTTCAAGAGCTCAAAGAGGCTGGAAAGCACCGCATGTCCTGGGAAATCAAAGCGATGTAACGATTGATCGCTGCATGCTGGTGAACTCTGTCTCTCCCTCACCAGGATATCTCCGATACCAATGCTTCTGCTCTGAAAAGAAATTGGCCGGAAACAGAGTTCACCCTCTTCGATTTTCTCTTGTCAGAGAGGTTGGTCTCGGGTATAAATCCCCCTGCCTCACACCGATGCGTCCCCATCGTCTAGAGGCCTAGGACGCCGGCCTCTCACGCCGGTAACAGGGGTTCGAATCCCCTTGGGGACGCCAATCTTTTCAATAGGTTACACACCATTCTCTTCCTGTAATATAGTTTCCGGGTAAAATCCGGGTAACCTGCATTATCAAATTGGCTCATGGGGCCAGTTGTGTGACCCCACATAGAATGCGAAGAAAATCAA
>JADGBX010000183.1 GCA_015231265.1 Magnetococcales bacterium | reverse complement strand
AGTAGGTGTTGCGCACCATGAACTCTTTGAGAATATCGTTCTGGATGGTGCCGCGGAGGGTGTCTTGCGCCACTCCCTGCTCTTCAGCCGCCACCACATAACCGGCAAGAATCGGCAGAACCGCGCCGTTCATGGTCATGGAGACCGACACCTTGCCCAGATCGATACCGTCGAAGAGGATCTTCATATCTTCGACCGAATCCACCGCCACCCCGGCCATGCCCACATCTCCACGAGCCCGAGGATGATCCGAATCGTATCCACGATGGGTGGGAAGGTCGAACGCCACCGACACCCCCTGCCCGCCTGCCGCCAGCGCCTGTTTGTAAAAGGCGTTGGACGCCTCGGCGGTCGAGAATCCCGCATATTGACGAATCGTCCAGGGACGGCCAGCATACATGGTAGGATAGGGACCACCCACGTAGGGCGGCACACCCGGTGGCGTGCCCAGATGGGAAACGTCCGTCAGATCGGCATCGGTGTAGAGAGGTTTTAGGTGAACGCCTTCAGGAGTCGTGCGCTCCAGGGAGGAGAGCGGCTTGCCTTTGAGTCCCTTCTCTGCGGCCTGTACCCACTGTTGAAGCTTCTGATCATCCATGTCGGAATCGCTCACTGGGTTGGGGTCTGTTGTCTCTTCCGGGCGCTGTTCTCGTTATGGTCTACCCGGCCATTTAGAAATCATTCTCATTGGGAATGCTATACCGGACATTGCCCGATGAGTCCAGAGATATCCTTGAATTTCAGATTGAATCACCTATGACATAAGGAGTGTGCAATGCGTGTATTTGAAGTGAATGGTGCCTTTGGCGTTGAGAATTTGAAGCAGGTTGAACGGCAGGAGCCGAAGCCCGGTCCGGGGCAGGTGGTTGTCCGCATGGGCGCAGCGTCTCTCAACTATCGCGATCTTCTGATGGTGCAGGGGCACTACAACCCCCGCCAGCCACTGCCGTTGATCCCCCTCTCCGACGGAGCCGGGGAGGTGGTGGCGGTCGGTGCCGGCGTCTCTCGGGTGGCAGTGGGAGATCGTGTCATGGGGCTCTTCGTCCAGAAATGGTTGGATGGCCCCTTCTCCGCCGAAGGGCGCGCATCCACCCTGGGCGGCCCTCTGGACGGCATGTTGGCGGAGTATCAGGTGCTGGATGCCGAAGGGGTGGTCATAACCCCCGACCATCTCTCCGATGCCGAAGCGGCCTGCCTGCCCTGCGCCGCCCTCACCGCCTGGAACGCCCTCTTCGCTCAAGGTCGACTGCAAGCGGGACAGAGCGTGCTTCTTCAAGGCACCGGTGGGGTCTCCATCAACGCTCTGCAACTGGCCAAGGCCGCCGGGGCTCGGGTGATCATCACCTCCTCCAGTGACGAAAAACTGCAACGGGCAAAAACGCTGGGCGCCGATGACACCATCAATTACAAAGAGGTTCCCAAGTGGGGGAAGGCGGTCCTGGAGCTGACCGATGGGCTCGGTGTGGACCATGTGGTGGAAGTCGGCGGTGCCGAAACCCTCGCCCAGTCACTGACCGCAGTGCGCTTCGGCGGAGCGGTCCACGCCATCGGCGTTCTGGCCGGGGTGATGACCAAACTACCGGTCACCTCCATTCTGATGAAACATGTCCGGGTTCAGGGCATCTTCGTCGGTTCCCGCGCCATGTTCGAAGGGATGAACCGGGCTTTGACACAGCATGAGATCCATCCTGTTGTGGATAAGGAAATACCCTTTTCAGAGGCTCCGGAAGCGTTCACCATGCTGGGCAAAGGTGGCCATTTCGGAAAAATCGTCATTACCTTTTAAGCCGCCCAGCCGTGACCGGTAGGGAACTTCCCTCCCCCACCACCCCTCCAAGGACGATACGTCACGGTTACCATGCGTTATTGATACTGTTCGGAGATGAACATATGCGCGTCACCATCATCGGCTCCGGCTTCGCCGCCATGGCCGCTCTGAGACGGTTGCTGGACAAACCCGGCACCGACTCCCTGGAACTGACTCTGATCGCTCCCAACGATCATTTCACCTATATGCCGAGCCTGATCTGGATTCCATCGGGGCTGCGCAAGGGGGATGATCTCAGATCTCCTCTGAGCCGCTTCTTCGACCGCTGGAACATCCGCCACGTGAAATCGTCGGTCACGGAGATCTCCGACGGCGGTCGCACCGTCCTCACCGAAGAGGGGTCGGTGGAGAATGACGCCCTGCTGATCGCCAGCGGTGGCCGCTACATGGCCAAGGCTCCAGGCATCGAACACACCCTCAACCCCTGCTCCGGCATCGATGCTGCTGAAAAGGTTCGAGATCGCATCCGCGAGATGAACGGCGGCGTGGTGGCCATGGGCTTTGCCGGTAATCCCAAGGAGCCCGCTGCGGTGCGTGGCGGTCCCCTGTTCGAATTTCTGTTCGGTCTGCACACCCAGTTGCAGCGCGAACGCCGCCGTGATCGCTTCGAGCTGCACTTCTTCACCCCCATGCCGCAGCCGGGGAAACGGCTGGGACCCACTGCGGTCAAGGGGCTGCTCGCCGCCATGAAGGCGCGCAACATCACCACCCATCTGGGCTCCAAGATCAAGCAGTTCGAACCGGGCCGAATCACCACCGAAGCGGAGAGTTTCAAGAGTGATCTCACCCTGTTTCTCCCCGGCATGACCGGCCATCCTTGGTACCAAAAAACCGGCCTACCCCTCTCTCCCGGAGGTTTCATCCAGGCGGACGCGCACGCCAAAGTGGCGGATGTGGAGCGGGTATACGTCGCCGGTGATGCGGGTAGTTTTCCCGGTCCTGATTGGAAAGCCAAACAGGCGCACATGGCGGAACTCCAGGCCAACACCGCCGCCGACAATCTCTACCGGGAGCTGATCCACAACAAATCCCCGAACAAGACCTTTCGCACCGAACTGGTCTGCATCGTCGACACGCTGGAGAACGGCATGCTGGTCTCCCGTTTTCCCCGTCTGAACATCATGTTGCCACCTCTGCGGCTCATGCACTGGGTCAAACGGATGCTGGAGAAGAAGACGACACGCCGTCTCCGTTAAGCGAATACTCAGGGAAGAGTCATCATGATCGGAAATCTAAACCACGTCGCCATCGCCGTTCCGGATCTGGAGAGCGCTGCCGCCCAGTATCGCGGCACCCTGGGCGCGACGGTGAGCGAACCGCTGGAGCTGCCGGAACACGGGGTGGTGACCATCTTCGTCCGCCTGCCCAACACCAGTATCGAGCTGCTGCACCCGCTGGGGGAGGCGTCACCCATCGCCAAGTTTCTGGAGCGTAATCCCGCCGGTGGTGTCCATCATATCTGTTATGAAGTGAAGGATATTCACGCCGCGGTGAAGCGGGTCACTGCCGATGGCTACCGGGCACTCAACCCCACCCCTAAGATCGGCGCCCACGGCAAACCGGTGGTGTTTCTGCACCCCAAGGATTTCAATGGTGTTCTGGTGGAACTGGAAGAGGCGTGATGCTCTACTGCCAACCCTCTGCCACTGCCAACCCACTAACTTGATTCAGAGCGTCAGCATCTGGATGGTTCTGCCGAGCACCGCTTCATCCTGCTTGCTGAATGCGACAAGAACCACCTCCCGCAGCGATCCGGGATCCTCGTTGACCACCGCCTGAATCGTATTGACGGCGATGCGCGCCGCCGCCTCTTTTGGATAGCCGTACGCCCCGGTGCCGATACTGGGAAAAGCGATGGTGGTCAGCTCTTTTTTCATAGCCAGTTTCAAACAGTTGCGATAACAGTCGGTGAGATGCTTGGCGGGCGTTGCATCCTTCTCGTAGACCGGCCCCACCGTGTGAATCACATACTTGCTCGGCAGAGTCCCCGCCGTGGTGATCACAGCTTTGCCCACGGGCAGACCATCGGGGTAGCGGGACTGACGAATCCGCTTGCAGGCTTCCAGAATTGCCGGACCACCCGCCTGATGGATCGCTCCGTCCACCCCACCCCCACCCAAGAGCGTGCTGTTCGCAGCATTGACGATGGCATCGACGTGCAGCGTGGTGATATCGCCCGTGGTGGTTGACAGGGTGATACGGGATTGCGTTCGGTCGATACTGTAGATCGCCATGGGTTCCTGAATCCCCTTCAGGACCGCCACACCGCAGCGACGCATTGCCACGGGAAACGGCAACATTTTCGACCGTTCGCACTGCTCGAAAAAAGTTTCGGAGCAGAGAATGCGATCCTCAACCGGCAACTCCCCTTCCATATCCTGAAAAGAGTCCTGCTGCACCCCCTCGATTCGAAACGCGATATTCACATCGTTTCCGTGCACGTCTGCCCCGTCCACACCCATGGATTCTATGGTGTAGACCGCACCGATGTGGAGTGAAATACGGAAATGAATCGGCGGGTTATCGGTGCGCCGGTTGCGATCATGAATGCGATCATCCAGCACTACTGCCGCACCCAGAGCCAGCTGCGGCGAGCTGAAGGTGGCCAGAAAACCATCTCCGGTACTCTTCATGAAGCGGGCGTTGAACTTGCTGAATACCTGTCCGGCGAGATGATTAAGCCGCCCTTTCAGATGGTAGGCCATGCTCTCATCTGCATTGGCCATCTGTGACGAACCACAGAGGTCGAGAACCAGAATCGCTTCGTTACGTTGCAGTTCATTGATGGAGAAGATCAGAGAGTTCTCGGTTTCACACGCATCATCAGGAGTGGCCGCTGCCAGGGCCGACTCGATGCGCACCTGCCACACCACCCCGAAACGCACCATGCAGGGAAGCCGGATATCCCGCTTGCCGTTCACTTTAACCCACTGCTTGCCCACCATCAGATACGTGCCGTTACGGCTGTCGCGATCCTCCAGAAAGATGAAGTTACCCTCGGTCATCAGATTGGCATGATGACGGGAGACCTGGGCGTGAGGAATGCTGACGTCGTTATCCGTCGTGCGACCGATGCGCACGCGGGGTTTATTGACGTAGATTCCTCGCGACGTCCCCTTCTCCAGATTTTCCAGAACAAGTTTCCAGCGCATGGGTACACCATGGGACACCGCTCGGTGAAACATCCCTTCGGTCAGCGGCTCAACCGGGGGACCCTCCCAAGAACATCTTCCATGTTGTCATACCATGAACCGGGATGCGACACCAAACTGTGTCGGCCTCCTCCATGCAGTTAACACTGAAAATGACTCAATGAATACGCCTTTGTAACCGATAGATCTCTTTATGGAACGGAGATCCATTATCGGAGGAGCCCCATGTCGAAACAGACGAAGAGAAAGCAAGAAACATCCAGCACGCTCTGTGATGATCGAGAGGACATCCAACGCATCCTGGACGGCATCAGTCAGGAGCGCGCCCCTGTCCGCATGCAGGCGGATGGCCGCGTCACGTACTGCTATGGGCGTCTACGCCTTCTGACGCGCAATTCGGGAGAGAACCATCTCTTTATCGAAGGCGTGACACCGGTGTCGGCCAACGATGTGCTGGCACGCGCCCGTCGGATAACGGTCCAGTTCTTTACCAACGGTCATGCGGTTGACGCCCATGTGCACTGTGTGGAAACAGATGCCGACAAAGCCGCATCCGCCGGTATGTTGGAGGTGTCGATTCCCGCTACGTTGACGCTCAATCAGCAGAAGCGCGAATCGGTCAGGGCCGAACTGGAAGTCGGGCACCAGATGAGTGCGACCCTTACCCCCTCTGCCGCTCGACCCTTTTCCGCCCTGCTGTTGGATATCAGCTCAACAGGTGCCTCGTTCATCTGCCGTGAGAGCGCACCGACTCTACGCCAGGATGCCGACATCAGCACACGTATCGAGCTGCCCGGCGATGAGGAAGGGTCGATCCGCCTCACCGGTCTGGTGGCAACCGCCTCCGACGGTCACGCCGGTGCGACGATACGCATGAAATTTCTGTTTGAGAACTATGCCGATGTGCGCACGGTCGAAGAGCTGGTCGCCCGCATACAGCGCGAGACACTACAGCGTCGCCGTCGCCAACAGGGACCGCGCAGTCGTACCATTCCGACAACGGTCTCCGGAAAACCGCGTCTGCCACGCCCCTCGGTTTCCATCAGAGTGCCGTCAATTCCCGTTCCTGATCTTCCCGTTGTTCAGTTCGGTAAGGTGGCACGGTGGGGAGGATTTGCCTGTGCTCTGACCAGCGCCCTTGCGGTCGCCATTCAGATTCCATAACGCTCTTCCGCTTTGAGAGGGAGTGATAGAGTCGTTCCAACTCAAATCTGTACACTGGCGTTCTTCTTTTCCCAAGGAGATCTGGAATGCTCACGTCAAAAGGCGACACCGCGGAACCCATGGTTCCGCACCTCCTTTTGGGAGGGAGTATTGCAACGCCAAAGACTACGGCAAAGGCGAGAGGACGACGTTGACGCACCTCTCAAGGTAGAAACCACACCCTATACCGGTCGCCTTCCCCGATGCACTCCCCACCCCCCCAGGCGCGCGAGAAACTTGGGGGAGGGGGTG
>JADGBX010000182.1 GCA_015231265.1 Magnetococcales bacterium | reverse complement strand
GCAGCATGGTGCATTTTCAGTCCAAACCCGAAGGGCTGGCGGCACGCCAGCGCGGTTTCGAGCTCATTGAGGACACGGCCTAATGACGTGAAATCTCTCCATGTTGGCGTTGTCACACTTGCGCAGACACCTCTACAACCCCATATAATGTGGATACGCCGCATTTTCATTTCTCTGCCGCGCGCCAGACACTACCCAGAACGGAAGAGACCGCCATGTCACAGGATAATGATTCACCCGATGAAGAGATCGTCGATGCCATCGTCGAGGAGGAGGAGACCTCTGAAGAGGATGCCGATACTCTCGATGTTAGTGCCGATGGCGATGCTGCCCCTCTGGCTCGGATCGAAGATGTCCTCCCTTCCGAACTTGTTCTCTATCCCCTAGGTGGCCGCCCTTTCTTCCCGGGCATGTTGACACCGATTCAGGTCGAGGGTTCACCCTACTTTGAGATCATCCAGGAGGCATTGGAAACTCCCGGAAAAGTGTTTGGTATCATCTTGAGCCATGCCGAAGATGGCGACGAAGTGTTCGATATCGACAAGCTCTACCAGATCGGCACCGTTGCCCGCATCATGGAAGCCGCCGTCAACCAGGAGACTCGACAGGTCAAGCTGCTCGCAGAAGGTCTCTCCCGATTTGAGATCCAGGAGGTGATCACCGACAAGCCGCCGATCATCGCCCGTGTGATTCACCAATCCGGCAATCTGGAGCTGGAGGATGAGGACGCCATCAAACCCTACGCCATGGCCGTGCTCAACACCCTGAAGGAGATTCTCAAGTTCGACTCTCTCTATCAGGAACAGGTTAAACTCTTTCTCTCCCGACACAATTTCAGCGAACCGGACCGTCTGGCCGATTTTGTCGCGTCCATGACCAGCTCCAACCGTGACGAACTGCAAGAGGTTCTTGAGACCTACTCCGTCCAGGAGCGTTTGGAACGTGTCCTCTCCCTGCTGAAAAAAGAGCTGGAGATGGTGAAGCTCCAGGACAAGATCTCCAAGCAGGTGGAAGAGGGAATCTCGGAGCATCAGCGGCAGTTCTTCCTCCGCGAACAACTCAAGGAGATCCAGAAAGAGCTGGGCATCACTAAGGATGACCGCACTGCCGATGTGGATAAGTTCCGTGAACGGCTGGAGGAGATGACGCTCAGCGAAGAGGCAGAAAAGCGCATCAACGATGAACTGGATAAGCTTTCGGTACTGGAAACCGGCTCTTCGGAGTATGGGGTCACCCGCAACTACGTGGACTGGCTCACCGGACTGCCATGGGGCATCTTCTCAGAGGACCAACTTGACCTCCCCAAAGCGCGGCGGATTCTCGATAAGGATCACGATGGTCTGGAAGATGTGAAGGATCGCATCCTTGAGTTTCTCGCCGTTGGCCAACTCAAAGGCAAAATCGGTGGATCGATCATTCTGCTCGTTGGCCCTCCCGGCGTCGGCAAAACCTCCATCGGCCAATCGGTCGCCCGGGCAGTGGACCGGCAGTTCTACCGCTTTTCAGTGGGCGGAATGCGCGATGAAGCGGAGATCAAGGGCCATCGTCGTACTTATGTCGGCGCCATGCCCGGCAAGTTCATTCAGGCGATCCGCCACACCAAGGTCTCCAACCCGATCATCATGCTGGACGAGGTGGACAAGATCGGCGCCAGCTATCAGGGTGATCCCGCCTCAGCACTGCTTGAAGTACTGGACCCCGAACAGAATGCGGAGTTCCTTGATCACTATCTGGATGTGCGCTTCGATCTCACCAAGGTGCTGTTCATCTGTACTGCCAACCAACTCGACACCATTCCACGCCCCCTACTCGACCGAATGGAAGTGATCCGTCTCTCCGGCTACATTGCAGAAGAGAAGGTGAAGATCGCGCGCAACCATCTCGTGCCAAAACAGTTGGACAAGAACGGTCTGGACAAGCAGGATCTCCGCTTCACCAATGGTGCCTTGAGAAGCATCGTTGATGGCTATGCCCGTGAAGCGGGTGTGCGGCGTCTGGAACAGAAAATCGGCAGCATCGCCCGTAAAACAGCGGTGAAAATTTTAGAAGAGGAGGTTGAGAAGCCGATCAAAGTGGATAAAGCCGGCATTGAGACCTATCTGGGCAAACCCGACTTCCGGGATGAAAAACCCATGCGCGGGGTTGGAATCGTCACCGGTCTGGCTTGGACCGCCATG
The DNA here is from genome assembly GCA_015231265.1 of Magnetococcales bacterium. Lineage (GTDB taxonomy): Bacteria > Pseudomonadota > Magnetococcia > Magnetococcales > JADGBX01 > JADGBX01. The sequence continues at coordinate 4,276 of JADGBX010000182.1, read as the reverse complement.
GGTGGCGCGACTCTGGATATCGAAGCGGTCGCCATCGAGGATGAAAAACCCTCCATGACCCTGACTGGTCAACTGGGCGACGTTATGAAAGAGTCGGCCAAGATCGCCCACAGCTTCATTCGTTCACACTGCAAGAAGCTGGGCGGCGACCCCAAACAACTGAAGAGTGACATCCATCTGCATGTTCCTGAAGGTGCCACGCCGAAGGACGGCCCCTCTGCCGGCATCACCATGACCACTGCCCTGCTCTCCATGGCACGGAACGAACCGATTCCACGCACCCTGGCCATGACGGGGGAGATCACACTCACTGGGCAAGTGCTGGCCGTCGGCGGTATCCGAGAAAAGGTGATCGCCGCCCGTCGTGTCGGAATCAAGGAGCTGATCCTTCCCGAGGCGTGTCGCAAAGATTTCGAAGAGGTACCCGATTACATCACCCAGGGCGTGACCGTTCACTTTGTCAAACGCTATAACCAGGTGGCGAAAATCGTCTTTGGATAGTGCTTCACAGATCAGAATTGTTCCACGAAAAAAAGACGGGCCTACCATGATGGTAGACCCGTCTTTTCACTTCTAGAAACAGACGTAGCGTCGTCAGCAATCCAGCAAGAATCAGCCCTCTTCAGCAGCCTCTTCTTCCTCTTCCATCTCAATCCCTTCAACCTCACGATTGAAAAAGCTGAATACCCGCTTGTTGACGCCAAAATTGTTCTCATCCATCTTCAGCATCGCTTCCAAAGAGCCGTCGGGCTCTTCCAACATGTAGTGAAGCGGCTCATCCTCTTCGATCACGTCCTCAAGGATATAGATCTCGACCTCATCGGGTTTCCAATCTTCCATGTTGAACTTTTTCGGTGCGTCCAACTTGGTGAGGATAGCCTCTTTGTCACCCAGTTCAAGGGTAAGTTGCTGTCCGGTTTTGAGTTTCGCGATCTCAACGCGTTCCATGATCGATCCTTTCCCTGTTAAGGAATTTTTTTTGAGCTGTGTATCGACACACAACTGTATTGGATACTGTGCTTCGGAAGGAGCGGCAAGGGGAAAAGCGTCCTGACCTCTCTCATTGCCGGTGATTCACACCCTTACCCACCCGAATCAGGCGTTGGTACGGAATCCGAGAATATCTCGCATATCATAGAGTCCGGGACTCTGCGCTCCCACCCAAAGTGCGGCACGGACCGCCCCGTTGGCAAAGGTCATCCTGCTGGAGGCTTTATGGGTAATCTCCAATCGCTCGCCATCACCAGCAAAGAGCGCGGTATGATCGCCCACGATATCACCACCACGCACAGTAGCAAAGCCGATGCTCCGGCTCTCTCGCGGACCGGTATGGCCTTCACGTGCGTAGACGGCCACATCATCCAGATTCCTGTCAATCGCCTCAGCGATTGCCTGACCAAGACCGATGGCGGTTCCCGACGGCGCATCCACCTTATGGCGATGGTGGGCTTCGATAATCTCGATATCAAATGCCTCGCCCAATATTGCCGCCACTTCGGAGGCCACCTTGAACATGAGATTCACACCAACACTGAAGTTGGGAGCAAAAACAATGGGAATCTCTTGTGCTGCCGAGCGGAGTCTTTCAATCTCCTCGGGTTTGAACCCGGTGGTCCCGATCACCAAAGGCGTCTTACTGGCTACCGCCTTATCAAGATAGGAGAGCGTCACCGCCGGCAGTGTAAAGTCGATCACCACATCGCTCTCTTTGAGAACGGTTTGATTGTCCGTCCGGATCGACACATCCAACGTCCCGACCCCGGCCACCTCACCGGCATCTCGTCCGATCTCCTCACAACCGGCATGATCGCTGGCCGCAACCAGAGCACATGGAGCGGTTTCACCATCGGCAACGGCAGTCGCACGGGTGTGTGTCGCCTCCACAAGCATGCGGCCCATGCGTCCGGCAACGCCGATAATACCGATTTTGGTGATCTCACTCATGGTGCAGCTCCTTATGATCTCTCAACGTATCGTCAGAATAACCCGCAGGCTATGTCGACATTTTATCGAGAAACACCTTCACGCGATCAAAGAATGATGTGGAATCCGGCTGTGACTCATTTTCCAGAGTACCAGCAAGCTCCTCCATCAACTCTTTCTGACGACCATTGAGGCGAACCGGTGTTTCGACGCGCACTTCAACCACCAGGTTACCGTTGACACCAGGACGATTGAGGTGAGGCAACCCCTTACCTCGGAGGACAAACCGTTTACCGGTCTGTGTGCCGGCCGGAAGGGTGATGCGCGCCCGCCCTGACAGGGTCGGAACCTCAATTTTTCCTCCAAGAGCCGCCTGAGGAAAGGTGATGGGCACCTGACAGAGCAGATCCGGCCCATCCCGATCGAAGATGGGATGCTCCTTCACCTCGACGACGATATAGAGATCTCCAGCCGGACCGCCATGAAGACCTGCCCCACCTTCCCCTGTGAGACGGATCCTGTTTCCCGTCTCGATTCCAGGAGGAATCTTCACCGTCAGGGATTTCTGAGAACGTTTGCGTCCTTGACCGTGGCACTCAGGACAGGGATCGCGAATGATCTGCCCTCGACCACTACATGAGGGACAGGGACGGGAGATAGAGAAGAACCCCTGCTGACTTCGCACCTGACCACTGCCGTGACAGTGGGCACAGGTCTCCGGTCCTGAGCCCGGTTTCGCACCACTTCCACCACAGCTTTCACAACTGATGATGCTCGGGATACGCAACTTCTCTTCGGATCCCTCGGCAACCGACTCCAGGCTGATACTGATGTCGTAGCGGAAATCCTCACCCCGTGCTGCACCGCCCCGGCCCCCTCGACCACCACGAGGACCACCTGGACCACCACCACCGCCGAATATATCGCCGAAAAACTCCTCGAAGATATCTCCGAATCCCGCCCCTCCGAATCCGGCGCCGTCTCCGGGAAACCCTCCAGGACCACCCTGCCCCAGCCCTGCGTGGCCGTATTGGTCGTAAATGGCCCGTTTTTTCGGGTCTTTCAGCGCCTCATAGGCGGCGTTGACCTCTTTGAACTGGGTCTCCGCCTCTTCATCTCCGGGATTGCGGTCCGGATGAAGGCGCATCGCCAATTTGCGGTAGGCCGCTTTGATCTCAGCATCCGATGCATCTCGAGCAACACCGAGTATCTCGTACAGGTCCTTGGACATGCGAATGGTCCGTATCTGGTCGTGAATGGATGCGGCAAGGGCATCCTATCCACTGGGGAAAAGAAAGAGCACAAACGAAAAGAGCCTGCCCGTTCACGTAGCTACCGAAGCAACCACGCCTCATCGAGCAGGCTCATAAGCCGATCAGGATCAGCGCTTGTCGTCCTTGATCTCCTCGTATTCGGCCTCAACAACGTCTTCATCAGCCGATTTCTGATCACCACCTGATGCATCTCCACCGGCGGCGGCTCCAGCACCTGCCCCCATACCGCCCATACCGCTCATGTCGGGACCGGCGCCGGGCGCTCCTTCGGGTGCACCGCTATCCTTGTAGATGGCTTCACCCATCTTCATGGCAACCTCAGTCAGGGCCTCGGTTTTGGCCGTGATCGATTCTGGATCGGCATCTTCGTTCTCAAGCACGCTCTTCAGGTCGGCAACGGCACTCTCGATCTGTCCTTTAAGGTCAGCATCCAACTTGTCTCCGTGCTCACTCAGAGATTTCTCCGTGGAGTAAACCAGAGAGTCGGCATTATTACGAGCATCAATGGATTGACGCTTCTTACCATCCTCTTCTGCGTGCTTTTCAGCCTCCTGAACCATGCGTTCGATCTCGGACTCATCGAGACCACCGGAGGCCTGGATGCGAATCGACTGCTCCTTGCCGGTACCTTTGTCCTTGGCTGAAACGTGGACCAGACCGTTCACATCGATATCGAAGGTCACCTCAATCTGCGGCACACCACGGGGAGCTGGGGCGATACCCAACAGATCGAACTGTCCCAACATCTTGTTGTCACCGAACATCTCACGCTCACCCTGGGAGACGCGGATGGTCACGGCAGCCTGATTGTCGGCAGCAGTGGAGAAGATCTGTGACTTCTTGGTGGGGATGGTGGTGTTCTTCTCAATCAGCTTGGTAAACACACCGCCCAGCGTTTCGATACCCAGAGAGAGCGGCGTAACATCCAGAAGCAGAACGTCTTTGACATCACCCTTGATCACACCGCCCTGGATCGACGCTCCGATGGCGACCACCTCATCGGGATTCACACCCTTGTGAGGATCCTTACCAAAGAAGTCGGAAACGATCTTCTGCACCTGGGGCATGCGAGTCATGCC
>JADGBX010000181.1 GCA_015231265.1 Magnetococcales bacterium | reverse complement strand
CAGCGCGGGTTCGGGCTCATTGAGGAGACGCCCTAGTGACTGAATTAGTGGTCTTGGGAGATGTGGGCGTGGTTGGGGTTCTGAACAACCATTTCGGGAATAGGCAACAGGTTCGCACGGGGGAGGCGAGTCCGATGAGAGGTGTGCTCTCCGTTCTGGGTTGGGGACTGCTCTGTCTGCTGGTCATGGCGCCGGGAACGGCGCTCTCAGCGGATGCGAGCGCCTGGGGAGGTCGAGAGCCGTCTCTGGATGACCTCTTCACATTGGCGGGGCCGGAGCCGACCCGTTCGACACGCAACTTCGTCGGGGCGCAGATTCTGCTCGACGGAACCCGGCGGCAGCGCGTCTATCTCAGCCATCGCGATGGCGAACCGGCCATACTCTACTCCGGCGATGAATTCCTCTATCAACTGGAAGGCCCGGGATTGGCTCGACTGCCCGACTCGGCCCGAATCTACCTCTCCCTGACGGCGGTGCCGGAGAAGGGGCTTGAAGCCGGGGAGCCGCTGCTGACCATCCCCATGCCTTTGGAACGGGACTCCAGAAAGGAGACCCAGATCACCATTCCGGGGCACGATGAAGTGCACCCCATGATCGTTCATGTGGAGAACCCCGCCGGGTTGACCGACATCTTCGTCACCGTGGTTGGATATCGCACCGATCCCAGGCGCTATCGTCGGGCGTTTTTGCAGGCGGTGACCGGCAAAGGGGTCTCTCCGTCCGTGACGGCAGGATTCCGGGTGGTGGATGCCAACCGCCTGCGCTATCGCATGCTGCCCAGCCGCGAAGCGGAGCCGGTGGGCTACCTCAACCGAGGCATGTTTGTCCGGGCCTATGAGGAGAAGTCGGGGTGGATCCGGATCAAGCTGCATGATGGAAACGAGGGGTGGACGGTTGCGAAATATCTGAAACCGCTGCGTCCCGGACTGGTCACCAAACCGAAGATGGAGCGTTTGAAACCGCTGCCGGCCAGAAATGTGGTGCTGGAGCGCCGCCGTCTGGCGGAGCGTCTGGCGGAACAGAAGCGGTTGGAGAAAGCAAAAGAGATGGCACTCGCTGCTCGGGAAGCGGAGGAGGAGGCGCCGCCGATATGGAGCCGTGTTGATGCCGATGCGACCGCCGATGCGAAAAGTGCTCGGGTGCCCGCTCGCTCCCGTCCGTCTCCTGTGGTGGAGAGCCTGAAGAGTCCGGTCGCCCCCCCGTCGCCGCCTCTTCCGAAACCGGTGCAGAGTCGAGCGAAAGAGCGTGTCGTGGCCGCACCACAAGCAGAGCGTCGTGTGGATGACCTGGTGGTTCCGGCGGAGATGCCCACTCTTGAAGCCGAGACGACGCCGGTCGTGCCTCGCGACAATAACGGCATCACTTGGAGCTCCCTGCCCATGGATGCTCCCCTGGGGGAAGCGACGACGAAGAAGTCCGACGCTCCGAAGAGTGAGACGCACGCCGACGCCGCCCCCTCACAGCAGGAATTGGCGAAGAAAGCGGTGGTCTCCAGTGGCAAATGGTCCCCTCGCAAGGGGCTCTGGAAGATGACCACCGCACGGTTGCGCATGCGTGTCGCGCCGGGAGTCGATGCGCCCCACATCTCCACCTTGAGCCGATGGCTCGTGGGGCCGGTGAAGGTGAAGGAGAAGAGGTTCGGCTGGAGCCATATCGAGCTGCATGATGGTCGATCCGGCTGGGTCAGTTCGGAGTTTCTTGAAGAGATCCAATAGACAGCAGTTCGTTGATGGCTGCCGGGCTGGATCGAACAGGGAGTGGCGTTGAAGAAGCTCACCATAGCCGCCGCCGCGCGAAGAGCCGGTGTGGCGCGCTCCACCATCTACGCTGCCATGGATGATGGTCGTCTCCCTTTCGTCCGTCTCACCAATGGTCGCAGGGGGGTCGATCCTCCTGTTTTGGATCGCGTCTTCTCCCTCTCGGAAGAGCAGAACCCCTTTTCTGTCGAGCCTCCATTAACCTGTGATGAGCCCTCTCTGATACGGCGTGAGGTCGTCTTCTCTACGTCTGCCCAGCCGACGGAGCATCTTGAACAGAGACCAATTCCCGACTTCTCTTCCCCCTTTCTTCTGTCACTGCCCCTCTCCTGGAATCCGGATGCTGTTGTTGCGCTGATTGAGGCGGCGTTGGTGGAGGCGTTCGGTCCGATGTGCGTTCAGGGTGGCGGAGAGTGGCTGCAGGTGCATGAGCATTCGCCCGATCGGGTTCAGTACGCCGTGGCTCGGCCCGATGGTGGTGGGGTTTACCAGGGTATCGGACTTGATGTGCGACTGGCGAGACATCTCCATCTGGCGGGGTTGCCCTCGCTGCCTCTCCATCCCCACGCTGCCGTCAAAGAGGGCGAAAACGCCGTTCTGCCGAAGCGGACCGTTGCCCGGTTGCTGCGACTGCCTCTCACTGTGGGTATTGATATCAAGGAGGTGGCACGGTTGGCCTCCGTGCTGTTGGAGCGTCGTTTGTGGCGGGGTGATCGTCTCCAGCTCCGGACTCTCCATGACAGACGCCCTCCTGCCGATGCGTTGGTGATTGCCGGGATCGTTGTGGTTCTGGAGGGGGTGGTGCAGCGATTCGTGACGACAAAAGGGGAAGAGCGCCCTCTTGATCGGGTAGGACCCGGTGGCGTGCTCGGGGCCGCATCGACGTTGTTCGGGATCGACTCTCCCTGGAAGGCCAGGGCTCTGGTGCCGGTTCGATTGGCGGTTTTGCCCGCTGGTTATGCGTTTGGTCTGACGGTGAGTGCCCCCTCTTTTGCCTCTCTGCTGATCTCCTGGGCTCTGGAGGAGCAGCGCAGTTGGACGCGGCAGAAGCAGGGGCGTCGGTCGGTGCCGTTTTCCGAGATGGCGGAGCGGGTGGCGGTGACGGTTTCCGAGCTGAGCAGCCGGGTTGCGGCGCAACGCAGAGGCGGGAAGGGCGATCGTAGAAACCGAAAGGACCGGCGGCTTCGCGACGATCCGACAGCGATTCCCGTCCAGGGGGATCGTCGCAGTGGTGAGGATCGGCGGCAACTGGAGGATCGGCGACGCATCGCCGTTCAACAGGACGATAAACTCTGGTTGGATCCGCACTTCGTCACCCGAAAGGCGTACGAAGCATTCATGAATCAGAACAAAGAGTAGGCGGACGACGAGACCATCAGGGAGGAGAGAGCCGGAGCAGACGCTGGCCGTGGCCCAGGGCGGTGCTCTTGCGGATGGCGGTGCGGACGAAGGTGCGCCCCTCCTGCACCGCCTGCTTCATGGGGAGTCCCTGAGCCATGTGGGTGGCGATGGCCGAAGCCAGAGCGCACCCCGTGCCGTGGATGCCGGGTTTGCTGCCGTCGTCGTTGACGATGCGGATGCGGGCATCCTGAAAGGTGGCGACTCGATCTCCCTGAACCAGAAGATCCACCAGCATCTCTCCCCGACGATGGCCGCCGGTGATGAGAACGCCGCTCTCGAGATCACCGTGGGAGCCCACCTGCCGGGCTAAGGCCCGAGCGACCCGTTCGGTCTCCGACATGGAGCGGATGCGTACGCCGGTCAACTGTTCCGATTCGGGAATGTTTGGGGTGAGCAGCGTGACACGTGGCAGTAGGCGATCCATGAACGCCTTGCGCCCCTCCGGATTGAGCAACAGCCCTCCTCGCGTACCGGCAAGAACCGGATCAGCCACCACCGGAAGATCGGGATGGTCCGTGAGAACATCCGCCACGGCATTGACGATTTCACCGTTGGCCAGCATGCCCAGCTTAATGGCGTCGGCCCCCATATCCTCCAGTACCACCCGCATCTGCGAGGCGACCAGAGAGGCCTCCACCGCCTCCACCCGTTTGACGGTGTGGGTGTCCTGAACCGTGACCGCCGTCACCGCGGTCATCGGGTGGCCTCCCAGCGCCGTGATGGTGCGCAGGTCGGCCTGAAGCCCCGCGCCGCAGGTGGGATCCGATCCGGCAACTACCAGAATCTTGGCTGTCGTGCTGTTGTCGTCGGAGGTGCTCAAGAGTCGCTTCCCTCGCCGGTGATGGTGGGTGTGGTCTTCGGTGGGGTGGCCGCAGTCGACGGGGAGGGTGTCGGTTCCGGATCGGGGGTTGTGCGCGGTTTCAGGTAGGAGATCACCGGCTTGCGATTCTTGTCCGTGGCACATTCCAGCGGGGTGCCGCCATCCAGATCTCGCTGGTCGGGATCGGCGCCGTGCTTGATCAGCAGTTTGACAATGCCCAGATGGCCGGTGACCGCAGCCGCGTGCAGGGGAGTTCGGCCGAAGTGGGTAGGAATCGAGGTGTCAGCGCCGTTTTGCAGCAGCAGTTTGACGATCGATTCATGGGACTCGCTGACCGCCTCAAGCAGGGGCGTCCACCCCTCCTTGTCGATGGCGTTGATCTCCACGCGCTGCTTGAGGAGTTGGGAAACGATATCACGGTGGCCTTCGGCAGCGGCACCGTGCAGAGGTGTGCGTTGCTCGGCGGTGCGGTGGTTGGGGTCGGCGCCGTATTTCAGAAGGGTTTCGACGATGGAGTCATTGCCCTCGTAGGCGGCATCATAGAGCGGAGTAAGTTGGTACTGATCGGCGGCGTTGATGGCGGCGCCCGCTTTGATCAACAGGCTGGTGATCTTGCGGTTGCCCTGAATCGCCGCTTCGTGCAGAGGGGTCTCACCCTGATCGTCGCTGATGGTGGGTTCCGCCCCTTCGCGCAGTAGGCGCTGCACGCCGTGTGCCCAGCCCAGCGCCGCCGCGGCAAAGAGTGGCGTCCGCCCCGAGGCGTTGCTGGCGTTAACCTCGGTATCGTGGCTCAGCAGCAGTTCGAGAATCCCCTTCTTGCGCCCTGCTGCCGCTTCGTGAAGAGGGGTGTCGCCGTCCTGGTTGGTGATGTGCGGATCGGCGCCCTTTTTCAGCAGCCACGCCACCAGGCTGTCACGACCGGCAGCCACGGCGACCATCAGAGGGGTTTCTCGCTCTTCGTTGAGAGGATCCAATAGTGCCCCTCTCTCCACCAGAGCCTGTGTCACGCCGAGACGTCCGGCCCGGACCGCAACGTGCAAAGGCGTTTCGCTCTGTTCGTTCTGGGCGTTGACGTCGCTCTCCTCTTCGAGTAAGCGAATCAACTGTTTACGGTTTCCCGTGCGGGCAGTGGCGTGCAGAGGGAAATCCCGCTTCTGTTTCAGGAGCGGAGCTTCTCCTCCTCCGGTAGCGCCGTGAAACGCTTCGCCCTCTTCCGAATCCTCGACCATCATTTCCCCCATGATTCACTCTCCCCCTCAGCCGTCTGGAGTCTCGTCACGTTGTTGGACAGAGACTTAGCGGCCCCCCCGATAGAGTCCGTGTGTCACGATCACCGCCGTGGTGAGCAGAACCAGAGCCCCCGCCTGGTGAATCACGCCCAGCGACACCGGTACTCGCATCAGCAGGGTGGCGATGCCCAGCCCCAGTTGAACAAACGCCATGCCGGTCAGTAGATTGAGCCGCATACCCATGGAGGATACAAGGCCTCTGCGTCCGGCAGCAAGGCGGAAGAGAACCACCAGAATAACGGTGGTGATGGCCAGAAGGCGGTGATTCCACTGCACCGATGCGACATTATCGAACATGTTGATCCAGGCAGGATCCAGCAGAAAGTAGTCGTCGGGAAAGATCTGACCGTTCATCAGCGGGAAGGTGTTGTAGGCCAATCCCGCCTTGAGTCCGGCGACGAAGGCACCGCTCATGGCGGTGATGAAGGTGAAGATCGTCAATCCGGCCGCCTTGCCGGCGAGAGGGTGGCGCTGGACTGTTTTGCCCGCCTGGTCGGCCAACAGGTTGAGGGCGGTCCAGAGGATCCATATGTAGAGCAGAAACGCCAAACCGAGATGGGCCGCCAGACGGTACTGGCTGACGTGGGGTTCGTTCACCAGGCCGCTCTTGACCATGTACCACCCCATCAACCCCTGCGCGCCTCCCAGCAGGAAGATACCCACCAGTCTGGGCGTGAGAGATTTGGGAAGGCGTTTCATGGCCAGAAAGGCGAGAAACGGCAGTAAAAAGACCAGTCCGGTGAGCCGCCCCAGAACCCGATGAATGAACTCCAGCCAGAAGATTCCCTTGAAACCCTCCAGATCCATGCCGATGTTCACCAGCTTGTACTCCGGCGACTGCTGGTACTTGGCGAACACCTCCTGCCACTCCGCCTGGCTGGTGGGGGGAAACCACCCCATCAGCGGCGCCCACTCCACCATGGAGAGTCCGGAGCCGGTGAGGCGAGTGGTGCCGCCGACGATAACCATTGCCATGATCATCACGCAGGTTGCCAGCAACCAGAGGGCAATGGGGCGGTTGTCTGTTGAAGTCACGCTGTTCTCCCTGCAAAGGCGGTCCATTTTTCGGGTCGGATGGAGAGAAACCGATTTCCGCGCTTGCGTTCATCTCCCGGAAGACCCATCATCCATTCGAACAGGATACGCGCACCCCGAAAAAAAGCCTAGGGCTGCCCAGCTTCACGGCAGGTTGAACCGCGGA
>JADGBX010000180.1 GCA_015231265.1 Magnetococcales bacterium | reverse complement strand
CTCTTACTGGGGCTCATTGAAGACACGCCCTTAATAAGGGGCCATTACGGCCCCTCTTTTTTTTCCCCCCATCGACTATCTGGATTTCGCCTCCCCCCTACCCGGTCTCGGCGGCAAAATGGGGATCGATGCCACGGCAAAAACCGGCGTGGAGATCCATGCAGCGGGCCCTGTTCCCAGTTTGGAACCCGCCTCCCATGCCCTGGCGTGGCCGGATGCCGTCACCCGCACCGTAGGACAGGTAGAGTCCATCCACCTTCGGCCCGAGTGCGGCATGGCGGTGATTCAGATTGTCAAAAGCGGTCCGGAGGATGTGGCGAAAGCGGTACGCACCATCTGGCGTCTGGTACCGCCTGGCAGCGGCGCCGACAGGCTCTGGATCGTCGACAAGGAGATCGATCCAGACTCCTGGGACGATCTGCTCTGGGCGCTCTCCACCCGCTCCGATCCGGGCCGGGATACCCTGGTCGACTACGAACAGGGCCGATTCGCCTTCGACGCCACGAACAAACTCCCCTCGGAAACGCACCGACAGTGGGGAGCACCCATACGGATGAACGACTCCATGGTGGAGACCGTCAGCCGTAAATGGGACGGTTACGGCCTGCCCGGCTCCGGGACGCCCATCTGGCGCTGAGGCCTTCCGACACCACCCCAACCTCTGCAAACTGCCACTCTTCACGGAGATGACGTGTGATTCGTACGCTTCTGCAACGCTTGACTCTACATATTCCCCTGGCTGTCTCCCTCTTTCTCAGCCTCCCTTTCGGGCCACTGCACGCCGGCAGCTCCGCTGAAAAATCGCCGATGGAGATGGCATTCTTCACGGTCACCGGTGATCCGTTATCCCTCTCCTCCCTCAAGGGGAAAGTGGTCTTGGTCAATTTCTGGGCTACCTGGTGTCCCCCCTGCAAAAAGGAGATTCCCGATCTGGTGTGGGCACAAAAGAACTGGGAGGATCAAGGACTGGTGGTGGTGGGCGTCAACTTCATGGAGTCTCCAAACCCCAAACGTCTGCGCCAGTTCGTGCAAACATTCGGGATCAACTACCCCATCCTTTACGGCGACATCAGCAAAGTGATGCCTCTGGCCAAAGCACTGGGGGGAGTACGCGGACTGCCCACCTCCATGGTTCTGGATCGCAACGGCAAAGTGATCCACAGCCACACCGGCGAGGTGAACAGAACGGTCCTTGAGGCGTGGATGAAGAAGTTTCTTTAGGACGTGTGTCCTCAATCCGCACCTGTTCACGCATGAAAAAAGGCCCGGGAGAGATCCCGAGCCTTTTTTTATCCTGCAACAGCGTTTGTGGATAGTGTACTCAGTGAGAGAGCGTATCCAGGTTGTAACCGCGCTCGTCGTGCAGCACCAGATCCAGCCCTTCGGTCTCCTCATCCTTGGAGACGCGGATACCCACCATCACATCGGCGATTTTGAGAATCACGTAGGTCATAACACCGCTGTAGAGTGCCGTGGCCAGTACACCCACCACCTGAATGGTCACCTGTGAGGACATGGTCATCCCCTCGGCATATCCGACACCACCCAGGGAGGTCGCCGCGAAGACACCGGTAAGAATCGTACCCAGAATACCGCCGACACCATGCACCGGGAACACATCCAGCGAATCGTCGATGTGCAGTTTCTGTTTGATGATCTGCGTCGCCCAGTAGCAGACGAAACCGGCCATGAGGCCGATGGCAATCGCCCCACCGACACCGACGAAACCGGAAGCCGGTGTGATCGTGCCCAGTCCAGCCACCATGCCGGTGACGATACCAAGAACACTGGGTTTACCGTGGCGAATCCACTCCATCGCCATCCAGGCCAGCGATCCGGCCGCTGCTCCCATATGGGTAACGATCATCGCCCGAGCGGCGTTACCGTCGGCAGCAAGAGCGCTACCGGCGTTGAAACCAAACCATCCGACCCAGAGCATCGCCGCACCGGTGAAGGTCATGGTGACGTTGTGGGGCAGCATCAGCGTGTTGGGAAAGCCTTTACGACGTCCCAACATCAGTGCTCCCACCAGCGCCGCGATACCGGCGTTGACATGCACCACCGCACCACCGGCGAAGTCCATGAAGTTGCGCTCCTGCAACCAACCACCACCCCAGACCCAGTGGCAGATGGGTGCATAGACCAGTACCAGCCAGAGTATGGTAAAGATCATCACCGCCGAGAAACGCACACGCTCGGCGAAAGCACCGATCACCAGAGCCGGCGTAATGATGGCGAAGGTGAGTTGGAACATGGAGAAGAGCATCTCCGGAATGGTGCCGGTCATGGTCTGATCGGTCACACCGTTGAAGAACGCTTTGCCCAGACCACCCCAGAACGGCATCGCCTCACCAAAGGCCATGCTGTAAACCCCCATCACCCAGAGCATGGAGACCACGCAGGTGATGGCAAAACACTGCATCAACACGGAGAGCACGCTCTTGGTGCGGACAAGACCGCCATAGAAGAGTGCCAAACCCGGGATATTCATAAAGAGCACCAGTGCCGTAGCCACCAGAATCCAGGCTGTGTCGGCACCGTTGAGACCGTCACCGGCCCACGCCACGCCGGGCACGACCAGAGCAGCCAGTGCGCCCAGGGTTGTAGCCACTCTGCGATGGCGGTGTGTGAAACGTTTCATTCTCATTCCCTCCCAATGGGGACAACGCCCCGAAACACTCCGCTCATCACTACGATGGAATGGCGGAGTCTTTTGCACATTATTAGGGCGTGTCCTCAATGAGCCCAAAACCGCGCTGGCGTACCGCCAGCCCTTCGGATTTGGCCTGAAAACAGATCATGCTGCGTTGTTTGTCGCTCATTTGGCCAAGCCAAACCGCGCTCCTCACGCCTTGCCTGCTGCATTTTCAGCCACAAACGCGATTGTGTTCTCATTGAGGACACGCCCTAACTGGATTCGCCTCTTTTACAGGACGCTATCCCCGCTCTCGCCGGTACGGATACGCAGGGCGCTCTCAAGGTCGAAGACAAATACCTTGCCATCACCGATCTTGCCGGTACGGGCACCCTTCTGAATCGCCTGGATGACCGTATCCACCCGGTCGTCCTCCACAGCGATCTCCACCTTCAACTTCGGCAGAAAATCCACCTGATACTCGGCACCACGATAGAGTTCGGTGTGCCCTTTCTGGCGTCCGAAGCCGCGCACTTCCGTCACGGTAATGCCCTGGACGCCTTCTGCTGAGAGCGCCTCCCGGACTTCATCGAGTTTGAACGGTTTGATAATGGCCGTGATCCACTTCACGAGCGCCTCCCAAAGAGTTTATAAGGATCCATTGCCCGGATCGGCTGCTCCACCCACAAAAAGCGCGAAAGGAACGCACCCGGATTTCAGTGTCTTTGCGCGGGTTTGGTCGATTGAACAGATCAAAGAGAGAGACCACACCCACGGCACATCTCCCGGTTGGAAAGGCAATAATCCGGCCAGACAGGTCAAATATTAATCATCACCCAAAAATCAACAGGTTAGAAATTCACCTCTGCTGAGAGAGAAAGCACGCATTGACTAATAATTAATCACTAAAGCATTAATTATCGACACAAAGTGACTAATAATTAATCAATCTGCATCTATTCTCATCCACCGTGCGCGTAAAAACAGGGCGTAGCGCAGAGAGAGATGAACAACAAACGATCACCCCGATGATAGAGTCGACGCCTCCACGAGATAGCGCAACGGCCCACCAGGGATCGCCTCTCCGAAGGGGTAGCAGGTTGCCAGAACAAGCCGTTCTTCTCCCATCTCCTGGCGAATCACCGTCCGTCGAGCATCGACGATGCGGGTCGAAACCACCCTGTAGTGCATGGGAGCGTGCGTCTGCCTGGTAATCTGAATGGCATCACCCGGCTTGAGCTCTTTGAGAAAACGGAAGTGAGTGTCCCGGTGACCACCGATCAACACCGTTCCCCCCTCCCCTGGCAGTGAACCGGCGGTACTGAGACCGGGGCCGAACGCCAACATGGGACCACTGTCACCATGGAGAACGATCTGCTCCACACCGATGCGCGGAACCGACAATCGGGCCACCGGCCAGGTATCGGCCCAGGGCCACGGTTTCACCGGGTGATTCATGCTCGCACTCTGCGACCAGGCCCGCTGCAGGAGAAGCTGTGCCACCATCGCTTTCACCGGGATCCAGGCACCCTGGAGAAGAACCCCCACTCCGACCACGATCATCAGAGTGGGAAAAAGAGAGCGTCCCTGCTCTCTCACCCTCCCCATGAACCGGGACCACCACGCCTGTGGACACACGGTGTTCGCGTTCATTGGGGTAACCATTACACGCTCCCCACGCCCAGTTGCCGACGGCGCATCACACCGCCGATACCCAGCAGAAGCGACCCGATCATCAGATAGAGTTGAGCCGGTGTCGCCGTCTTTGGCATGCGCAACCCTTCCCCCTTCCAACCATGGGGAAGATTGGTCTTCATGCGCTGGGACCGCAACAGCGCCTCATCGGGACGGATCGGTGTCTTATCCACCGCCACCAGACTGGTGTATTTGCTCACCAGATGGTGGGTCAGAGCCAGTTGTGTCACCTGCGCCTCGATGTCCTGGGCATTGAGACCGGTCACATGGCCATCCATCAACGCTTCGATCTTCTGCCGCGCCCAGTAGATGCCGACTCCGGGTCGGGAGACCGCGCCATCAAGATTCAGTGTGCTCTCCCAGATGATCCGACCGAATCGGCCTGACACCTTCGCTTTCGCAGGCATGGTCGTGGTCTGAAACGCGACAGCCAGAGGCTCCCCGAGATAGAGGTCGGGAATGTTGCCGGGAACCGTCTCCACCCCGTTCACAGCGTGATCGTTCTCATCAAGAAAAGTCACCTGAATCCCACTCAGAACCGGCGACTCGATCTTCTTGAACAGGGACTCCATCCGCGTCAATACCTGATCCGGGCTGCCGATGTGGGTAAAGGTGCCGCGACCGAACCGGGCCGCAGTGCGCATGAAGTGGCTGTTGGGGGCCGAACCGATACCCACCGTGAAGAGCCGCCGCTCGCCCAACAGACGGTGAATCGCCTGGAAGAGCTGTTTTTCATTGCCAACGGCGCCGTCGGTCATGAACACCACCTGCCGCACCCAACCATCCTCCTGTTGATCCTCGGGCAGCGAACGGATAAGGGCGGAGAGCATCTCCGTTCCACCATCGGCATCCAGGTTATCCACCCAGTTCCGAGCATCCTCCACCGCCTCCGACGTGGCAGACACCGCACGATCATGCAGCGCTTTGGTCTTGTGGTTGAACGCGATGACATTGAAGCGGTCGTGAGGTTTCAGACGATCGAGAGCCATGGTCAACGCCGCTTTTGCCTGACGAATCGATGCCCCGCCCATGGAGCCGGAAACATCGATCACATAGACAACCTCACGGGGCATACTGCGACTCTGCACACCATCACCACGGGGAGGCATCACCATCATCAGAGCACTGTTCATACCCTCCTGAACATGGCTGAAGAGTGCCGCCCTGGGCGCGCTTCCCGCCACCGGTGTCCAGGTCAGTTCGAAATCACGATCCGCAGGAACTTCCCCTTCTGCCAGACTCAAAGACCAGGTTTCAGCAGTGGGTTTCGACTGGATAATGCGGTGGTGATGGCTGGTGATCTTCGCCAGAGGGAACCCGGTCTCCAGAATCACCGTCAATGCGACCGGGTTGATCCGATCACTCTCTCTGGATTCATGCAGTGGCGCCGTCAGTCGGTCAGCATCCTCCGGGGGAGATGAGATCAACCACCCCTGACCGGAGAGATCGATCTCCTCCGTCACCTTCAGCTTCTCAGGTGGAATGTATCGGGGACCAACCACCATGGGAAAGCGCAGTGAGAATGCCCCATCCTTCCACTCAGGCCGCTCCTGATATTCGATCTCGACGACAATCTCCCCGGAGGGTGGAATGTTGGCCACCGAAGTGGTGAACATATTTGGGCGCTCCTGCTCCACCAGAGAGGTGCGTTTTCCTGCCTTTTTGGCTGCTTCATAGGTTTTTTTTGCCTGAGCACGTTGTTGAATCTCCCCTTCGATCACCCGCTCACCGATGCGCATGCGCATGTGATCCACGGCTGCGCTCTCCGGCAGAGGAAAGAGGTAGATACCCTCCGCCCACGCCTCGGTGGGGTTCTTGAACCGCTGCCGCACCACCGCCCGAGCCAGAGGGCCGGTTACCCGAATGGTGACATCAGTCTCCAACACCAAGGCCGGTTGCATCTCCGGTTCGCTCTCCGTGCGAAACATCAGACGGCCCTCCGTCACCGGACCATCCATGGGACTGGTGTTCCGTGCTGCCGTTTCGACCTGCTCCATCTGCTCGGAAGCGGTCGGTGCTCCCCACGCTTCCGAAGAGGTCCACCACGCCGCCACCAGAATCAGGAACGCCGTGCCCAGGGAGACCACCATCGATGCCAACAGGCACTCGGCAAAGAACCGGAGGATAATGCCGGCACGCGCTCC
>JADGBX010000017.1 GCA_015231265.1 Magnetococcales bacterium | reverse complement strand
TTCTCCACCCCCTCTCTTCTCTATCTCTGAGTTCTGCATCTGAATCAACAGGCCTTAACTACCATCTGACAGCAGATATCGCAAACGTGCCGATTATCTGACAAGGCTTGAGCTCAATTCAGTGATTAGTGTTGACAACCTCCCTTTAAACCCGTTGTGCACTGTCTTGGTATAACCTTTGCTTCTCCAACATATCTGGTTGGTGATCGCACATAAACGTCAAGACCACTTCTTTCTCCTGGTCGTTTAGATCACCTCGTGGCATGCAATCCGCCTAAAAAGTGTTGAGATCTTGAAATGTCCGACAGAGTCAAAGAGCACCATGACACCACCACCAATCAACCCCCTTCTCAGAATGATCACTCCGGCAGCCATCCCTCTGGAGAGCAGGATTTCAAGCTCTCTATTCATGTAGAAGAGCAGGAAGCCTCTGCGGAAGAGGAAGACGAGCTTTCCGCCATGGATGAACGCACGATGCTCGAGAGTGCGAGTTCGAAAAAGAGTGAACCTCCTGCAAGACCTGATTTTGATCTTGACAATCCGGTCAATCGATTCATCCAATCTTCAATCACCTATGAACTGATCGATCGCATTGGACAGGGAGGCATGGGAGAGGTCTTCAAAGCGCTGTTTCACACCAATATCGGCACGTCAGAGACGGTTGCCATCAAGACAGTGCGCTCGGAGATCATCAAGTCGTTCGAGAAAAGCCGAGGGGCTGACTTTCTCATTGACAGTTTTGAACGGGAAACAACAATCCTGGCTGAACTGAACGGACACCCTAACATTGTTGGTTTTAAAGGCGCCGATTACATCCAAAAGAATGAAGACACCATGCTCTTTCTGGTCATGGAGTATGTTAATGGTTTTGATCTCAATGGATTTCGCTGGCTCCATCGCCTCCATCCCGAAGCGATCTTAAAAGGGCAAGCGTTTCACATCCCTAGTGAATTCATCGGTTTCATTCTTTTCCGTGTTGCCAACGGACTTGATTATGCCAACAGATTCCGTTTCTCAAACGGGCGCAAAGGGGTTGTTCATCTCGATCTTTCACCGGGCAATATTCTGATCAACGACACCTTGGGTTTGGTGAAGCTCTCTGACTTCGGCATGGCCGCTTCACTGGATGATATTCTGGTTGGTGGAACAGGTTCCATGGTTGGCAAACCCTCCTATATCAGCCCTGAAATGGTCCATGGAAACAAGATCACCTTTACCACGGACCTCTATACACTGGGCATCATCATCTACGAGCTGATGACTGGTCTCAATCCCAACCAGATAGAGGGTACGGACCACACCAAAGGGTTCAAAAAAGTACGAGACAAGGTCGTCAGAATTCAGGAACGTCCCTTGATCCCTCCTCACCAAGTGGTGAGAGGAATCGATGAGCGGCTCTCAGAGATCGTCGTCAATCTAATGCAGCTCGATCCTGAAGGACGCTACAACTCCTCTATGGAACTGAGAGAGATTGTTGGCGAAACCATCTACGGACGTGGCTACGGGCCAACAGACGGGTCGTTTGCGACCTATATCTCAAAAATCCGCCTCTCCAAGTATGACTTTGGCCGATATAAACGGCTGAATGATCAACTGGCACAACACTACGTCGATATGGTCAATGCTGCACGCAAACCAATCAGGCTCTTTCCTGACGCAAGAAATAAACTACTCCACGGAGAGAATCCCTGCCGAGTCCGGTGGGGTGAAAAAAGGTCTGCTCGACTTGCCTCTGTCGGAAAGATCCGGGGTGGGCAATCCGATCTCTTGAAAAAGACTGACTAATTTCCCCTGTTTTGAAAGATCGTCCATATGGAGATCGAACTTCCGTATCAGCTCTCTGCTCTTGAACGTATCTTTGAAAACAGGGTAGAACGGTTCCTGAAAGATAGTGTGAAAGTGATAGTCATCCCACTTTCCCCCCTGTTTTTCCATACGCTTTTTAAACTCCTGATCAACATCAAGACAAAAATCGACCCTTTTCAAGCGCAGCATCTCAAAACAGGATTCAATACTTCTCAATCCAATCCAGGTGATGGCGTCCGAGAACGCGTGAAACGCACTGAAATCGTACCCTTGAACCCGTGCAACCCGCTTCCCATCAAGCGTTGACTCTCCTTTCCAAACGATTCCAGCGTCCTTTCTGTACAATGCACCCACTGAAGACAAGTAGATGTGCCACCGTGGAAAGAGCACCCCTTTCGTTTGGATTTCATATCCCCCGACAAACAGATCACTATTTCCATTCAGTAGATCCACATAGCCTCTGAGAAATGGTTTTTCCTGAATCTTCAACGTATACTGTAACGGAGCAAACAGACGTGTCATTATCTGATTGATCTCTGGCCAGATATTCTTGTAGACATCCATGCGCAGAATCTCTTCTGCTCCAGCATGTGATGGCATCAAGAGACCGAGCATCATTCCGAACCCGATCATTCCGTATCGAACGACACAAGACCGTGGGCGCCTCTTCCTTCTACTTCTGGAAGATTCACCTTGTATTTCACTATTTCTGGACACGCAGAATCGATGATCAGCCATCAGGAAATCCCCTGGAAGAATCAGGTTGGTGTCTCTCTACTTCGTTCAGTATTTGCGCTCTACTGCTTGATCGCAATTATTGTAACTGTAGCGAGTCTATCGATCGAATACAGAAAAACGGAAGATCAAATCCTACATCAGCTACAAGGATTGGAACACACTTTTTCCGACCCTTTGGTCAGTGCGCTATGGGAAATCGACAAAGAGTATATCAGTACGGTTCTCAACAGCATGGCTCGCAATCTCCACGTATCCGGAATCGCTCTTCTGGAACCGGGAGGGAGAGTGATCGGCCGCGTCGGCCAGATACCGGAATCGGAAATTAATCGGGAGTTGTTCAACTTTTTCGGTGATGTTCATGCACTCCCGGATCACTCTCGCATTGGTCCTGAGAGTCTTATTCCCTACCACTTTTCACTGTATGCCCAATCGGACAACGCTCTGTTGGGAACCGTCACGCTTTTTTGGGACCGACAGACAATTCATGCAGAGGTGGCCCACGGCTTCACTGTATTGATTATCGGGGCTCTTGTGAAAACGGCCGCTCTCTGGATCATCTTCACTCTCCTGGCCCGTTCCATGCTGAACCGACCGTTCACTATCTTTACCCATGCCATACGTCGTATGGATGAAGAGCATCCGGATAAAACCTCCATTGAACTCACCAGCAGCCGTTACAACGAATTCAGTCTACTTCGTGACTGTTTCAACAGCATGGTTGGAAAAATGCGCCGATTCCATGCTGCCATGGAGAACCGCCAGAAAGAGCTTGAAGAGGAGATTACGAGACGTCTGAACGCGGAGTTAGCGTTAGAAAACCATAAGAACCGTCTTGAAGGTGTGGTTCAAGAGAGAACACAAGCCCTACTTGACTCCAACGAGCGGCTCTCTTGCAGTGTCATGGAAAAAGAGACACTGCTTCAGGAGTTGAATCACCGTGTGAAAAACAACCTCCAGGTCATTGCAAGCTTGCTGAATCTGCAGAAACAGGAGCTTGAGTGTTCAGAGGCCTTTGAGACTCTGCAAACAGCACAAAAACGCATTCATGCCATCGCCTCGGTTCATGACCTTTTGATCGAGAGTCAACAGTGCGATGGGATCAGGATCTTCCCTCTCTTCAGCGCCCTGATCGACAAGATGGAGCTCAGTTACGGACTTGGACAAAGAGGCATCCACATTCTTCTTGAGGGAGAGGATCGCATTACCCTCTCAACACGACAGGCTACGTCACTGGGATTGGCTCTACATGAACTGCTCACCAATGCCATTAAACACGGTTTTAAAAAGAGTGAGACTGGTTTCGTCCGGTGCAGCATAGATACATCTCTCTCTCATCGATGTGAGATCTCAGTCGAAGACTCCGGAAATGGCTTTTCAGAGGGGTGGAATGCGAAGAAAGGGATGGGTATCCGGCTTGTCAAGAGCATGATTAAGGATGGCCTCAAGGGAGAGCTCTCCCTTCCAAACCCTAATGAAGGCAGTACTGTTAAAATCAGCTGGACAAATAAAAAGGAGTGCTCACCTCCAAGGGTGAACACTCCTCAATAATTACAACATCATTCGGGTGTTATCCTAACGCAACATGTGGTGACACCCTTCGGGATGGAACCGACACTCAGAGCCCGGCAAAGGGATCAGCACTGGAGCTACCCTTCTTACGGGAATCACCGAGGATATCAGCCAGCACATCCTCATCTCCTGTGGCACCGCGTTCGGCAATCTCATCAGCACTGAGGTTGGCAACGGCTGCATGCTTCTCAGCATCTTCAGCAGCTTTGTTCATGGCGTCCAGGGCGATACCAATATCGTCGAACCCCCCTTCCATGTCAGCCAGCTCCTTTGTCTCCTGCTCACGGAGTTTGGCCTGCTCTTCACGCACCTTGGCAGACTCCATGCGACCCCGGGCTTCGTCCAGTTTCGAGCGGATATCCATACGACGCTGTTTGACTTTGTCATAGAGAGACTGAACCTGCTCCAGGATCGCCTTCGCCTGGGCATCTTCACGCTTTTCACGCTCAATATTAAGGTGGATGTTGTCCATGGAATCGCGAAGCCGGCGGGCATTCTCCATGATCGAGCTGTCGGATGGGTTGGCTTCATAGCGGCTCTTGAGAATCTTCAGTGCTTGAAGCGTACGCTCTTCCTTGGCCTGCCAGTCCTTGGTCTCCTGCACATCTTTGTCGTAAGCACGCTGGGCTTTAACCAGACGCTCACGCAGGGAGGCCAATTTACGGTCCAACATATCAATCTGAGCCTGGGTTGCAGCCTCAGGGTCAAGACGAGCCAGAGCCGCAGCACTGGCTTTTACTCCTTCTTCAACCTTCGCTTTGCCGAAGCTGCCCAGAAAGTCCAAGAATCCCATGTTCTCACTCCTTGATACGTTTTAGATTCATATACGCAGTCATTTGCAAAGAGGAGAGGCGACAATCACGAACCTCGCCAACTCCTGCACAGTGCGTGCTCTTCTGATCAATTTGGTTCCATTATTGTCAAAAATCAACCACTATTCCTCAAACTACCTCCAGTAGAACGGGATCAAGATCAACCCCGACTTGAATTTCCACCCAGGCGCCTCCCCCGCTTTCCACTGCGGAAAGAAGCATATATTCAGCACCATTTCCATCAGATAGTGGCCGTTTATAGAGCATCGCTTCATGACGAACCATGGCGCTGCTCATTCCGGAATTCCCAGCCGGCCGAATGGTCTCCGTGAAACGAACGGGAGGAATACGACCTCCCCCGGGACTCCAAGCCCGATCGTAGAGAACGCCATCACGTGTCTGAAATTGATCCAGACCGATGGAACCATCCTCGTCCGACATCCAGAAATCCCAATCGGCACCCGTAGCCGGATCCACCTCATCAAAGGCTTGGAACAGCTTCAGTTCACCGGGAATCGGCTTGCCGCTACGATCCGTAATCACCTGGATGGTGGAACGGCCATCTTCAAGATAGTAGCGGTGGAGCGATTGCCCTTGGAGCGTTGCAGTGCCATGGGCTCCAATGATCTTGTTGCTGCCGGGATACTCCACCGCACTCTCTTCAGAGCGCAGAATAAACATGGTCTCGGTAAAGGTGACCATTCCCCCGGCCACCAAACCAAGAGGACCTGGTGTATCCGCAGGACCCCGTGATGCGTGACCACTATCCGATGAGAACACCGAGCGGACCCGATCCACAGCTTTACCTGCCTGGCTCTTCATAACCGCGCCCATAACACGAAATGACATGATCTCTCTCCCTGTTCACATGAAATGAATCGGAACTCTACCGTTCAAAAGACCGAATCACTCACCAGCCACTCGATTCCTCACCTGGGGAATCGTCAGTTTGGAGGCGGCAACAAACGCTTTTTCCGCCTGCTTCCCACTCACGGCAACCCAGCGAGGGGAGACGAGCAGCACCGCATCCACACAGAGTGTATCCACCGATGTATCCAGCCACCCCTCTTGAAGAGCAGGATAGCGATTGCCGGGAATGGTGCAGGCATCGTAGACGGGATTGCCTTCACGATCCTCGGCCTTGACGAAGCGCTTATCCTCAAAGGGAACCAACTTGAGCGCATCACCATAGGTGTCGTTGATCCACTGCATCAGTGGAGAGCCCAATCCCATGACGACAAGCATTGCCGAATTGCGATTTCTCGCCACGTGGGCTGCCCCTTCGCGATAGGCAAGGCTCTGCGTTTTCATGCGAGAGTAGATCTTCTTACCACCAAAACCAAGAAACCACGGCTGGGCGGCATGCTCTGCAAGATTGCGCCACGCCGAGTGGGTCCCGGACCCAACCGGCCCGGTGATAATAGTGTGTTTCTTCGCGTCAAGATCATCGAGATCGGCAATGGATCCCTTCTCATTAACCAACAACCAGAACGGCTCTTGATAGAGTGTCATCTGATAGGGGCCCAGATTGCCGAGCCTGTTGTTACGCATGGCAATGTCTATCACATCGGCCTGGGCGATCACAGCGTCCGCCTTACCGTTGGTAAACGCATCAAGGTTCTTGGAACTGCCACCACTTGTTACACACTGGGCATCCAGCACATTCTCCGACATGGCACGAAAACCGGTTACACTTTGCTGATCACCTGAGCAAAAAAGGTGGTAGACACCGTCGCTGCCCCCTGTGGAGAAGAGCAGCTTCGACCGATCTGAGAGTGAGGATGTCGGATTAAGATCCTTTTTCCAACTCGACTCCTCTTCCAACCGCTTCTGCATGGCCATCTGTTGAAAGTGTGCAGCGTTCTCCTGGAGAAGCTCCCCCTCTCCACCACCGGCCATGGAGGCGCCCATGTAGGCACCCGCCATAGCGGCTCCTGCTTCGACCATATCATCCAGGTCGATGTCGGGACCGTGGTGCTTCTTTTTGTAGTAGGTGCTGCCTTTTCGATAACTCTTCGATGACGACACAGTCTTGGGTTGACGGGAAGAGTAGGTTCGCGTTGCCGTGACTTTGGGTTTCACCGGCTGTTTGGAACGATCATAGGCTCTCTTGGCATCCAGAGACTGACTTCGGGCCATGCTCTTCTCAAACGTGCTCCGAGATTGCGTCCTGGACGTAACGACTGGCTTGCGTACGGTTTTAGAGGACGTTTGGCTGCTGACACTACCCGGTTTGGAGTAGCCTGAGGAGGTACGGGACGTCGATGACGGTTTTGCATAACCTGAAGAGGCGGGCTTACCGTATCCGGAAGAGCTTTTTGTACTCGTTGATTTCGGTTTGCCGTAACCCGAAGACGATCGAGAAGTCGCAGGCTTGCTGTAGCTGGAAGAGCCGGGCTTGGAATAACCACGGCTGCTTGTCGCTTTTCGGGCCGAACTGCTGCTTCGGGAAGAGGAGGGTTTTGAGTAGCGGGAGGTGGAGCGTTTGTCCCGTCCCCATCCCGATGAAGAGGAAGAGCGAGAATAGGAACTTCGTGAGGAAGAGGAACGCGAAGAGCTTGAATAGGACCTGGAGGACGATTTGGATTTGGAGCGGGCATACGCCACACCATCATCCGGATCACTGCTTGGAATCGGCAGTAGATCACCTCCAAACAGCGCCAGCGCTGCCACCACTGCGATGACTGTTCTCAACGATTCCTTCATGACGACACCTCATCTCTCTGCTGTTTGACGTGGTCGGTTCCCGAACACACGCTGGTAAAACAGATAAACGTAAACCCAATCCGTTCACGGTACCTTCACTCCCGTGTGACTGCAATCACTCGTCATGGATTATGTCGTCTCTGACCGAAATGACGTATCCTGAATCGGGAATTCCTTTGCATAGGATGCACCATACTGGCTCAATGACCCTTTCTGCCCACGGCTCAGGATGATGTTCATGCACCATTTCAGCGATCGTTTGATTCGACAGGCCCGCACCAAGAACTCCCGTCTCATCGTCGGTCTGGACCCGAACCACAGCCGTTTCCCCTTAGCGCTGAGAGAGCGTCTGGGTGCCAAGGTGTCGGACAAACGCATCTCAAAGATTCTATTTGAGTACAACCGACTTGTGATCGATGCCACCGCTGATCTGGCTGTTGCCTACAAACCTCAGGTAGCGTTCTATGAGCAGTATGGTCTCGGTGGACACGATGCGTTGATCAAGACACTAGCCTATCTGAGGTTGAAAGGTCTGCTCTCTCTCGTGGATGGCAAGCGTAACGACATCGCTCACACTGCCCGTGCCTACGCCATCTCCTGGCTCAGTCCCCGTGATGTTCTGGGGCGGCATAACCCCACCTGCGGGGATGCACTGACGATCAACGGCTATCTCGGCAGCGATGGTGTTCGCCCCTTTCAGGAGATCAACCCCAACGCCGGTCTCTTTGTCTTGGGAAAAACCTCCAACCCATCATCAGGAGAACTTCAGGATCTCACCATGGCGGATGGGGCCATGACCGTCTATGAAACCATGGCGGCCCTGGCCGACATCTGGGGATCGGAGGCGCGTGGCGAGGAGGGCTTCTCCAATATCGGTCTGGTCGTTGGCGCTACCCACGATCCCACCATCCCTGTCGCCATCCGAAAACATGCCCCCCATGCCCCCTTTCTCATGCCGGGCATCGGTGCTCAGGGTGGATCACTCGACTGTATCGTCTCCGGCTCCAATGCGCAGGGTGAGGGGGCTTTTGCGGCCTCATCACGTGGCGTTATGTACCCCTTTGATCCGGATGCATCGGAACTGACCGGCAAAAAGTGGAAGAAACGGGCACGAGCCATGATCCATACTGCTGCTGAAGAGGTTGTCCAGGCTGTGCGGAACCGTCTGGCGCAATAATTGGGTGAGAAAAGGGAGGATCTTCGATGCGGAAACGAGTTGTCGGCATTATGGGCCCTGGAGATGGCGCCTCGGAACAGGAGATCGCCTGGGGAGAAGCACTGGGCCGTAGAGTCGCGAAGCTGGGGTGTGTCCTCTTGACCGGAGGAAGAAATGTCGGCGTGATGGAATCGGCCAATCGAGGCGCTCAAGAGGTCGGGGGTCTTACACTGGGCATTCTTCCCGACGCCGATGACCGACGCCTCTCGCAGCATGTGGACATTGCCGTCTTCACCGATATGGGAAACGCCCGCAACAATATCAATGTGCTCTCATGTGATGTGGTGATCGCCTGCGGCATGGGGCTGGGCACGGCATCGGAGATTGTCCTGGCGACCAAAGCGGGCAAGCCCGTTCACCTTGTCACCGATTCGGACAGCGCACGCACCTTCTTTGAAACATTCTCCTCCAAACATCTCACCATCCACACAACTCTGGAGAGTGTTATCTCCGCCTTGGAAAAAGCAGTGAACTCTTAAAAACCGTGATCTCTTAATTGATCTAGGAGTTACGCAGTTGAAATACAGATCGTTTAAAAATCAACAAGTTAGAGACATCCCGCTATTATCAAGATCTCTTTGAAATCAAATGGTTAGCAATTCAACTGCGTAACTCCTATGATCATGAAGAATCTCTCAGGACTCGACACAACACTTCATCCCCCTTGCTGGGTGCACGCTTTTCGATACCTCTCCACCTTGATGCGATAGCACGCCTTGTCGCACGGCATTCTTTCGTAGACCAACGCATAGGTTTTGCGTGGCGCTCGACTACAGGTGACCGCTTCGCAGTGCTGACGGATAGCGGCTTCCGCACCACCGTTGGCGATCTCCATCCACGCCTGGCCTGTGATGCCGATAGAGGCTCCGAACCAACGGCACTGGGGACTGTATGGATATCCGGATTCACCGGAACCTGCTATTCCCAATACCGTCAGAAACAGAACTGTGCTCACCACCGATTTCCGACGTTGTGATGAAATCATCGTGACTTAGTGACTTCCCTTGCTGACAGGCTGCGTGGAACCCCGTGCCTTTTCATGGATGTAATCCTGAAAATTCATCGTCTTGTAAAGACCTTTCCGCACATACTCCATGCTGGCGATCAGGTGGAAGGGCTGCCAGAAACCGGTAATGCGAAACAGCTCTTTTCCCTTGCCATCATAGTAAATGATCGTTGGTGTAAAGTGGACACCCATGCTTCTTGCCAGAGCCTTCTCCCTCATGGAACGTCCCTGGAAATTGGCAGCCTCTCTGGCACCGTAAATATCGATCAGAATAGCGAAGAAGTTGTTCTGGATGTAGTCTCGAACACCCTGATCGCTCAACGTCTCTTCATGCAGTTGCTTGCAGTAGGGGCACCCTTCCTGCTCAAAAAAGAGCATCAACAATTTCCCATCGGCCTCGGCATCTTCACCATCTTCCTGAAGGTTGAGAAACGAATCTTGAAAAAACGGCTCATTCATCAACGCTGAAGCTGAATGCGGCAAAAACAGACCAAACAGGCTTAAGATCAGCATTGGCAGAAGAATTCTCTTCACTTTCATGGCACCCCTCCCTCTCGAAAAAACATGGACACTGTGACTGAATTTTAACCATCTGTTAAAAAAAATCCATGAAAACTGCGTAAGATAATGATAGATAATAGCGTATTCACCTGTTCACACATTAATTCGTATTGTCATGGTCGTCGAGGACTCCGCATGGGGGAGCGGACGCCATGACTACGTGGGTAACAATTCTCTAATTAGGTATGGAGAGTCCTGTTTATGAAACTCAACAAAACCGTTTTTTCACTGGCGCTGGGGGCGCTGCTGTTCACCGGCTGTTCCGGTGTTGCCAAGGAGGTAAATACCGATCCGGGGTCTTCGGATGGTATTGCTCAACCCTTGACCAACGTGCCCGGTGATCCTGCAAATGGCGCCAAACTGGCCGTTAACAAAAAGAAAGGCAACTGCATCGCCTGCCACTATCTACCCGATTCAGATTTTCCCGGCAATGCTGGTCCGAATCTCGTGGAAGCGATGCGCGAATATGACCGTTCGGTTCCGTGGATTCGCCAAAAAATCGTCGATCCCAAAGTCGATAACGCCGATACCCTCATGTTCACCTTCTACAGCAATGAAGGCAAAAAGATGGTCCGCAAGGATTGGCAAGGTGGGAAACGTGTTCTCACTGCCCAGGAGGTCGAAGATGTGATCGCCTACCTGCTGACTTTCCGAAATCAGGAAATGTGATCCGGTAATCTCTTCGACTCAGTGTGAACGGGTCGAGTCGAAAGTGACCGAAACACACCTTCAATGAAACGTCTTGAGTGACAGATGTAGAGGAGTTGAACATGTCGAAACAGTGGATCGAAAAAGCTATTTCACGTCGCGGACTGTTTAAGAGTCTGGGAGTGATCACCGCCTCGGCTGCCGTGTTGGGTATTCCCCAAAAGGGTCGGGCTGGAGACGATGTGGATGCCCTGGTCGCCAAAACTATGGGCTCGGGCCCCATGGAAGAGAAACGCGTCACCATCGAAGCCCCGATCATTGCCGAAAACGGCAAGGTGGTTCCCATCAAAGTGATGGTCGACCACCCCATGGATGCGGATAACTTTATCCAGTCCATCGCCATCTTCGTCGACAAGAACCCCATTCCCATGGCAGCCAAGTTCAATCTGACTGCCAACTCCGGCAAAGCGCAGGTCGCAGCTCGGATCAAGATGGGCAAGACATCAAAAGTGCGCGCCATCGCCCGGACCAATACCGGTAAGCTCTACGCAGCGATCAATGAGATCAAGGTGACCATTGGCGGCTGTGGCGGCTGACCCGGCTTGATCCGGTTGAAGGAACACTTCATTTCGCGACTGGTTATCACAGTGCGGAATTCTGAAATATTAAGAGTATCGAGGAGTTCGACACGATGGCGAACATCGGAAAATCGAAAATTCGCGTCCCTCGCAAGGTCAAAGCAGGCGACGTTGTGGAAATCAAAGCCCTTGTCCGGCACCCCATGGAGACCGGGCTGCGCAAAAACAAGAAAACCGGGAAGAAGATTCCGGCACACTATATCAACATGGTTACCGCAACCTTCAACGGTGCAACCGTCATGGAAGCGGAATGGGGCGCTGCGGTATCAGCCGATCCGTACATCTCCTTCTTTCTGAAAGTCGACAAAGCAGGAACGCTGAAGATTGTCTGGAAGGACAATAAAGGCGGTGAATTCGTCGGCACCAAGATGATCAACGTCCAGTAATGAGAAAGGGGGGATTTATGTACGGACTTATGCGCACGATAGCTGTACGTCGACTGCTGGGGGCAGCGGCACTGAGTTTCATGGTAGCGTCACCGGCCTGGGCACTGGAAGTTCGGGGGTATGACTCTTCTGAAGACCCTGGCCTCTATAAATACTCGGAAAGGTTCCGGGAGATGGCGGAGTTCCCACCCTCCGAAGGGCTGCTGGACGATGCCAAAGAGGTGTTCAACAAAGATCGTGGAGGTAAGAGCTGCTCGACCTGTCATGGAGACGACGGTGAAAAGCTGGTCGGTGCCGCCACCAACTATCCCAAATACGATGCCAAGCTGGGTAAACCGAAACTGATCCAGCACGCTATCAACACCTGTTTGACCGATCGCATGGGACAACAGGCGCTCAAGTGGGAAGGTGGCGAACAGGTTGCTTTGGTCACCTACGTCAAAGCCCTCTCCAACGGCATGGAGCTGAACGTTCAGACTGATGGCCCCATGGCCAAATTCATCGAAGAGGGACGGAAATCCTACTACGAACGCATGGGACACTTCGATGTGGCGTGCCACCACTGCCATGAAAATGCCGCTGGCACCAACATTCGCGCCGAATATATGAGCTCTCCATTTGGCCAGAACTACAAGAGCTTCCATGAGGTTGCCAAAGGTTTCCGAGGAAGTGAACGGGATAAGCGGCTCCAGGCAGGTCGTGAAATCGGCTCCGGTTCCATCGAGCACTGGCCCATCTACCGCACGAAATGGGGAAAACTGGCCAGCATGCAGAAACGTCTCAGAACCTGCAACAAGAACGTACGCGGTCATGTTCGCCCCTATGGTGATGACTATTACGTCAATATAGAGGCCTTTCTCGCCTCCAAAACCAATGGTATGCGCATCAATGTCCCGGGATTTCGGCCATAATTGGTATAAATCACAGGATAGTGCCGCAGGCATGACCTGAGAGTGATGACGGCCTGTTGGAGCGTGCTCTTCAACAGGCCGTTTTTCCATCCATTCTTGAATGAATATCTGTAAACTAATTTGAGTAAGCGCCAGTTAATAGTGAGGTATCGAGTATGAACATGACCCGACGTGAGGTTCTGGAGATCGGCGCACTGGCTGCGGCAGCTCTGGCCGTTTCACCGGCCCAACTGGCCAAGGCCGCCTCACAGGCCACTGCCGATGATCTCTACGGTTTTCCTGCAACAGGACGCCTTACCCTCCTCCATTTCACCGATTGTCACGCTCAGCTGATGCCGATCCACTTTCGTGAACCGAGCACCAATCTGGGTATCGGTAACGCTTTCGGCCATCCTCCACACCTGACCGGTGACGCCTTTCTGACCCATTTTGGAATTCAGCCCGGATCCGTGGAGGCCTATGCCTATTCCATGGTCGATTATGTGGATCTGGCCAGAACCTTCGGCCCTGTGGGAGGGTTTGCCCACATGGCAACACTCACCAACCGAATCCGCTCGGAACGCGGGGCCGAGAATGTCCTTCTACTAGATAGCGGTGACACCTGGCAGGGCAGTTACACCTCCATGGTAAGCAAGGGCGATGACATGATTCAGGTGTGCAACCAGTTGGGGGTCGAAGCAATGGCTCCACATTGGGAGTTCACCTATGGTGCTGAACAGGTTCAAGAAAACATCGAGAAACTCAACTTTCCCTTCCTTGCACACAACGTCAAGGACACTGAATGGGAAGAGCCGGTATTCAAGCCGTATCACATCTTCGAAAAGGCGGGCACCGCCATCGGGGTTATCGGACAGGCGTTTCCATACACCCCCATTGCCAACCCTCGCCGCATGTTTCCCAACTGGTCCATGGGCATCCAGGAGATGAACGTACAGAAGCAAGTAGAGGCTGCGCGCGCGGAGGGCGCCCAAGTGGTTGTCCTGCTCTCTCACAACGGTATGGACGTGGACATGAAGCTTGCCTCCCGGGTGACTGGGATCGATGTGATTCTTGGCGGCCATACCCATGACGCCGTTCCCACGCCGCAGCTTGTCGAGAATGCCGGCGGCAAGACTCTGGTCTGCAACTCGGGCTCCAACAGCAAGTTTCTGTCAAGAATGGATCTGGATGTTGCGGATGGTCGTATCAAAGCGTGGAACTACCGACTGCATCCCATCCTGCCGAAGTATCTGCCAGCGGACGAAGAGATGGCGACCTTGATCAACACGATCCGCGCACCACACATGCAAGAGCTGTCACGAGTGGTAGGCACGACTGAATCTCTGCTCTACCGTCGCGGCAACTTCAATGGCACGTTTGATGACTTGATCTGCACCGCTCTGATGAAACAGCAGGATGCCGAGATTGCGCTCTCACCCGGCTTCCGTTGGGGAACCACGCTGCTTCCCGGTGAACCGATTACCATGGAAACCATCTACACTCAAACTGCCATCACCTACCCCAACTGCTACCGACGGGAGATGTCCGGGGAGATGATCAAGACCATTCTGGAGGATGTCGCCGACAACCTTTTCAACCCGGACCCCTACCGGCAGCAGGGAGGAGACATGGTGCGCGTCGGCGGCATGCGCTATGCGATCCAACCCAAAGGTGCCATGGGATCACGGATCTCCGAGCTCGAAGTCAATGGCAAACCTCTGGATCTCAAACGAAACTATGTCGTCTCCGGTTGGGCCTCCATGGGTGAGGTGGACGGCCCTCCGGTTTGGGATCTGGTTCGAAAACAGGTTGAAGAGGAGAAAACAGTGCGAATCTCTGGCCCTTCAGCCGTCAAAAAGGTGGTGTCATGAACAGAGTATCCTTGGCAGCATTGGTGAAACCTCTCCTCCTGCGCAACAGACAATGCACTCCCCGACCCCACGGTGCTTTCCTGGTTATTGCCCTACTGTTCCTTGGTACAGTCGGCATTTCAGGCAGTGTCGGAGCAGAGAGTATTGCCGCCAGTAATGATGAGTCCGAGGAGATTCATCTGGGCCATGCAGGACCGGAAGAGTTTGAGCGCACGGAAGCGGAGAAGCAGTTCGATACCATTGAAGGGGTTCGTCACCACGGTCCCATTCTCCAGATACCCATGCCGGAAGGTGTCACTCTTGAAGATCTGGAGATGACACTTGAATCGGAGATCGCTGGTGCCAACCTGAAGATCGTTGCCAGACAGAACATCGGCAAAGCGCTCCGTGACAGGGGAGACAAGGATTTCCCCGACTATCGCATTTACCACATCTGCAATCTCACTGTCGGCGGGAAACTCCTCTCCCTCGAACCAGCATTCGGTGCATTCATGCCGTGTAAACTGGTTCTCTACGAAGAGTCACCGGGAGGCAGGGTGTGGGCACTGACCTATAAACCAGCCTTTGCGCTGGCGTATTTCCCAGAAATCTCCCAGGAAGCAGTAGATGCGGCGCAGGATGTGGGCGACAGGATGTACGACATCCTCTATCTGATGGCAACCGACGGCTGACCCGGAGTCAGAAACCCAGTGAATAGACTTGTACTGATCGCAATGGTGATCGCAGCGATGATTCTCTCGGCGATTCCTGTAGTACGCTGGCCCTTCAACCTGTTGGAGACCTTCTTTCATGAGATCTCCCACGGTCTTGCAGCAATCCTGACCGGCGGCTCCATCGATCGGATCGAGCTGCATTGGCGCGGCAGTGGTCTCTGTTATACGCGGGGAGGCATTCGGTTCTTCATCTCGTTTGCCGGCTATGCCGGAGCCGTTGTCTGGGGAGCGATGATCTATCTGGCTGCCACTGCTACCCGCCCACGGCATGCAACCGGCATGGCCACATTTCTGGCCATCGTGGTTGGAGCGTCAACACTTCTATGGATGCGGGACCCTATTAGCCTGATCATTGGCAGCGCATTAACGGGACTCTTCGTGGTGGCCGTCAAGTGGGGAACAGGCCCGCTACTGCGACCGGCACTGCAATTCTGCGGTCTCTATGTTCTTCTCGATGCAGTGCGCTCACCCATGCATCAGCTCTACGCCCTCTCCAGTGACTCGCACACCCTTGCGCGCATGACCATGATCCCCTCGGTGGTCTGGATCGCGACCTGGATCGGTATCGGCTTGGGGGGATTCTATTATGTATGGAAACATGCAGAAAAAGCGCGGGGAGTTCTCGACTCCATCACTCCGGCACCTCAAAGGACGTCAGCCGCACCGGTGGTTACTCAACCACCACCTTCGACGCCTTCCCCCCGTTCAACCTCAAAAGGGGGCTCACCCTTTGACGGGTTATAAATGCTGAGTGATTATCACGGCCAGAATAAGCGGGCGACAAGCGTCCCGGCCCAAACGGCAAAAAGACAGCTCACCACACTGACACCCATATTGATCAACGCTGCATTAATAGTGCCGGAATCGATCAGGTTCAACGTGTCCATTGAGAAGGTGGAAAAGGTAGTAAATGCACCGAGAAAACCGATCAGGATCATGGAAAGCAGACCAGGATAAATGGGAAAGCGTTCCAAAAACAGAATTAAGCACACCCCCATAAGGAAAGAACCGACCACATTGACCACCAGGGTTCCCCATGGAAAACCGTGCCCCGTCAATCCATAAACCCACTCTGATACCAGAAAACGGCTCACTGCACCCAGAGCCCCCCCTGCTGCTATCCACCACAGCACCTTCATCACGCCTCCGCTATTCTCACTACCATCACCCTTGAATGCCGGTCGGATTCGATTCCCGTACCTGACGACGCGTTCTCACGACTCCTCTTCAGAGCCTTTCTCCTGCTCCGCTTTGAGACCCTGCCAATATCGGAGCCGTTTGGCAACCTCGCGCTCAAAACCTCGCTCAACAGGCTGGTAGAAAACCGCTCCGGACATGGGCTCAGGCAGATACTCCTGTGCCACGAAACCAGACTCATAATCGTGAGCATAGCGGTACCCCTTGCCATAACCCAGCCCCTTCATCAAGGTAGTCGGTGCGTTGAGAATGTGACGGGGTGGTGAGAGTTCACCGGTCTCTTTCGCAGCCTTCAAAGCCTTCTTATAGGCGATATAGAGACTGTTGCTCTTGGGGGCTGTTGCCAGATAGACCGCAGCTTGAGCCAGAGCCAATTCCCCTTCCGGTTTGCCGAGAAAGTGGAAGCTGTCCCGAGCCCGTATCGCCATGGCCAGAGCATCGGGATCGGCGTTGCCGATATCTTCGGAGGCGAATCGAATCATTCTCCGTGCCACATAGAGACCATCTTCACCCCCCTGCATCATCCGGGCAAGCCAGTAGAGAGAGGCGTCAGGATCGGAACCACGCAACGATTTATGAAACGCCGAGATCAGGTTGTAGTGACCATCTCCCGCCCGGTCATAAAGGGCAGCTCGTCGTTCCAGAGAGAGTGACAACATCTCGTCATCCAGGGTTTCGCCTGCTTCTATCTGAGGCTTGGAGAGCTCAAGGAATGTCTCCAACATATTCAAGGAATAGCGTGCATCACCTGCGGATTCTCGGGCGATACGGGGCAAGAGATCCTCACTCATCTTCACCCCCCACGTCCCGAATCCTCGCTCATCATCTTCCAGGGCGTTCCGCAACACGGCTAGAAGGTGATCACCGCCAAGGGCGTTCAGGGTGAGGACACGGCAACGAGACAACAAGGCGCTGTTGAGTGAAAAGGAGGGATTCTCCGTGGTTGCGCCGACAAGAGTCAGTGTCCCATCTTCCACATAGGGAAGAAACGCATCCTGCTGGCTCTTGTTGAAGCGGTGGATCTCATCGACGAACAGAATCAACCCGCGCCCCAATCGCCGCGCTTCACGAGCACGGGAGGCGATGGCTTTAAGATCACGAACACCGGAAAAGACAGCGGAAACCGCTTCGAAACGACATGCGGTATGATTGGAGATGACGTGTGCCAGAGTCGTTTTCCCACAACCGGGCGGTCCCCAAAGAATCATGGAGGGAACAGTGTCTACCTCCAGAGCCTGGCGCAAAATACGATTGGGCGCGGTAAGGTGATCCTGCCCAACAACGTCATCAATGGTTCGAGGACGCATACGGTCAGCAAGAGGGGGGCGAATAGAACTGGCATCACTCTTCTCACCGCTCTCCATGCTTACCCCTGACATGGTGCTGGCAGATCCTTTAGCCATGCGTGTACTCTGTTATTCATCACACCGGATGAGAAACGCCTCTACTGATCCGAAGCCTATTCATCCACGTCGAGGATCTCACCAACCAGATCATATTCGAATGCATCGGTGATCTGAACGGAAACAACCTCTCCCGGCTCGGCATAGCCCTGGTTGAGAATCACCAGTCCATCCACTTCCGGGGCCTGACCAACGGTACGTCCCTCAAGCAGAAATTCGCTCTCTAACGATGTTCCATCAACCATCACGGGAATAATCGACCCGATCTTCTCCTTGAGCCGCAGTCGGCTGATCTCCATCTGCCTCCGCATCAACGTCTCCCGCCTACGCTCGGCTATCTCCATGGGAATCTTGCCGGAAAAGGCGTGAGCTGGCGCATCCTTTTCATCTGAATAGAGAAACACACCCACGTGATCCAAATGCACCTCTTCAAGAAAACGATCAAGATCCTTGAACTCCTCTTCGGTCTCACCGGGGAATCCAACGATGAAGGTACTGCGAATGGAGGCGTCCGGAACCTTGGCACGAATCCTTTTCACAAGATCACGCACCGTGTTCCCCCGCTCAGCTCGGCGCATACGCCGCAGCACATCGGAGTGGCTATGTTGAAGTGGAATATCAAAATAGGGGACAACCTTCTCAAAACCCGCCACAGCATCCAATAACGCATCGGTCACCAGGGTGGGATAGAGGTACTGCATGCGAATCCATGTAAGCTCTTCAATAGCGTTGAGCCGCCCAAGGAGATCAGCAAGAGAAGTCCGTGGTGCCAGATCACGGCCATACATGGTTGTATCTTGTGAAATCAAGGTGATCTCACGCACACCCGAACTGACGAGACGCCGAACTTCTCTCTCAACCTCCTCCGGTTGTCTCGATCGGAAAGGACCACGTAATTGAGGAATGACACAAAAAGCACACGAAGCGTTACACCCCTCGGCGATCTTCACATAGGCGGTGTGCGGTCGTGTTGTCAAAACACGGGACGCCTCCTCATCAAAGGCGCGTTTCGGCAGACCGATCTCTGCATGACCGACAGAACCACCATGGTCCCCTTCGACCGGCTGGATAGGAATGGACCCAATAGACGGTCTCTCAAGCAACGGGATCATCCGATCAAACTGGCCTGTACCCGTCATCAGATCAATTTCAGGAATCTCACGCATCAATGACTCCCCCAAACGTTGCGAAAGACACCCGGTCACGATGAGACGCTTCCCTGGATGGGCTGCTTTGATCTCCGCCATTTCGCGGATCGCCTCTCGTGACTCTTCCACAGCATCGGCGATGAACCCACAGGTGTTAACCACCAGAAGATCAGCGTCGTTCGGGTCCGGCGTCAGCCCGTATCCCGCATCGACGAATCGCCCGAGCATGGTCTCGGTGTCTACTTGATTCTTAGGACAACCTAATGAAATTACGCCTACTTTTCCTCTACTCTTCACGTTTTACATCCCTGCTTGAACCTCTCCTGCCCCACGCCAGAGATGTCACTTCCGATTCTGGTTTCAATCCTGGGAACCAGTGACGTGCAACGCCATCAATCCCGAAAATTGATAAACTGCAGTGGCAGTCCATACCCCTTTTCCCGAACCAGAGAGATCACTGACTGCAGGTCGTCGCGTTTTTTACCACTGACCCTAATCTGTTCACCCTGAATCGAAGCCTGCACTCTGATTTTCGTTGCCTTGACATCTTTCACGATGCTGCGTGCTACGTCTCGGTCAACTCCTTGGCGCACCGTAACCAACTGACGAACCAGACCACCGGACGCCGCCTCCATCTCCCCATACTCCAACACCTGGGGATCCACCTTGCGACGCACCAGTTTTCCCTTCAACACATCCAGCACCTGCTCCAGTTTGTACTCATCATCTGCAACAACCGTTATCACCGCATCTTCCCGGTCGATTCTGCTCTTTGAACCACGAAAGTCGTAGCGGTTTCCGATCTCTTTCATCGCCTGGTGAACAGCGTTGTCCACCTCCTGCAAATCCACTTCTGAAACAATATCAAATGATGGCATCACTTCACTCCCCACTGGCACAATCACCAGAAACAGCGACAACAAATCACGCTCCTATCCGTGAGCAATCGATCCAAATACACCTTCACGGAAAAGAGGATAATCATGGAATTCTCTTGAAAGCACTGTTGCCGATTCGAAGCGCTCAGGAGACCTGATCGACAACATCCATACCTTCCGGAATCTTAAAGCGGAAACCTGCCGCAGGAATAGGCCCGTTCAATTTTTGATTGATAAAACGAACCTGCGACCGGTTCCCCAAAGCATCCTCTAATACAAAATGAAGAATTTCATCCTTTAGAGGGTGCAAAGTGATGGAGATTCGACGGAACCGCCCCTCTTCGCGTGGCGAAAGATGAACCATAGGCTCCTGCCAGATCTCATCAAGACTCACTTCCCAGTTGAATACATCGCTCAACCTTCCCCCCGCGACCAGAAAAGCTGCAGGCGTGCGGTCCAAGACAGTGGCTTTGGCCAATGTCACCTGCTCCAAATCTGGTTCGTAGAACCAGATGGTTTCACCATCAGAGATGATGCGCTGCTCATATGGCTTTCGATATTGCCAATCAAATCTTTTCGGTTTCAGAGCTTTGAATGACCCCACGCTCTTCTCTGCAGCCGCGGTATCCGATCCTGATACCGTCTGGACGAACTCCGCTTCGATACTCTGCAAACGATCAAGAAATGACTGAAGACGCTCAACAGCCTTTGGAAGGGGTGTTGAAACAGCTTCAATTGCAGACGTAACACCACCCTCGGCAGCTCCAACCTCCGGTGTTTCCACAACTCTATTCGCTTCAACCTTCTCAGGCTGATCTGCTTGAACTGACGGGAAAGCACTGAACAGAGCGATAACAAGCGGCAACACCACATATTTTGACACCCGATGCCAACGATTGCAGCGATCAACTCGATAATTCAGACACGTGGTTCCCTGATCCATGGTGACTCTGTCCTTTGTGATCCCAAGCGAGCATCAACGCTTTGACATAATCCACGAAGAAGACCCTTCTCTCGTGGACACCATCTAGAACAAAATAGCAATTAATCATTAATAATCATTATATTACAAACAAATACAAAAAACTGGAACACTCTTTGCGTAGTTTCCAACCAGCACTTTTTTACATAGTTCCGGGCGTTATTCTACCACTTTTTACTGCACCGGACTTGCGAAAAATCACAGAAAACGCCAGAGACATAGGAATCATGCGTCCTCATACATCACACTCATCGGCCACATCAAGCTTCCCCGTGACGGGCGGATCCTTCTTGCCTATTGCAGGAAGCCTCGCTCATCTTCCTGATCCCGATATCACCAAGCTTGATGAAGCGCTTGCAGATACTGAAACAATCGGCGCCATCGTTGAAGCGTTGACGGACTGGCTGGAGGAGGTCATCCCAGCGGCCCTGGTTGTCTATTGGAATCCTAGGCAACGTCTTCACTATATGGCCTGCACGGGTACATGTGAAAACAGCACCCTGATGCACACCGCCTGGGATATCATCGACGGCCCTCTGCCGCGCATCAGATTCTGGCAGCAGCGCGAATGGTTCTTTCACCTGTGGATGGGCTCGCCACTGCAAACCTGGGATCGTTTTCTGATCGTAGAGTCCGGAAACGGACCACGCTTGGAAGATGCCAACCATCTGATGCGTGTTGGGCTCAACACTCTCCAACCGCATATGCGGCGCGTTCTTGAAGAGTGCTCCCTCTACAACAGATAAACCCCTGTGATCCACCCTCTTTCGACGACGATTGAGGGTGCTATCTCCCCATTTGGTCCTTCTGCTCCCGTCGCTTCAACTCAGCATCAAGCAGCGCGCGTGCTTGTACGAACGTTCCAGGGGGATAGCGTCCGTGTCGAACCCCCTCATCGATTCGGACGAGAAACGCCTCCTGCTCCTCTTCGGAAGCATCCATAAAAGTCAGCACATCAGCAACCATCTTGCCAGCCCCCGTCAATGAGACACGATAGGCTTGTGGATCCCACGTTGATCGCTCCTTTCCGGTTCGCAATTCACTCCTGGTTCGCGCATCGTCGACGACGATAGCCTGTGGATCACTGTTTGGAGGCGCGCGCAATCGCCCCAGTATGGTGTAGAGGGCTGTTTCGTTGAACCCCATGGCCCGCATCGTTTCCGAAATGTGGAGAACGATGGATTCAACCCGGCGCCCAGCCTCTATTGCTACTTCCGTCAGCCCGGTTTTGAACGCCTCCAACGACCAGATACTTGAAGAACCCCCACCCCTCTCGATTCGATCTCCTTGTCGAGAAAGAGTGCGACGCCGGACAGCACCCTCCGCCCCCCGAGAGCGGACACTATCCTGCCCTACCTGTTCTCTTCCTGGTTGAATACCAGGTGTCAACGATGTCGGTTTAATATGCCACCATGCCGTCATGGGGTGCGCCCTCAACGCTGCTTCAGAATTAAAGAAATGCCGCGAGACTATCCCCTCGCCTTATTCTGAAAACCAGAGCGCAGACCATGCCATATTGCA
The DNA here is from genome assembly GCA_015231265.1 of Magnetococcales bacterium. Taxonomy (GTDB): domain Bacteria; phylum Pseudomonadota; class Magnetococcia; order Magnetococcales; family JADGBX01; genus JADGBX01. Next base: position 7,477 of record JADGBX010000017.1, on the reverse strand, counting down.
CCAATAATTTACCTTAATACAATCAATATGTTAAAATACACACCCTACAATGCCACTGTGATCCACGGCAGTTTTTTCCCCAATTATCGGCACGATCTTCCCAGGACCACAGATGAACCAATCGAACTGAAAAGACGCCCTATCCAACCATCAACCAATCCCTCCCCTTGGTGAATCCCATCGCTTCGAGTTGGTGTTGAATGGTATCGCGAGCACCATGATTGGTGACATAACAGAGCATGAAGGGCGGAAGTGCACGCGCACCCTGCCAAGAGGGAAGATCAGAAAGTGTGATGACGGGAGCGCCTTGAATCACCTGTCCGATCCTGCGCGGATCCACATCCACCCAGGCTGCGACTCGAAATCCATACTCAAGGAGTTGCTGCACCCGCTGCCGTGTACGCCGCCCTGCCCCAACAATGATCACATCCCGCCCGCCATGTAGACGGCGATCACCTGCCAGATAGTGCGCACGTAACTGATCAAAAGCCTGACGCCGATAGCGTGGATCGATCCACGTCAACCGTTTTGAACGGTTGCGCCACTCCAGGAGCACTTCCGGTAGTTTTCGTATTCGACATCCGGCTGCAACCATCCGCAACCAGAGATCATAATCCTCAGGAAAATCCCCATTGCGGTACCCTCCCAATGCCATCACCGTGCTGCGTCGAAACATGACCGATGGATGGGCGAGTGGGGACTCCCAATAGATCTCGTGCCGGTGGTCGTGGGGGGTTAGACAGCGATTTTGCCAGTGAACATAGGTTCGCAATCCTGCCTGGATCTCCTCTTCTGGAAAGAGATGCACCCGGCTCGCTACCAGATCAAGAGTGGGATCTCGATCCATGGCGATGACCTGTCTATATAGCCGCTCTGGGCGCATTCGGTCATCGGCATCCATGCGGGCGACAAGCTCTCCCTTGGCCTCTGCCAACCCCAGATTGAGAGCGGCAACCAATCCCATACGTCCAGGCTCCAATACTCTGATCCTGGGATCATCGCCCGCCGCATTTCTCAGAATAGACGCAGTCGCATCGGTCGAACCGTCATTGACGATTAACAGCTCATAATCGCCATAACTCTGGTTCCGGATCGTCAATAATGTCTCCTGAAGCGTTTCAGAAGCATTGTGACACGGCATCAACACCGATACCCTACACGCCGTCATAAGACCTCATAACCACTGGAGTCCATCCGCATGATTACCCACACCGAGTTCTTTGATCACGGCATCTCTCTGGTCGATGCCATGTTTCACCGCCCCGGCTGTGCCGCCTGTTATATCATGGAATCACACGGACGCGTGGCCATCATTGAGACAGGAACGCGCTATAGCGTTACTCATATCTTCGACGGACTGCAGGAACGCGCGCTCAAACCGGATCAGGTGGATTATGTTATCGTTACCCACGTCCATCTTGATCACGCCGGGGGAGCCGGTGCCCTGATGGAGCGCCTTCCCAATGCCAAACTTGTCGTACACCTCCGTGGTGCTCGACACATGATCGACCCAAAAAAGCTGACGGAAGGCTCCATAGTCGTCTATGGCAAAGAGGCGTTCAAAGCCACCTACGGCAAGATAACACCCATCCCCGAATCACGTATCATCACAGCAGACGATGAACAGGAGATCGTGCTTGGAGAGGATCGCGTTCTGAAACTCCTTGATACGCGCGGTCATGCCAAACACCATCTCTGTATCTGGGATGAGAGAAGCCGGGGTCTCTTTACCGGCGACAGCTTCGGCCTCTCCTACAGGGAGTTCGACCAGGGGGATCACTGCCTGATCTACCCTGCGACGACCCCGATCCAGTTCGAACCGGATCAGGCCCATTCGACACTGGACAGACTCCATGACCTTCATCCCAAATGGCTCTACCTCACCCATTTTGGACGCCTGCCCTATCGCGCTGAACTGGCAACAACGCTCCATCGCATGCTTGATCAGGTAGAAAGGTTTGCACTTGATCATAAAAACGCCCACAATCGTCTGGAGGTGCTGAAAGATGCCTTTCGAACCATGATGCATGATGAGCTTGATCGCATGAACAGCACCGTCTCCCAGGAGATGCGCACGCACGTACTGGAGATGGATGTCACCATCAACGCCCAGGGATTGGATGTCTGGCTCTCCTATCTTGAAAAGAAGGGTCTGCTCCCCGACACCACATCATGACATCTTCTCTCCTCTTATGTGACCTGAATGCCTGTTGAATAGCACGAAGAAGCAGTGGGTGTCCCACTCCGTGCAACGTCGATCGTCATCAGAATGGAGACAGCACGCGTGGAACTGAACGACAATGCCCGCATTGCCGTTGTTGGCGGCGGCCCGGCCGGTTCTCTTTCGGCCTTTTTTCTCCAGTCGCTGGCTGAACGGGTGGGCTTGACGCTTAAGGTCGATGTGTATGAGCCCCGAGCGTTCTACAAGACCGGCCCCAGTGGCTGCAACATGTGTGGCGGCATCATCTCCGAGTCGTTGATCGAACTGTTGGCTACAGAAGGTCTTCAGATTCCATCGAGTGTCGTCATCGACACCATCGACACCTATACCCTGCACACCGATGATGGCCATGTCCGCATCCGCTCCCGCCTCGATGAGATGCGTATCGCCTCGATCTTTCGCGGCGGCGGTCCCAGGGGGGCCGATCATCAGCTTCCCCTGCCGTGGGACAGTTTTGATTGGTTTCTTCTTCAACAGGCCTGCAAGCGGGGAGCTCGGCACATACCGGAACGGGTGAAAGCCCTCTCCATCAATGAGCAGGGGCTGCCAACCGTTCATACCAAGGGGATGGAACCGAGCGCTTATGACTTCCTCATCGGCGCCATAGGACTGGGCGGCCCCTCTCTAAAGATGTTTGAGAAGATGGGCTTCGGCTATGAACAGCCTGAAACCACCAAAGCGTTCGTTGCTGAACTCTACTATGGTGACCAAGAGGTCAAACATCGACTCAACCAGGCGATGCACGTCTTCCTGCTGACGATTCCCGGCCTCAAATTTGCGGCGTTAATTCCCAAAGGACACTACGCCACTCTAATTATTCTGGGGGAGATCACCATGGATCTCATCCAGCGGGTTCTGGCTTCCCCGGTAGTTAAACGTATCTTTCCCCCTGGCTGGGAGATTCCGGTTCAACCCTGTCAGTGCCACCCCAGGATCACTATCGGTGCCGGAAAAACACTGGTCGCCGACCGTATTGCCATGATTGGTGATTGTGCCGTCTCCCGACTCTACAAAGATGGCATCGGTGCTGCCTACCGATTGTCGAAACCTCTGGCGCTCACAGCCATTACTCATGGGGTCTCGAAAGAGTCGTTGGCACAACACTACCTGCCACAATGTGACCGCATGGATCGGGACAATCGCATCGGCCACACCTTGTTCAACATGGATACTCTGTTCCGCAGCATTGGCCCCATGCGACGCGGCATGTTGGAGACGGTTCGACAGGAGCAGGCGCAAGCTGGTGGCCATCAACACCTCAGCGCCGCCCTCTGGGATACATTCACAGGAAGCTCCTCCTATCAGGATATTCTCTTCCGTCTGCTGCACCCGACCGTTCTCGCCCGTCTGACGATCAAGAGTGCGCTTTCTCTGTTCAGAAAACCCCAACAGGAGTGATAAGCTGTGGGTGGAGTGGACCGCTGCGATCACCTTTACCACTGACCTGATTGACGACAACACTCATCCAACAATCCGAATGGAATCGACACTTCATGCTCTTCACGCTGACCGACCCGCAACTTGGTACGATCTATAAAAGCGGAGAGACGATCGTCTCTCAAGGAGAAGAAGCTGAGTGTCTCTATGTTATATTGGAAGGCCAAGTGGATATTCTGGTTGAGAGTGATTCAGGTGAGGGGGTCGAACTACTGGGCACGCTACACAAGGATGATATGTTTGGTGAGATTGCCTGTTTTGATCACAAGAAACGCTCTGCAACCGTCAAGGCCAATGGAGCGACTCGTATTCTTTCCATCGACCGAAAAACCATTCTCAAACGCATTCATGAAGACCCGACCATCGTCTTCAATCTCATGCGTCACATGTCGGACAGAATCCGCATGCTCAATGAAGAGGTACTGACGTTGCGACGACAACTACGTGACCGGAATAGCCAGGAATCCCCCGATCAATCAACCTCAGTGGAGACGCCTGAGTCCCCTTCCGAGTAACACTCTCTTCATGGAGCACGACGACCAACACATCATCCATTAGGAAAGGACGGTATGCGGACGCTCAAAACACTCAGTGCATTGACTGTAGGGATGGTGCAACGCCCCTCCTCCATCTTTGTGCTACTCCGCCGCTACCACGTTGCCCACTGGGTGTTGACTCTGCAACTCTTTAGATGGCTCTTCACTTCCGCCACCACGGTCGTCCATCTTTATGTTCATGAAACACCGATGCTGCTGCCTCCTCTTTTCGGCATGGATGAGCGGCTCTACCGTTATTATGAGATATTTCTCTACGCCCCTTATGGATTTCTAATCATTCTCACCATCTCCTGGCATCTGGCCCATCGGGTTCATTCCTTGACGGGGCAACCCTTCACCTTTCTTCTTGCCTGGCAGATGGTGGGTATCTCTTATTTCCTTCCCTGGCTGCCGACGCTACCCATCGACAATCTTCTCATCCAAAACGATCTGGCCTCTCCTTTTATTTTGATTCCCTGGCATATTCTTATTCTCGGTGTCGAAAGTGCGCTGCTTGTCATCGGTTTGCAGACACTCACCGGTTTGAACCGCAAAGCAGCCGTTCAGCTTGCTGCAGAGTGCGCCTTCATCTTTCTCGCCATGGCCGGTGCACTGATCCGTTGATCCTTCTTGACATGCCCCAAAAACAAAACCGCCCCTTTTCAGGAGCGGTCATGTTTCGCGTCGTGTCACCTGCTCAGTGCAGTTTGAACTTCTTCAGGATGTTCTGGAACTCTCCTGCCAAGGAGTCCATGGAGTCGGCCTGATCCTGAACCGATGTGCTCATGGCTGAGATCTCTTCTGCCGCTTGTTGGACAGTGTTCATTGCCGAAACAATCTCTTTTGAAGCGTTTGCTGCCGTTTCGACACTGTTGACGATCTCTTCATTGCCCTGTGTCGCCTCGGAGACACTCCGCGCCATCTCATCGATACCTTGAGAGGCTTCGGACACATTCTGCGTCACTTCTGCAATCCCGGCGGCAATCTCGGCAACATTGCGTGTCACCTCGGTCATGCCGTCGGAAGATTCATTCACCCTACGCGTCACTTCATTGGTCTCACCCGAGACATCTTCCATGGACGAGGAGATCTCACCAATCGTACTGCTCTGATCATCGACAGATTGCAGGATTTCCTGATTGGACTGATCGATGCGGCCAATGCTCCGCGTCACATTGGATGCGACATCGGTCACTTCACGAGTATTATCCTGAATCTCCTCGATTTTTTCGGAAATCATATTGGTCGCTTCACCGGTCTGGCGCGCCAACTCCTTCACCTCATTGGCGACCACGGCAAACCCTTTGCCCGCTTCACCAGCCCCGGCAGCTTCGATTGAAGCGTTGAGCGCCAACATATTGGTCTGCTCCGCAATATTATTGATAATCTCAACCACTTTACCAATCTCATCTGCAGAGTCCGAAAGGCGGTTCATCACGTCCCCCTGCCCTTTCGCCTGGACATTCGCTTGTTCAGACTCAAGGCGTCCAGATTCACACTGACTGCGCACCCCGGAAAGAGACTCATTCATCTCGTCAATTGCACTTGCCACCGATGAAATACTACTGCTTGTCCGATGTGCAGCCTCCTGAACATGGGTCATGCTGGCACTAGCCTGCTCAGAGGCAGTTGCAACGGTACTGAGATTAATGCTCGCCTCTTCAGCCGCTGCTGAAATGGTGGTCATATTACTGCTGGCCAGTTCAGAAGCTTCCTTGATACTGCGCATGTTGGCATCTGCTTCCGACACGGAACCGGATACCGTCTCCATGTTCTGGCTCATCTCTTCAACACCGAAGGCTACTTCGCTGGAGCGGTCCTTCATGGCCACAGATCCTTGGGACATCTTCTCAGAGACGAGATTGAGATTGGCGGAAGCGGCCTTCAATTTGTCCGCATCAGTGGCCAAACCAAGAAAGATACCCTTCAAGCTTTCTGCCATTCTACCGGCAGCATTGACGGTTCGTCCGATATCATCGGTCGTTTCAGACCGTTCGATCGTGACGGTGAGATCCCCTTCAGCCAATTTGTTGAGGAATTTCCTGATGCGGCGCACAGGCTCAACTGCTTGCTTTTTCACAATCCAAGAGATTACACCGCCAATGAGCAGAACAAGAATCACAACCTCAATCAGAATCTGGATGATGGCACTCTCGATGCTTTCCTGCATGGGCGTCAGATCAGAGGCGATCTGATAGGCCCCACGCATGTCACCCAGTTTCCACCCTTCCATCTTGATGCCGAGGGGGTCGCGTCCCTTTCCCTGAGGATAGTCCTCAACAGTTCCATGACACACCAGACAGCTTTTATCCATTAGGATAGGACGCATAAACCGCAACACATTGGCTTGTTCATCAATCAGCCAATACTCATCAAGGCTCTCCGAAGAGATCTTCTGCAACATCTCTATTTCGATGCCCTGGGCCTCATTATTAGGGTTGCGAGCACCCATTCGTCTCACTGTGAAGTCGTGGTGCGCATCCTTGGCTTTCTTCTGACCAATCGTCCACGCTGCAACGATGGGGATGCTTTTGTAGAACCGAGTGGTCCGAGCAACTCGAATGATCTCTTCCGTGGTTTGTGCACCACTTTGGCGAATCTTCTGCTGCGCCTCTCGAACCAGAATCGGATCGAACGCCTGGGATCGACCCAGATCACCAAGATATTGCCGAGCACCCTCTGCCTCGACAGTAATCGAGCGAGAGTTCTCAATGATAGCGGCAATATGATCCTGCTTGATCCGCTCCTTGACGATGAAGAACATGGCCAAAAAACCAAGTAACACCATCAAGATGGTTGCAACTATGATTTTGGATCCAAAACTCATTCGGTTCAAATATGCCATTCGTCTCTCACTCCTAATCCTTGGAACGCTCGTCACAGGACTTAGTTGCGTTTCAATGCAATGATACACATTCTCTTTGTACAGTTATGGAAGAACCTATCCTGAAACGCAGTGCAGCACGCTCAGTTACGCGATCAAACGGAATAGGAGGTAACCAAACGGTTGATCGAAGACGCTGCTTTGGTCATTTTTCTCGATTGACCGGTCAGGTTATCACTCACTTTTGTGATGGTTCCTGACGCTGCTGAGGCAAACTGCAAGGAGTCCACCAAACCCTGTGAGGATTTAAAGAGATCCTGCACCAGCATGGTCGTCTCTTCATACCCTTCTGTAGCCAGATTGACGCTCTCTGCCATCCGCTCGATACCGGTTGATGCCTCGCTCACATTGCGACTGACATCATCAATGGCGTTTGAGATCTCATTGACGTTGACGTTG
>JADGBX010000179.1 GCA_015231265.1 Magnetococcales bacterium | reverse complement strand
GATGCCACGGAGTGTGCGGTCGTTCATCGTTTCATCCTCTCTGCACGAACTTCTGACGGATGTCTGTACTTCACTTAAGCGCAAAGAGCCTGCCACAGTTTGAAATGGGCTGGAATTGTGGGGTATGTATATTGATAACATGTTAATCTGTATGGTCTTTTTGTGGTTTTGTCGTAGGAGTCGCACACTCTGTTGATGATCTCTTAACCGGCAAGAGGGGGAAAGAAAGGTCACGGAACTCCTCTCGAAACGGAAAAAAATGCCTACCGTACCGGAGGGGTAGTGGTGATGTCTGGTCTGGACGCGCATTCTTTGGTAGGGTTGCTCGACTCTTGGCATCGGGGAATGACCAACACGCGTGTCCTGATCGATAACAAATGAAAAAATGGAAGAAAAAGCGCCATAAGAGGGGGCTGGTTCTTGTGGCAAGAACGCATCGGCTCCTGCTTGATGCGATCGGTAACGACCTGGAACGCCACCGCTGTCTCAAAGAGGCAGAAGCGATGGTGTCGGACGACCCTTTCTCTGCACATCTGGCGTTAGGAGCACTGGCGGCTTTGGATGAGAACCTCGATGGGGTCGTCAACCATCACAGTGAAGCGTGCCGTCTTCAACCGGCTAGAGCGCGTCCCTATCTGAAGCAGGCGCGTTGTCTGGCGCGTATGGGTCATCTCACCGAGAGCCGGGCCTCAGCCATGAACGCTTGGAAGATGCGCCCCGACAACGCCAAAGCGATGGAGTGGATCATTCTCACCTCGGCGGCCCTGGGAGAGCTGCTGGAGGCGGGGCGTTGGTATGGAGAGTGGCTGGGACGTTTTACGGAATCCAAGTCGATTCACCCACGCTTCATGGAGTCCGTGTCTCCCTGGATGAAGCAGCGCGGCATCACCGATATCATGCTGACGACGCTTGTTGCGACGGTGCTGGCGGAGATTCATAAACAGGAGATCTTCAAGCTTCGCCTCTCCATCACCTTTCGTGATGAGGGGGAGGGGCAACTTCTCTATCACTGGTCGATCCCCGCTCATCGTGCCGACCCGGCTGCTCTGACCGAGCGGGTAGAGCGCCTGATTGCCATGAGAGACCCTGCCGGTTCCGGCCAGGGGTGGTTGCGGATGGTGATCCGGGAGTGGAGCAGTCAGGATAAGAGCGTTTCTGGGATTCATCTATAATCCCAACTGCTCTGTCGTTCTCCTCTTCGGACGTCTGAATTGGTTCCTATTCCCTCCATGCATTCAACAGGATAAAAGATTGACGAATTACGGTAATTCGGCAACTCCCTGCTGTTTCAGTCGCTGTGGCTTCTCTGTATTCCGTTTTGAAATCAATTGGACATAAAACCCGGAACGGTTATTGAATGAAACCGGTTTGAAAATCCGCCCGGTGGATGAGGGGTGTCGTGCAGACACCTGCTGCCGGTGCATTCGATACCAGAGACACTCTGTTGCCGCATTGGGGTTTCCGACATGTTGAACAAATATCTGTCCCGTTCAAGAGAGGGGGCTTCCTCTCTCTCCGAAAGGACTTCCGCTCTTTCAGAATACGCTGGAAAAATCGTTAAGCGCCTGCGGAAAGTGAAGGTGAAGTCCGGGATATTGACAGCACATGCAGTGATTGCAGTGCTTGCAGTGGTGATCGGAATCGTCGGCGTGTTCGCGATGACATCCATGGTTGATCATGCTCTAAAGAGTCAGGAAAAGATCACGACTCTCAGTCGGGATACGGGGGAGGTCGCCCTGATTCTGACCCGAGCGCGTCTCGTTCAGGCGGCGGGTGTTGAGGCGTCCGAGATTCCCGGAGAATCCAACGACGTGATGATTCTTCTGAGTGAAGCCAAGAGTCTGGCATTGAAGGTGATCGCCAACAGCCGGAATCTGGATATGGTGCAGATTCCCGCGCTGGCCCGCATGCAGGAGGTGGGGCAGGAGCTGATTCAGGACATCGACGGGCTGATTCCCGCCATCGAGCAGTGGAAAGCCTTGGATCGGCGGGAGACAACTAACCCGGTCATGATGCGTGAATCTCAGTTGATCATGGATGAGGGGTTCGTCTCGGTTCTGGTCAAGTCGGGCCGGATCGGAATGCTGTTGTACGAAGTGGAAAAGCATAAGAGAGCGTCGGTCAAGGATCGACAGGGTGACTACACCACCACAATTGCCCTTACGGTGTTCGGTACCCTGCTGTTCATCCTGATCGTGGTTGGTGTGATGCAGATTCGTCTACTGACACCGGTCAACCGCTGTCTCACGTATGCATCGGCTCTGGCAAGCGGTGATATGAATGTACGGCTTGATGTTAAGGAGTCGCTGGGAAATATCGGCCTTCTGGCCAGCAGTCTAAAGCAGATTCGCAACGACACCAAGGAGATGCTGGACGTCGTCTCCGAAGGGGTGCATGAAGTGCTGGAAGCGAGTCATGCGCTCAACCGTGAAGCGGGTGTCGTGGTGGCTGGCATCGAGGACCTCAGAGTGCGTTCTCATAAGATGGCGGAGGTTTCCGGCGGTTCCCGCCAACGCCTTTCCGGCATGGACAACACGGCGCAAAACACCAACAGCAAGCTGGATCAGATCAACCGCTCCGGTTTGGACATGCATGGCAGTCTGGATGCCATCTCCTCCTCTGCACAAACCACCGCTTCCACCATCAACTCCATGGCCGGAGCGTCCAGCCAGGTCGGTAGCAGCATCAAGATGGTGCGTGGGGCGGTGGAACGGGTGACGTTCAACATCGGTGCCGTTGCCTCAGCCGTCGATGAGATGACCGCCTCTCTCGGAGGGGTGCGAAAGCAGTGTCAAGCGGCAAGTCAGGAGTCCCTTACAGCCGATGAGCACGCCAAGAGCAATGCCAAAATGATGGAGAAGCTCTCCAATATGGCGATGGAGATCGGCAAAGTGGTGGGAGTGATCAGCAACATCGCCGAACAGACCAACATGCTGGCACTCAATGCCGCCATCGAATCCGCCGGAGCCGGTGAGGCGGGCAAAGGGTTCGGAGTGGTGGCCAACGAGGTGAAGGGGCTGGCCAGTCAGACCGGTGATGCCACCAAGATGATCTCCGAAAAGGTGGATGAGATCCAATCAGGCACCAAAGAGGTGAGTGAGGTGGCGGATCAGATGCTGGAGAGCATCAAGAGGATCGAGTACGCCAATCAGGAGATTCTCAATGTGGTGGATGATCAGACCAGCACCATCAACGAGCTGGCTATCTCCATGAACAAAGTGCGTGAGGAGACCAACGAAGTCTCCCGCCTGATCGACGATACCAAGAGTGGTTATGATGAGGTGGACACGACGATTCAGCAGATCACCGGCAGCATTGATGAGGTAAACGGCGGTGTTTCCGAAGCGGTGGACGGTTTCAGAGGTGTCAACGATCTCATCGACGAGTCCTTGGGCAACAGTAATGAGATCCGGGATGCGATCAGTGGCGTGAATCGCTTCAATGCCCAGATGGATTCTCACATTGTCCGGGTGAAGGAGAAGGGGGACAATGTGCGTCTCTCCGGATACGCGCTGTTCAACCGGGTGGGTGTGTTCAAGGTGGTTGCCAATCGGTTGACGGAGATGATGCAGCGGTACGCCGTGCAGACTTAGGGTATGTTTTCAATTTGAACGAAATCGCGTTTGTGCCTGAAAATGCAGCAGGCAAGGCGTGAGGAGCGCGGTTTGGTACGGCCAAATGAGCGATGAACAACGCAGCATGGTGCGTTTTCAGGCCCTAATTGAAGACACGCCATAGTCATCCGAGAGTGACGGTCACTTCCGGGTCTTTCACTGGGACGAAGGAATCCAGCCGGAGAGTTCGGTCCGGACGATGCTCTCCAGACCGTGCATCCACGCTTCATGATCGTTGAGGCAGGGGAGATATTCGAACGACTCTCCGCCTGCCTCCATAAAGGTCTCCTTGCCGGAGATGGCGATCTCCTCCAGAGTCTCAAGGCAGTCGGCAACGAAACCGGGGCAGAGTATCGTAATGCGCGTCACCCCCTGACCGGGAAGCTTGGTCAGGGTGGTATCGGTGGCGGGAGTCAGCCATGGCTCTTTGCCGAATCGGGACTGAAAAACCAGCTTCCACGCACCCTCCTTAAGTTCCAGCTCCTTCGCCAGCAATCTGGCCGTCTTCCGACAGTGATCCCCATAGGGGTCTCCCTCGGTGGCGTGTCGCTCCGGAATACCATGGAATGACATCAGCAGCATCGAACGCTCATCCTCCCAGTGAGCATTCCTGAGCGACGCCTCACGAACCCGTGCCGCCAGTGCCCGGATATAGCCGGGATGGTCGAAAAAGGGATCACACATTCTCACCGTAGGAATATACCGCCGAGCTGCCAGACCGTGATAGATCGCATCCACCACGGAGGCGTTGGTTGCCCCTGCGTATTGGGGAAAGAGCGGCACAACCAGAAGGCGCTCTACCCCTTTGTCATGGAGTTCCGCCAGAACGTCCGGAATGGAGGGCGCACCGTAGCGCATGGCGAATGTGACAATCAGCTCCGGGTCGCTGGCGTGCAGACGTTGGCGCAGGCCATCGGTCTGATCGCGGGTTGTTCGCATGAGTGGTGAGAGACCATCTTCACCCCAGATGGCGGCGTAGAGTTGCGCAGAGCGGGCAGGCCGTTTGCGCAGGATAACGCCGTGTAGTATCGGCCACCACTTCCAGCGGGGGAGATCCACTACCCTTTGATCGGAAAGAAACTCTTCCAGATAGGGCCGCAGAGCATCAGCGGTCGGGGCCTCCGGTGTACCGAGCTGGACCAGGAGAACGGCTGTTTTTCGATGCATGGTGTAGGGGCTCTACGGTGATCCGGCGTTGAACTTTCCGCTATCCATATAAAGGAGATTCACAGTATAGAACAGAGACTCTCGGGCGTCGTGACACTCCGACGATCGGGTTCTGGCCACATCATACTGTTTTGCGTCCAGTGCGTCAGCAGCTTGAAGAAAGAGGGTGTTGAAGCGGCGCAGCGCTGTTTCAAGAGTGGGGAACTCGGGATGCTCTCGAAGCATGCCTGCGATATCGCCGTCCATCCAGGTAGTGATTGGGCAGCTCTTCTGCGCATCGAGAATCGTCTGATCCAGCCCCGTTTCCGCAGTCACCGCGGCTTTCAGGTTACCCAGCAGGCTGAGGGTGTGCGCCTTCATCTTACCCACCGGGAAAGCACCGACTCCAACTGTAAAGGAGGATTGTGCCGCATAGAGCGCATCGCTCACCTCTCGGGAGGTGTCGGCGATCAGACTAAAGCGGTCGATGGTTCCGTGCAGATGGCGCAGCCGTTCCAGAATAGAGCCCAGAGTGTTCTCCACCGATTGTGAGGTGGTGTTGGTTTCCGTGATGGCGCTCTGGATGGTTTCAGCCTCTTGCAGGACCGACTCGGTCTGTTGTTGCATATTGATGGCGGAGTCGGCGACCTGGGAAGTGGTCGAGGCGATCTCCTCGGTACGTCCGGAGGCTTCGTTGGCAGCCCCTTCCACATTGCCTACCGACTCTTCAAGCTGCTGCAGGGCGCCGGTGACTGTCTGATTGGCAGCAACGGCGTCTTCAACGGAGTTGCTGATGCTGGTGAGGGATTGTGCCTGATCCTCAACGGTGTGGGCGATGTTTCTGCTCGATTCATCAATGGTCTGTATCACTTTGAGCGTCGAGTGTGAGGCGTCGGTGACATCTTCCAGTTGGGTGAGAATCTGATTCACCTGCTCTTCGATGCCGCTGGTGGCGGCCTCGGTCTGTCGTGCCAGCTCCTTCACCTCGTTGGAGACCACGGCGAACCCTTTACCGGCCTCTCCCGCTCCTGCCGACTCCACTGCTGCGTTGAGGGCCAGCATGTTGGTCTGTTCGGCGATATCGTTGATGGTATCTACCACATCACCGATGCGACGCCCCGTATCGGCGAGGTTGTTTATGACCGTCTGACTCGCTTCAGCCTGCTTGCGCGCTTTTTCGGACGCATCGTTCACCGACTCGGAGAGTTGGCGGATCGAATTGAGGCTGCTGGACTGCACTGAGATGGCCTCAACAACCGCATTAAGGGCGTTTTCAAACTGCGTGAGACTCTCCCGCACCGATGCCACGGAGCTGGTCATCTCACTGGCCGAGTCGGAGGTGACGTTCACATTCAGGCTGGCATCGCTTGCGGCTGTAGCGATGCTGGTAATATTCGTAGAGACCTCCCGGCTTGCATTGCCCATGCTCTCCATGGAGTTTCGCGACGCGGCCGTGGTTGCCTGGATCGTGTCGAACTGCGTCCGCAGCCGATCGTTCTCGGTAGCAATAGTCTCGGACATGCTTTTGAGATTTTGGGAATCCTCGTCCAGTAACTGACGCACGGCGAGCATCTCTTCCGTAAGCGCAGTAATGCTGCCGGTCTGGAGCCGGATGGTACGAATGTTGGAGGAGAGGGCGCGGGATAGGGTGTTGACACCGTTGCCGATGGCGTCGATCTCATCCGGGTCGGGAATCTCCCGCATGGTGGTGGTC
>JADGBX010000178.1 GCA_015231265.1 Magnetococcales bacterium | reverse complement strand
CCCCGGCACCCGATGCCCCGGCACCCGATGCCCCGGCACCCGATGCCCCGGCACCCGATGCCCCGGCACCCGATGGCGCGTAAAGGCAGTCGTCGGTGCAGTGAGGACGATCGGTCCACCCGCCAGTGCGCGGTGAGCCGTGATCTGCTGCCTGATTCGGAGCTGCTGCGGTTCGTGGTCGGACCCGATGGGGCACCGGTGTTGGATCTGGCCGGGCGGCTTCCGGGTCGTGGAATGTATGTCTGTTCCGACCGAGCCAGCCTCAGCGCTTTTCTCTCCGGAACCGTGCGTATGCGCATGCCGAAGGGCTTGATTCTGCCGCAACCGGAGAGCGAGCAGCAGCTTCTGAAGATCGGGGAGCAGTTGTCGCGGCGCATGATCGAATCGGTTGGTCTGGCCAAACGGGCCGGTGGTGCTCAGCTCGGTGTTGACTCCCTTCGTCATCTGTTGGAGGAGGGAGTGGAGCCGCTGGTACTGTTGGCGGCCGATGTGGCGGATCATACGCGGGAGAAGGTGGAGCGACTGCTCCGAATGCGTGGGGGTGTTGCACCCCTTGATGTACTGGACAGGGAGCGCCTGGGCGCCGCCTGTGGACGTGGACCGGTAGCGGTGCAAACCATCACCGTGCCGGGGTTGTATCCGAGAATCCGAATGGATGCCTTGCGATGGCGGGCATTCTTTATGGGTTGATTGATATTTGGGAGAGTTCTGTTGAGCGACACTAAGAAAAGCCCCGACGGCGAGAAGAAGCTTCGCTTGAAGGCACCACGCAAAATCGTGCTGCGCAAGACGGTGGAGGGAGGATCCGTCAAACAGAACTTCTCCCATGGCCGCAGCAAGAGTGTGGTGGTGGAGGTCCGGCGCAAGCGGACCTTCGTCAAGTCCGAAGGGGAGTCCGGTTCCGGACGCGCTGGTTCACGCGGTGGCACAGCACAGCAGGGTGGATCTGCTCGTGATCAGCAGGACGGAGCGGGGTCGCAGAAATCGTCGTCTCAGCGACCGCAGAAGCAGCAGATTCTGCAGCCGATGACCGATGACGAGAAGCGCGCTTTCGAGCTGGAGAAGAAGAAGAAGCGTGAGGCGGAGGCGCTGGCTGCCAAAGAGAGAGCGGCCCAAGAGGCGCTTGAAGCGAAAGAGCGCGCCGAACGGGAAGCCAAAGAGGCCAAAGAGAAGGCCGAACAGGAGGCGCGTGAAGCGAAAGAGCGTGCCGAACAGGAGGCCAAAGAGGCAGAGGCGCGTGCTGCTGAAGCCGCTGCCAAAGCGAAAGAGGCCACCGAAAAACCTGCCGAAACACAGGCTGAACCGGAAACGCCGCCTGCTGAACAGAAGGTTAAGGAAGAGCCGGCCGAGAAGGTTGCCGCTGCGCCCGAATCTGCACCGGATGCCGCACCGAAAAAGGCTGCCGAGACTCCGAAGGAAGCTGCTAAAGCCGAGCCGGTCGCCACCAAAAAACCGGCGGCTGACACGAGCAAAAAGCCGAAGGCTGCCGAGAAAACCAAACAGGCAGCACCGGCTGCGAAGGTTCTTGATCAGGAGAAGCTGGTTGAGGAAGCGGATGGCATTCTCAATGAGAAGCCGGACGAAAAAGCCAAAAAGATGACGCGGCATCAGCGGGATGAGATGGCGCGTAAGAAGGTGGAAGCGCTGATGGCCAAGCGTTTGGCCCAGCGTGAAGAGATGCGCGAGTTGAAGCGTGTTCAGGAGGAGCGTCGCAAGACAAGCGAGGAGGAGGAGCGTCGTCGGGCACAGCCGGGCGTCAAGCGCAAAGGTCGCAAGGGTGCCGGTGTTCCGCAGGGTGGCGCAGGAGCCGCCGGTGTGGGCCGTGGTGGCGGTGGCAGAGGGCGAGGTCGTCGTCGTCGTGGACGGGCGCAGCCCCAGGAGCCTATCGTTCCGCCGACGCCGGTGGTGCGCGATGTCCAGATTCCGGAGACCATCACCGTCGGTGAACTTGCTGCCCGTATGGCAGTCAAGGCATCGGAGGTGGTGAAGCTGCTCTTCGGACAGGGCATGATGGTTACCATCAACCAGACTCTGGACCAGGACACCGCCGTTCTGGTGGTGGAGGAGATGGGTCACAAGGCGATTCCGATCTCGGAAGAGGCGGCCATTGCCGCTGAACTGGCCGACAAGGACGATGATGAGGGCACTCTGGTGTCTCGCAATCCGGTGGTGACGGTCATGGGCCATGTCGACCATGGTAAGACCTCGCTTCTGGACGCGATTCGTGAGACCGATGTCACCTCCCGCGAACATGGTGGAATCACCCAGCACATCGGTGCTTATCAGGTGAATCTGGCCAGCGGTGATAAGATCACCTTCCTGGATACACCGGGTCACGCTGCCTTTACGGCGATGCGTTCCCGTGGTGCCAAGGTGACCGATATCGTGGTTCTGGTGGTTGCGGCTGACGACGGTGTGATGCCTCAGACCGTCGAAGCGGTCAATCACTCCAAGGCAGCGGGCGTCAACATCATCGTTGCCGTCAACAAGATGGATAAAGAGGGCGCCAACCCCGACCGGATCAAACAGCAGCTCTCTGAGTTCGAGTTGATTCCGGAGGAGTGGGGTGGTGAGACCATGTTCATTCCGGTTTCTGCTCACTCCGGAGAAGGCTTGACCGACCTGGAGGAGATGATCTCTCTGCAAGCGGAGATGATGACTCTCAAGGCCAATCCCGACAAGCGGGCTCGGGGAGCCGTGGTGGAGGCGAAACTGGATCGAGGCCGCGGTGTCGTGGCCACCTGTCTGGTTCAGAACGGAACGCTGCGCGATGGTGATGTCTTTGTGGTGGGCGCCGAGTGGGGACGTGTTCGCGTCCTGCTCAACGACCGCGGCAAGAAGATCACTGAGGCGCCTCCCGGAACGCCGGTGGAGATCATCGGTCTCTCGGGTGTGCCCAATGCTGGTGATGATCTGGTCGTGGTTCAGGATGAGCGCCGCGCTCGTGATATCGCCGCGTTCCGTCAGCACCAACTCAAGGAGCAGGAGCAGGCCAAGAACGCTCCCGCCAAGCTCGACGACCTCTTCAGCCGCATCAAGGAGGGGGAGAAAGAGGAGCTGAAAGTGGTGGTCAAGGCCGACGTGCACGGCTCCGTGGAAGCGGTGGCCGACGCCCTGGCCAAGATCGATCACGAACAGATCAAGGGCACCGTGATCCACTCCGGGGTGGGTGGTATCAACGAATCGGATGTGATGCTGGCCATCGCCTCCAACGCCATCGTCTTCGGTTTCAACGTTCGTGCCGATGCCAAGGCCCGTGAACTGGCCAAACGAGAAGGGATCGAGCTTCGCTTCTACAACGTCATCTATGATCTCATGGATGATGTGCGCCAAGCGATGGAGGGACAACTGGCTCCCAGAGTCGAGGAGACGGTTCTCGGCATGGCGGCAGTACGCGAGGTGTTCCGCATCTCCAAGGTCGGCAACATTGCCGGGTGTCAGGTGGCGGAAGGGGTTGTTCGCTACGATGCCAAGGCGCGTCTGCTGCGAGACAACGTCGTCATTTTCGAGGGCCCCATTGCCGCCCTCAAGCGTTTCAAAGATGACGCCAAAGAGGTGAAGGAGGGCATGGAGTGCGGTATTGCTCTCGAACGCTTCAACGACATCAAAACCGGTGACTCCATTGAGGTTTACACCGAGCAGGAGGTTCGCCAGACCATCGAAATGTGATGGTGTCGGGAATTCTGAGTATTGCGGAGGATTCGGTCTCCTCGGGAGGGTGTCATGCGCATCGCCGCACTGCAGTTGGAATTGGCGTTGCCGGGTGTGCGCTCTCTCAAGGAGAAGCGGGGCATCATCAAATCCCTGCTTGCCGAACTGCGTCGTCGTTTTGAAGTGGCTGCGGCCGAGGTGGATCGCCAGGATGTCCATCAAGGAGCGATCCTGGGGATTGCGTTGGTTGCCGACTCTGCGCCGCCTTTGCAGTCGCGTGTTCGGAAGATCATCGAGTGGGTCGAGCGCTCCGGGCGCGTCTCACTGCTGGATCATCATGTAGAAATTCTATAGAAGCCACAAAGAAGAAGGAGGTGTGGAACCTCGGTTCCTCCGTGTCGACGTCTCTTATGGCGTTGACGGCTCCTATTCTTGACGAGGCCTTGCGCCCTCCCAGAAGTGAGGGTGCGGAGACATCGGTTCCATGGTGTTGCTTTTTCCGTTCCGGCAAAGAGCGCCCATGACACGGAGCAGCCTCTTCGGAGCGGAATTCACACCCACTTTCCCCAAAATCCAATGGAACCACACGACAATGAGTATGCGTACAGAGCGTGTCGGGGGTGAGATTCGCAAGGTGTTGGCGGATCTTCTCACTCGGGGCGACATCAAGGACTATCGCCTTACCGGCATCATCAACATCACCGACATCGAAGTGAGTGGTGATCTTCGTCACGCCCGTGTCTACTTCTCCCTGA
This sequence comes from Magnetococcales bacterium, assembly GCA_015231265.1. GTDB lineage: Bacteria > Pseudomonadota > Magnetococcia > Magnetococcales > JADGBX01 > JADGBX01. Next base: position 2,118 of record JADGBX010000178.1, on the reverse strand, counting down.
TCGGCCAACACGATGAAAAGAGTGCCGCAGCCCATCAGGAGGGGCTCAATCATGCGGCTGGTTATATTCAGCGTCAGGTTGCCCGACGTCTGCGCTTGCGTCGGACACCATTGATGCAGTTTGAGCTGGATGGTTCGTTCGAGTATGCCGAACACATCGGTCGTCTGCTGAATGCGCTGGATATTCCGCCGGAAGAGGATGGACGGGAGTAGCGGCGATGGGACGACGTGGCAGAAAGCGCGGCGAGCCGATTCACGGCTGGTTGGCGCTGGACAAACCGGTGGGGATCTCCTCCTTCCAGGCAGTGGAGAAGGCGCGGCGGCTGTTTAATGCTGCCAAGGCGGGCCATGGAGGAACGTTGGATCCTTTTGCCGACGGCCTTCTGCCCATCGCCTTTGGCGAGGCGACCAAGGTGGTCAACCATGTTCTTGAAGGGGACAAAGGCTACCGGTTCGAGATGCGCTTCGGCTCGGAGACCGATTCGGGAGACCTCACGGGCACCGTGATCTCCGAAAGCGACAACTATCCGTCACGGCAGGCGTTGGAAGCGGTACTTCCTGACTTTCAAGGCTGGATCGATCAAGTTCCACCGGCCCACTCCGCCATCAAAGTGAACGGTCAACGCGCCTATAAACTGGCACACAAGGGTGAGGCACCCGACATGCCGACACGGCGTGTGCAGATCAAGGCATTGACGTTGGAGCAGTATGTCGATAACGTCGCAACTCTGTCCCTGCGTTGCAGCAAGGGGCTCTATGTGCGGGCCGTTGCGCGTGACATGGGGCGATCACTGGAGTGTGGCGCCCATCTCATCCGTTTGACCCGCACGGAAACCCTCGGTTTTTTCAAGGAAAATGCTGTTGGTTTCCAGAAGTTGGAGTGTTATGCTGCCGAAGGAAGGTTGCATGAAGCGCTCCACCCCGTGGATCGAGTGCTGGACGACATCCCGGCACTACGTCTACATGGGGAGGATTGGTATAGAATCCGTCACGGACAGACCATCCGTATTGCCGACGATCCGGAGATTGACGCAGGCGTTGTCAGGATCATCGGTCCGGAAGGCACTCTGGGGGCTCTTGCCGAGCTTGGACCCAGACAGGAGGGCCGGTCATGGCGCTCCTGCCGTTCAAAACGGGGCTTCAATCTCTGATCGGATTGCTCTGTTCTTAGCCCGGATATGCCAATAAACCTCCCGATAAATCAACCATTTGACAAGGAGTCTCCCGATGTCGATCACCCCTGAGCGCAAACAGGCGCTCATCGCCGAATACGCCATCAAAGAGGGCGATACCGGTTCCCCTGAGGTACAGGTTGCCATTCTTACCGAGCGCATCAACAATCTCTCCGGGCATCTTCAGTCCAACCACAAGGATCACCACTCCCGTCGTGGTCTGTTGAAGATGGTTGGCCGCCGCCGCCGTCTGCTGGACTATCTCCAGCGTGAAGAGCGGAGCCGGTACGCCAAGCTGATCCAGAGCTTGGGACTGCGTAAGTAAGGATCACACCTGCCATCCGGCAGCGTTACGGTATCTGTCATGGCCGGGGGTCACGAGGATTCTCGGTCATGGTGGCTGTGTCGGATGGTGTGTGCATGAGTGCGTGGGCAGGCCTGCGCCTTCGTTTGGTTCAACAGTGGTCTCTCCTACTCCCCGGCTTCATGGGGAGGCGATGAGAACCCACCGTTGAATCAAAGGAAAGCAGGAGATCCTCTTCTTGTGTACACGTCAGGGTTGCAGAGGCACGGAGAGACCGGATCAGGCGCACGACCTGCGTACCGGCTTCTCTCCACACGGTGCTGTTGCAGCACCAACCCCCCACATAACATGCGGTCCGATACTTTCAGGGGCCGACACCACAGGAAGATAGAATAGAGATGTTTGACATTCATAAAAGAACAGTACAATTCGGTCAGGAGACCCTGACCATAGAGACCGGCAGGATGGCCCGACAGGCCAACGGTTCCGTGGTCGTGACCTATGGCGAAACCATGCTTCTGGTGACGGCTACCGCTGAGAAATCGGCGCGCCCCGGCATGGATTTTCTGCCCCTGGGCGTGCATTACCAGGAAAAAACCTGGGCCGCAGGACGCATCCCCGGTGGATTCATCAAACGAGAGAC
>JADGBX010000177.1 GCA_015231265.1 Magnetococcales bacterium | reverse complement strand
ACCTAACGACCACGGATTTACCACCTAACGACCACGGATTTACCACCTAACGACCACGGATTTACCACCTAACGACCACGGATAACCACCTGACCGACGACGGGAGAGTATGTATCCTCTGCTCCCCCGTCGTCGTACGACTCACTGCACCATTGCCTGCGCTTCGGCAGTGGTCTTCTCGATTTTGGCCATCTTCTCGCCTACGGCAAGCATCTGCTGCGCCTGCATCGCCTGCTGTTGCTGCTGCATCATGGCCATCTCCTCCTGCTTGATCTTCTCCAACTCCCGTTCGGAGCGGAGAATGCTCGGCGGCAACCCGAACAGCTCACTGAGATGACGGACCAGTTTCGTCCCGTTGATCGCCTTCATCACCTCGGGCTGATGCTGGGCAATGGGACCGGCGAACTGATAGACGCGCGCAACCGCCTGGGCCTCGATCTGCTTCTGCGCCCGAGCGATGGGAGAGACGTACTCGATGCGCAACGGCAGTCCGGAGAGAATCTCCGGTGGCTCCATGAAGCGACCGGCGCGCCACATCACCCCCCACACCCGATCCAAGAGCGGCCCGAGCAGCTCGGTCTGCAAGCGGCCCAACACCGGCCCCATCATGCGTAGACGCTCCTCCTGACGCGCCATCACTTCGGTGGCGGTCATGTTGGGGGACTCCTTGAGCTGGAGCTGATCGACGAAGAAAGCGGCGTAGATCTTCTGCTGAACCGCCTGGATCATCTCCAGGCCGATGGGGATGTTGCTGCCGGTCTGGAGCGGCCTGATCGGTTCGGAACCGGGGCGGCGAAACGTCAACGCCCCCGGCGCCATGCGCACAGGAGACAAGGCGGAGTCGTCCTGAACCTGAAGCGGGGGATCCACCACTTTCTGGGCGGCGCGGATGAGGGTTTTGGTCATCTCCTGAAGCATGGAGATATCCTCCATGGCATCCATGGCGGGACCGCGCCCGTAGGTTTCGCCGGTCGCCTTGGACCACCGTGCGACCATGTAGGGCATCTCTTCGTAGCCGCTCTCGGAGATCAGGTGTTTGCTCTCCTCCTCCACATAGAGGGAGGACCAGGGGAGATTGCGGGCATCGCGACGGCCATGATCCCGCTCCTCACGGGGGAAGACAGCGTGGATGATGCCGATCTCCTTATCCATTTCCCCTTGATCGATCAGGCGCTGGAGAGGGGCGGAGAGTGCCTCCTTGCCGAACTGCTGCACCGTCTGTCGCACCGTCCAGGTAAACCGGCGGTAGAGGGTATCGACGATGCCGTCGGCGTTTTCGGCGATAACGCAATCGGAGAGGGGGCGGGACTGGAAAAGCGGCCCACCGCTGCGGTTGTTCTCACCGACGAAGAGGATCGCCGTGCCGAAAGCGGGCAGGTCGGTGTAAATCTCGTGCATGTGCGAGGAGAATCCCGCTGCCGGGGTGTTCAGCTCTTCATAGATGGTCGCCTCAGCCGTCTCCAGCCAGCGTGACACCTCGGGCAGCGTCTCGATGTGGTCGGGAACCCCGCGCAGACGCAGAGAGAACCACTTCGATGATGGCGAAGTGAGCATGCCGTGCAGCGCCGCCGCCAGCAGGGTGTTGGCGTGTCGTGGGGTGGAGTCGTAGGTTCTGCGCGTCAGGCGCGCCCCCTTCTCGCGACCGCCCTGAAAGGTGGATTTGCGCGGCAGAACGTGATCGCCCACCTCTCGCCACTGCGACTCCCACGAGCCCCGCGCCTCTTTAAGTGCCGAATAGCGGCGTATGATCTTCTGTCCGATGTCGTTCATGATCACTGTCCCAAAAGAGTCTTCTTGGTGGATGCGGTGGCCGTGCTGCCCTGGACACCCTGTCCACCGGTGAGGATGGTCGCGTTGCGCCCATAGGCGTTGCGTGTCCGGCGTCGTGCTTTCTCCCTGTTAGTGTTGATCTCTCTCTCATGCTTCTTCAGTGATTCAGGAGGGGGAGAGGGAGGTGGAAGAGCGCTGTGTTTTGGTTGGTCAAGCCCCAACATTTTTGAGAATCCGCCCATGGTGATTACCCTTTCATGGTGTAGAGGGTTCCCGCCGGTCGGAAACCCATGCGTTGATAGAATCGGCCCGTACGCTCCGGGTGGATCCCGGTGGTTATGCCGAGCTGTATTTCTGCCGCACCGTGGTCCCGTGCCCAGGCGACGTAGCGCTTGAGCAGGGCCACTGCCGCTCGGCCACCGGCAGGGGTGTGGCGTACCTCCCGGCAGACATAGAGCGCGAAGTCGATGGCGTAGAGCTCTTTGGAGAAGTAGTGTTGTGTCACCATGCCGTAGAAGAAGCCGACGATCTCACCCGGCGCCTTCTCGGCCACCAGGCAGAGCTGCGTCGGTGCGTCCACGATGTGCGACAAAAACTGCGTTGCCGCCTCCGGTGCGTAGGGGAAGGCGGCAAGGTCGGGGCTCTCGGCGTGCATGCGAGCGCCCAGGTCAACGAGCGGCGGGATGTCATCCCACTTCATCTCACGAATAATCATGGGCTTGGATTTCCTTACAGTAAGTCGGAGGGGGGGATGGAAAAGAGGCGTGGAGGGGGGAGGGCGCCTACGACTCAGATGCTCTCAAGTCGAGTAGGATATTACCCCCGCTGTGGTCTTGACGGTGTGAAATGATCAGGGTAGATTATCTGAGTGATATATTGTAACGAATACGATTATTGAGGGTGTGTCACAGATGAGTGCTATTAATATTGATGTTGGAAAGTTACGCAAACAGCTGCTCTATTCATTGATGATCGTAGTACCTCTGTTGGCTGCCGGTTGCACCACGCCGACGCTGATGATGGAGGTGCCGAAACCCCCCTCCGCGGCCTTTCCGACACTGGATAAGGAGGGCATGTTCACGCGCTCGGAGTCGTCATACGCGACCTTCGCCTTTGCCAAAGCGATCAGCTCTATCAAATACAGTGCGACGGTGGCTCACTGGCCATCTCGCAATAAAAGCACACTGGGCATTCCCCGCTGTAACGGTTGGCTCATCAGGCCCGAACAGAGGGTGGTCTGGGACAGGGAACGCATGGAAGAGCTGGGCGACTGGAACACCTATCTGGGTAAGATGTTCTATGACACCATGAAACTCATGAACTATCCTGTGAAAGGCGATCCGAGCGAACTCTTCGTCGGTTCCAAGAAGCATAAAACAGCCGACTATCAGGTTGGTGTCGATATTCAGGAGATTCGCGGCAATCTCTGTGAACACTATGCGATCGATTTTTTCGCTCCTCGAGATCTCTTTCCGGGCGGCTGGATCTCAACCGGCACCTATGGCGGCGAGTTGTATCTCAAGGCCAACTGGATGGTCTACTCCCCTCTGACTGAGAAGATCATTGACACTGTGGTGGTGGAGTCCTATGTCAAAGAACTGGATCGGTTTAACAACGGCTTCATAGAACTGTTCAGACGCGCCTATGAACAGAACGTAACGAATCTGGGGGCTAAAGAGAGCTTCAAAAAAGTGTTGTTGACGAAATCGAAAAGCCAGTTCACCCCCATATCGGAGGCGGCCATCGTCTTCGCTAAGATCCCTCTCGACAAAGGCCTCGTCACAACGGCGCCGGACAGGGTGTTGAACGGTACGGTGTTGATCAAGACCAGTAGTGGCCATGGCAGCGGATTCATCGTTTCCGAGGAAGGCCATATTCTGACTAATAATCATGTAGTTGGAGCGTCTAAAACGGTGCAGATCGTTTTCAATAACGGTGTCGAGCTGGAGGGCGAGGTGGTCAGAAACCATGTCAATCGCGATGTTGCACTGATCAAGGCGCCCATCCGCAGCGCCAACGCCCTGCCTCTACGTCTCGATCCTCCGGTCAAGAAACTGGAGCAGGTGTTCTCCATCGGCGCGCCGTTGGACAGGGAGCGGCAAAACACCATCACCAAAGGGATGATGAATAAAACCTATATAGATAAAGTGAAGGCAATGACCTTCCATCAAGTCGATATCAGCATCAATCCGGGCAATAGCGGTGGGCCGCTGGTGGATGAGCTCGGTAATGTGGTGGCGATTGCCGTACGAGGCATACCCAACACGCGCATCAACGACTTCATCCCGATCACCGAGGCGCTGCGCTTCCTGAAGATCGAGCTTAAAGAGGAGGAGTAACGGTCCAGGGGTGTTAGGATTGCTTTCGGAAACGACGCTGAACGCGCTTCATGTATTGGAGTAAATCATGGATGAGCGTGTGCGGGCTCCAGGTGTGGATGGCATCGACGGGATGATGCTGGCACAGCACTTTTCTTAAGGCGCCTTTCCTGCCGCCGTGTTGTTGTATCACCTTTTCAGCGTCTTTTTGTGCCTGTCGGCGACGAGTATGGCCTAGCTTTGCGGTGAGCCCTTTCGTCCCTTTGTTGTAGCGTCCGAATGTAGCAGCATCCACTCTCTTCAAACGGCTGATGGCTACGTCACACACGGATTTCGTGCTGGTTGCATGGAAGCTTGCCTGATGGGGATTGGTGCGTGAGTGGTGGGGGCTGTGCAGAAGAAACCAGTACTCGAAACAGGGCAGGGAGGTGATCGCCTTGACGGTTTTGGGTGCGTTGCGTTTTTTGGAATAGGTATCGATGGTGGCCAGCGCTTCGCCATACTGGGAATGTGTGTCGCGGTCAAAGACGAAGAAGAGCGCATCGAAGGGATCATCCGCTTTCCGGCTAGCCTCATAGAGTTTCACCCCATGTTTGTAGACGCTCATGGGGTCGGAGCCGCTCTCACCACTTACTTTTACTTGTGTTGCTGTTAATTTAAAAGAATCTCTAATCTCGCGAAGATAATAGGGTGCGGATTTTTCATCCTCAGTAACGATTAATATCTTTTTCTGAGGGTCTCTGTTGCCTGTTGTTGTGCCGCGTTTTGCTGGTTGTGGTGTCAGGCGCAGTTTGGGTCTGTAGCGTGTGCGTGCCATGGTGTTACCCCTCGTCGCCGCTGGTCGAGGTTGATCGTGAAGGGATGAAATTCTCCGGAAGATCGCCGATGCGCGGCACCCCTCCAAAGCGTCCCGCAAGATAGGCTTTCTGAAACGCCGCATACTGCCGGACATTGAAGTCCGACAGGGGCACAAGAACCGTCTGCTTCTGCTCTCCCTTATCCAACAACCAGATCTGATCCTGATGGAGCAGATTGTCGGCCAGCACGTAGGTCTCGTGGCTGGTGAAGATCAGCTGGGCGTTGTTGGGGTTGGTCTTCGGGTTGAGAAACAGCTCGACAATAAAGCGCAGCGCGTGTGGATGAAGACTGTTGCCCAACTCGTCGACGACCAGACTGGTTCCTCGATCCAGAGTATAGAGAATCGGCCCGGCCAGCCCGAAAAGCACCTGGGTGCCGTCGGACTCCTCCTGGAGCTTCAAAGGGATCGGTTTACCGTCACTATCGCTATGGAGAAAGGAGACATCAAAGGCGCAGAGTTCAAATTTCTCCTTCTCTTTTTTAAACCCCAGGATTTCGTTCGGGTCAGGTCTGGCGTGACCATCGTCGTCGAAATCCAGATCCTTCGGCACACTCTCAATATCGTGCAGCGGAATATCCACCCGGCTCATCAGATGTTGAATGCGTTGTTTCCACCTCTCCTCGTTTTCATGGCACTGTTGGGCCGTATAGCCCGAAAACAGCCGACCAGGAGAGTCCAAAATATCCCAAGAATCATATATAGATTCAAAGACTTCCTGAAAGGAGTTGGCGTTAAGCTGAACGGCGGTGGAGAGCAGTAGAGCGTTGTCGGTAGTGGCCTCGATCCAGTCCTGTTTTCGGCTCTTCTTCTCTTTAACCTGATTGTGATTGAAGGTGACCGTGTACGCTTGGCGCTCCGGATCGTAGAGCCGTTGGAACAGCTCCAGCATCTTGCTCCCTTTTTTTGCCGTGCGGCGGAAAAGCCACTCCTGCCACACCCGCTCCTGATCCACCACAAAACCATACTGGAAGAAAGCGCCGGTCGCGGGATCGATGAACTCCGCTTCAAACTCCGAGGGGCTCTGCCGCCACTCTTGATCCAGAAGAAAAGAAGTCAGGGAGATGTGCTCACCTGTTTGCATCTTCGCTGATGTCAATACGAATAGCTTATAGAACTGCATCGCCTTGATCAGGCTGCTCTTGCCGGAGCCGTTGGGTCCGAAGAGGCAGGCGGTACGCAGTAGATGCGAGGCGTGACTGTTGCCGGTCTCAAAGGCGAGGCGCTCGTGCTTGCGCGAGGAGGTGCCTGCCACGAGAGAGATCTGCTGCCGTTCGGCAAACGAGCGGTAGTTCTGAACCGAGAAGGAGACAAGCATAGCGAGGTTCCTTGGTTGGGAAGGGATATGGATCATTCCCATTCAACCGGGCATAATGGTCGTTTGTTGTAAGATTTTGCATATTATTTGCAAAATATCAAGTTAAGCAAGCTGGATTTTGTTGTTTGGCGACGGTGGGTGTGCTTTTTTGGGTTCAGTGTCACCCGCTCACTTCTGTTATAGATGACATCATTCGGTGTCATTTTCCTTTCCTGCCATATTTGAAATGCACATCAACGTCAAAACCATCGAGGGGTGGGGAGTATATATTTCTAAAAGAAATATATGGGTGAAATGGGCGCGCTTGGGTGTGGCTGGTTTTGATGGTTTGGTCGGTGGTGTTGTTTTTCTCCTCT